>NZ_FOJJ01000037.1 GCF_900111775.1 Desulfuromonas acetexigens | reverse complement strand
GCCGACCTCAGCGGGTTGGAAGAGGGCGCATGCCTTGCGGTGAAGAACATCGGAAAGCCGTGTGCGGGAAAACCGCATGCACGGTTTGATGAGGGAGGGCAGGGTAAAACCTGCTCTCTACTCTACCCTTTTTGTGTTGGGTCCTCAATCTGTCACCTTTTGGGTCCTCACGTTGGGGCCGACAAGACTGAATGAACCTATTCAAGAAACCACGTTGGCATGACGAGATTCTTCCAGACTTGGTCGGCACCTATTCCGGACTGACGGTGGAACTTAGCGGTGTCCCGTGCCGGACCGCCGAAGAATCAAACGAGCATCGGTATCGATTCGCGGATTTTGGTTTCGAGTTCATCAATGAACTGCATGGGCAGCTCGGCGAGTTCACGACGGTACGGGAGTCACTCCTTGCTAAACGCGGCATCTCAGCGACGGTCAACATCAGAGATCTGGCGCCGATTTTCGTTCGCCTGACAGGGGTACCCCCAAAGAGTAGGAGGGAGTATTTTTCAGACTTGGCTGATGCAATCATCAATGCATTTGGAAAGCAAGGCCTGAAACCATGAAGAACAAGCCCCAACAACGGTTTCCACTACGGACCTGGCGGGAAAGCATGACTGCTATCTTCACTCGGGAAATCGCGGTTGCGCCATGCCGGTGAAACCACGAATTCGAGGCCAATGAATTAAATGAAACAAATCGCCGTCGTCCTGTTCCTTCTGATCGCTATGGTGGTGTGCGCTTGTCAGGGGGCGTCACAGCACATAACCGGGGCGGATTTTCAGGCAGAATATGAAAAGAGACATCAACAGAGCATGCATTTTACTGAGTTCATCGGAGAGCGCGAGGGGCGGGTTTTCCTTCGCAATAAAACCATGTCGACCTTGAACACAAAGAAGTGGTCAGAAGTCGTGCTGTATACGGAAGCAAGTGACCTGGACTCTGAGTTCCTGCGAAGGCTGCGCAAAGAGTCGAAGAACTAGTGGTAGCCAGCGATGTCACCCTTGAATTAAAACACATTTGCCCCCCCCGCCCTTCTTCCCAATCCGTCATCTCCGGCATGCCTCCGGTCTTTTTCCGGCCTCGACCTTGTCGAACGGCCATGCTTGCGTTACGCTTAATGCATTGATTTTGCCTGTTGTGGTTGATGTTGCCGGGGGATGATTCGTTGCCGTGCCGCTTCGGGATTTTGTCCGCTGGCGGTTTTTATCGTTTAGACGGCCGCTTCATCGGCCTGGTCGTACTAAAACACACCCCGTCGGCAATCCGGCAGGCGCTACCCTTAACCTCACCAGCAAAGGAGAGAACCATGGGATTCTTCAGTAAAATTCTCGCCAAGCTCGGCATCGGCAGCGATACTGCGGAGGCCGCGCCAACTCCTGGCGCTACGGCGTCCACCGTGGCTCCGGCCGCTCCGTCGTCACCCAAGCCGGTCGCCGTGGTCGACGTGGTCGCCCAACTGGAGCAACGGGCGGCGGCGAATCCGCAGAAGCTCAACTGGCGGACGTCTATTGTCGACCTGTTGAAACTACTCGAAATCGACAGCAGCTTCGCGGCGCGCAAGGAGCTGGCCGTAGAGTTGGGCTGTCCCGCCGATTTGATGGGCGATTCGGCGAAGATGAACATGTGGCTGCACAAAACCGTGCTTGCCCGCATCGCCGCCAACGGCGGGAATGTGCCCGCGGAACTGCTCGACTGAGTTGACGCCCGGGTTGATGCAGAAAATTATCTAATTATTCAGGGAGGATAAAGATGGGTTTCATCGTTTCTTTGATTATTGGCGGCCTGGTCGGCTGGCTGGCGAGTATCGTCATGAAGACCAACGCGCAGATGGGCATGATCGCCAATGTCTTGGTCGGGTTGGTCGGTTCGTCCCTGGGCTTCTGGCTCGCCGGAATGCTCGGCATCGCCCCCGCCGGCGGTATCCTTCGCTTTGTCATCGCCATCGCCGGCGCCGCGCTGCTGATTTTCATCCTTGGCAAGGTCGGTTTTTTCAAGAAGAAATAGCTTCTCGGCACTGCGCGCAAGCATTGATGAACAAAAACGCCCGTGGCCGTAAATGGCGACGGGCGTTTTTGTTGCAATGGAAATCTGGAACTGGTGGCGTCTCAAGGGATTTCGTGCATTTGTCCTTTCCGGCAAGGCTCCCTTCCGGAGGGCCGTCGGCATAACCGCAAAAGTATTGCTGCCCTTCCAGTCGCCATTTCCCTCCCCCGGTTTGCCTTGTCAAGCCGCTTCGGGGTAGAGTACGGCAGAAAACGTGTCTCATCCTTCCCACCCCTTACCCCGGGTTGTCCGTCATGAATGCCGAAACACTGTGGGTTCTGGGCCTTCTCGCCCTTTGCATCGCCGCCTTCGTCGCCAACCGTCCGCGCATGGACGCGGTGGCGCTACTCGCTCTCCTTGCTCTGGTCCTCAGCGGCATCCTCGATGCTGGGGAAGCTCTGGCCGGGTTCAGCGAGCCCAGCGTCATTCTTATCGCCGCCTTTTTTGTCATCGGCGAAAGCCTGGTCCGTACCGGCATCGCCTTGCGGGTCGGCGACTGGCTGGTCGACAAGGCGGGAAAGAGCGAAACCCGAGTGTTGGTGCTGTTGATGCTGGCGGTCGCCGTCCTCGGTTCGGTCATGAGTTCCACCGGCGTCGTCGCGATCTTCATCCCCGTGACCCTGAGCGTCGCCGGTCGTATCGGCGTGAGCCGAAGTCGCCTGATGATGCCCCTGTGCTTCGCCGGTCTCATCAGCGGCATGCTTACCCTGGTCGGCACGCCGCCCAACCTGATCGTCAATGCCGAACTCGGCCGCGCCGGGTACGAAGGCTTCGCCTTCTTCGATTTCACCCCGATGGGTCTGGTCGTGCTCCTCTGCGGCGTCGGTTACATGCTGGCGATGCAGGGCCGGATCGGCGGTCGCAAGGAAGGTGAAGGCGCACCCGAAAAGCGCCGCCGGTTGATGGATCTGGCGCGGGAATATCGGATTCTCGATCGCGTTCATCGCATGCGCATCGAGCCCGATTCCCCGCTGGTGGGGCAAACGCTCGGCGAAGTGGAACTGCGCAAGCGCTACCTGGCCAATATCGTCTCCATCGAACGCCAGCGCCAGTTCCGCCGGGTCATGCTGCGACCCTCCGCCAACCGGGAGTTGCTTGCCGGTGACATTATCATCATCGACTTTACCTGCGCCCCCATCAGTGTCGAGGCGTTTCGGGCCGAACTGGGGCTGAGCGAGAGCGGCTTTCGCGACGATCTGTCACGGGAGTTGGGGATGGCCGAACTGCTGCTTCCCCCCGAATCGTTCCTCATCGGCAAGTCGGTGCTCGATCTGCAACTGCGCTCGCAACGGGGGATCAGCGTCATGGGGATCCGGCGTAAAGGCGAGCCCCTGGGAGAAAATCTGCTGCGCGAAAAGCTGAAACTGGGGGATACGCTGCTCATTGCCGGCACCTGGAAATCCATTCGCCAGTTGCGTTCGCAGAGCCACGATTTTTTACTGCTCAATCTCCCCGCCGAGTTCGACGAAGCCGCGCCGGCCCTGCGTCAGGCCCCTTTTGCCCTCATCGGTCTCGCTGCGACTATCGCTTTGATGATCAGTGGGCTGGTTCCCAACGTCATTGCCGCCCTTCTCGGCTGCATGCTGATGGGCGCCTTTCGCTGCATCGATATGGAGAGCGCCTATCGCTCCATCCACTGGCAAAGCCTCATATTGATTGTCGGGATGCTCCCCTTCGCCTTGGCCCTGCAGAAAACCGGAGGGATCGACTTTTTCGTGGCGGCCCTGCTCGACCTCGTCGGCGACGCCGGCCCCCGGGTGGTGATGGCGGCGCTCTTCCTGCTCACCGCCGTTATCGGCCTGTTCATTTCCAATACCGCCACCGCCGTACTGATGGCCCCCATCGGCATCGGCGTGGCTCAAGAGCTCGGAGTCTCCCCCTACCCCTTTGCCATGACGGTCGCGCTGGCCGCCTCCGCTGCCTTCATGACGCCCATCTCTTCGCCGGTCAACACTTTGGTCCTTGGTCCCGGCAATTATCGCTTTGTCGATTTCCTCCGTGTCGGCGTCCCCTTCACCCTGATCGTGCTGCTCATATGCATTGCTTTGCTGCCGCTGCTCTTTCCGCTGTAACCCTGGGCGACGGGGTCAGTGGTCCCTACCGGTAAACGAGGAATTCCGACGGCAGCGAAGAGATCACGAAAACCCGCTCCTGTCACCTTGGTAAGCCTCAAAACGGAGCCGGCTCGCTGTCGATCTGGAGGAAGAAAATAGCATTGCTTGAGGAGACATCAGAGCTTAGAATGACGTAAATAGTAAATCAACTGACGGAGTCATTACGTCACTAGCGAGGCCAGCAATGCTTGAAGCTTTATTCGGCACCGTCAACCGGGAAAAGGTTCTGCTCTACATCCTTGCCAGGGAAGAAGGCTACCCGCGCGAGGTGGCCAAGTTCTATGCCGTCGATTTGCGGTCGATCCAAAACCAGTTCGAGAAACTGGAGGCGGGAGGGGTGCTGTACAGTCGTCTGCTTGGAAACACCCGCCTGTATGCCTTTAATCCGCGCTATCCCTTTCTTGAGGAACTCAAGACGATCCTGGAAAGGGCGCTGGCTTTTTATCCGGAAGAAGAAAAAGACCGGCTGATGATGGGAAGGCGCCGTCCCCGGAGAGCGGGGAAACCTCTATGAAAGCGATAGCTGATATGGGAATGGGTGAGTTGGCGGCTTACGTCTGCTCTCATCTGCAACGGAAGGAAATTGACGTGGTTCTTACGGGGGGAGGGTGTGTTTCCATCTATGCCGCCGGCAAGTATGTTTCCGACGATCTGGACTTTATCGAAAACATTTCTTCCGGGCGACGCAAGTTGAAAGCGGCGCTGGCCGAGATCGACTTTCAGGAGCAAGGCCGTTATTTCAGACATCCGGAAACGAAGATTTTCCTTGAGTTTCCCGCCGGTCCCCTGGCGGTTGGCGACGAACCGCCGCAGAGCCTCAAGGTGCTGAGTTACGATACGGGAACTTTGGTGGCCTTGTCGCCGACGGACTGTGTCAAGGATCGATTAGCGGCCTACTTCCACTGGAACGATCTGGAGTGTCTGGAACAAGCGCTACTTGTCGGCAGATCCAACGACATCGATCTGGCCGAAATTGAGCGGTGGTCCAAAAAGGAAGGACAGCCAGGGAAATTTGTTAATTTCCGGGACCGACTGATCCATCAATAATGAAGAAACCTAAGCTCGGGAGCCATCGTTTTACCGCTTTCCCCAGTGTAACCTTGTTGTTCTATTTGCATCGCTCTGTAACCTGGGCGATGCTGATGAGAGACAAAAGGAAGTGTCGTTTCTTGAACCCTTCCACTTTTCCTCCCTCATCCCCCAGCGTTCAGCTTGAACCCCCAACAAAAAACGCCCGTTGCCATTTTCGGCCACGGGCGTTTTTGCTTGTTATAGGAATGTTTTCAGTCGGTGTTTTCCGGTGGCTTCTCCTCCTCGCCTTCATCATCCTCTTCTTCCGGTTCGACCTTTTTCTTGCCGAAGAAGCGGGCGGCGAGGATGCCGACTTCGTAGAGAATGATGAAGGGAAATGCGATGGCGGATTGGGAGAAGACGTCGGGTGGAGTGAGGACGGCGCCGACGATGAAGGCACAAAGGATCGCAAATTTGCGGTTTTTGCGCAGCCAGATGTGGTCGACCACCCCCATGCGGGCAAGGAAGAAGATGACCACCGGTAGCTCGAAAACGAGGCCGAAGGCGAAAAGCAGCCGGGTCGAGAGGGTCAGGTAGCTGCCCATGGAGAGCATGGCGCTGATGCCGGCGACGCTGGTGCCGTAGCCGATGAGAAAAGTGAAGATGGTGGGGAAAACGTAGACAAAGCCGAAATAGGTGCCGGCGGCGAAAAACATGCAGCTGACCAGCACGAAGGGGATGGCGAAACGTTTCTCGTGGCCGTAGAGACCGGGGGCGATAAAGGCCCAGAACTGCCAGAGAATAACGGGCAGAGCGACCAATACCCCGGCGATGGCGGCGATTTTGAGATAGGTGAAGAAGGGCTCGGTGGCATTGATGAAGACCAGCGAGCTGCCTTCGGGCAGGGCCACCCGGACCGGCTCGGCAATGTACTGGAAAAGCTTTTCGGCAAAGCTGTAGCAGCCGAGGAAAGCGACGATCCAGGCGGAGGCGGCAATAATCAGGCGTTTGCGCAGCTCTTCAAGATGGGTGGTGAGAGGCAGCTGATCATCCGCCATGGGTGGGGTCCTTGGTTTCCGGGCGAGTCGCCTCCTCTGGGCCGGGGGTGAGCTCGTCGAGCTCGGCACTGGTACCGTCGACATAGGGGTTGGAGGTCGTCACCGGCGGCGGCGTGGTCTCGCGGGCGGGGGACGGTAGCGACTCGGGCTTTTGCTCGGCCCGGCTTTCCTCGTTCAGGGTGTTTTTCAGTTCGTCGGTGGCTTTGCGGAACTCGGACAGGCCGCGACCGAGGGCGCGGGCCATGTCGGGAAGTTTTTTCGGGCCGATGACAATCAGGGCTACAGCCAGAATCAACAGAAGCTCGGGCATGCCGATACCGAACATAAAAGAATCCTTGGGATATGGGGGGCGGGATGTGGGACAAGCGTGCCGAGATTATCCCTTCTCCCCTGTCCCTGTCAAGACCAAAGGGATTCGATAAGGGTTTGACATATCAGGACTTTTAAACTAGTATACGGCGACTTTGCAAGCTCTTTGCCGCACGGCGATGGAAGGTGGCCTATGACTCAGGAAGAAATGTTCAAGGAAATTCGCCGGCTGGCCGAGGAACGCGATGCCTTGCTGTTGGCGCACAACTACCAGCGCGACGAGATTCAGGCCGTGGCCGACATTACCGGCGATTCCCTGGCCCTGTCGCTGGAAGCGGCGCGCACCGAGCGCAAGGTGATCGTTTTCTGCGGCGTTCATTTTATGGCCGAAAGCGCGGCGATTCTGGCACCGGAGAAGATCGTCCTCCTGCCCCGTCCCGACGCCGGCTGCCCGATGGCCGACATGGTCACCGTCGAGGGCCTGCGTGAGATGAAGGCCCGGCTCCCCGGACGGCCGGTGGTGACCTACGTCAACTCGTCGGCGGTGGTCAAGGCCGAAAGCGACATCTGCTGCACCAGCGCCAACGCCGTCAAGGTGGTCAACTCCCTCGATGCCGACGAAGTGATTCTCGTCCCCGACCGCAACCTCGGCCGCTACATCGCCGCCAACACCGACAAGAAGTGCCATTTCTGGGAAGGCTACTGTCCGACCCATGATCGCCTGGCGGTGGAAGAGGTGAAACAGGCCCTGGCCGAGCATCCCGACGCCCTCTTCATGGCCCATCCCGAGTGCACCCCGGAGATTCTTGCCCTGGCCCATCATATCTGTTCCACCACCGGCATGTACGGCTTCGCCAAGAGCAATCCGGCGAAAAAATTCATCGTCGGCACCGAGGCGGGCATCCTCTACCGACTGCGCCTGGAGAATCCCGACAAGGAATTCATCCTCCCCTCGCGGCGCCTGATCTGCCCCAACATGAAGCTGACCGCCCTGGAGGATGTGCTGAAAAGCCTGCAGACCTTGAGTCCCCGGGTCACCGTACCGGACGAGGTGCGGGAGAAGGCGCGAGTCGCCCTCGAGCGGATGCTGGCCATCCCCCGGGACTGACCGGGTTTTCGCCGAAGAAATCATCATGCGGGGCGTGTTCGGCACGCCCCGTTTTTTTAGGACAAGCTTAAAGCCATGGATCAGTCGCCGCAAGCGCCGGAAGTCGCCCATGCCACCATCCGCTCGGTCCTCGACGGTCTGAGCGCCGGCGCCACCCGCCTCGAAGTGCTGGGGCTGCTCGGTTCCAGCGGCGCCTATCTGCTGGCGGCGGAACTGGCGACGTTGGCCGAGCCGTTGCTGGTGGTTGCCGCCGACGGCCGCGAGGCGGAACGCTGTGCCGCCGCCCTCGCCTTCTACCACGGTCGCCCGGACGAAGTATTCTTCTTCCCCCACTGGGAGATCCGCCCCTACGAGCCGCTGAGCCCCCATCCCGAGGTCGAGGCGAGCCGCCTTGCGGCCCTGGCGGCCCTGCACGAAGGGCGGGCGCGGGCGGTGGTGACGACGGCGCGGGCACTCTTGCAGCGGGTCATCCCCCGCGAAGTGCTGGGGACGTTGAGCGCGAGTCTGCGCGCCGGCGAAGATTATGCCCGTAATGAGCTGACCGCCCTGCTGCTGCGCCTCGGCTACAACGCCGTGCCGCTGGTGGAGGATCGCGGCACCTTCTCGCTGCGCGGCGACATCCTCGACATCTTCCCCCCGTCCCTGCCGCAACCGGTGCGGCTCGAGTTTTTCGGCGACAGCCTGGAGCGGCTGCGTCCTTTCGATCCCGTCAGCCAGCGTTCCGCCGGCACCGAACTCAAGGAGCTGCGGCTCTTGCCGGCACGGGAGATGGTCCTGACCGGCGAGTTTCTGACGACCTTCTCCCGGCGGCTCAAGGAGCGCTGTGATCTCCTCGGCCTGCCCCGCACCCTGCGCGAGGCGGTGCTGGAAGAGGCGCGGGAGGGACTGCTCGCCCCCGGTCGCCAGTTTCTCCTCCCCTTGGTTCACGAACGGCTCGACAGCCTCTTCGACTACGCCCCCAAGGGGCGCTGGGTGATTCTCGATCCGCCGGCGGTGGAGCAGGCCGGCGACGAGTTCGCCGCCGAAGTCGCCGAGGGGGTGGCGCGCCAGGCTCGCCGCGAGGAGCCCTATGTCGAGGCGACGGAGCTCTATCTGACCCCGGCGGAGCTGGAGCGGGAATTGACCTTGCGTCGCCGCCAGGATTTTTCCCCCCTTGACGTGCTGCGCCTGGACGAGGGGCGGCAGCGCTACCGCCTCAACGTCTTCGGTAACGGCGACATCCACGGCCGCTTGCGTGAGGCCGGCGGCTTCGCGGCGCTGGCCGCGCAGTTGCGCCAGTGGCGCGAGGCGGGCTGGCGCACCCTGCTGGTTTGCCATCAGCAGGGGCAGGCCGAACGGCTCATCGACCTGCTCGCGCCCGAGGGGATGCATCCCGACTTCGACCCGACGGTTTCCTGCAAGAGATTGCGCCCCGGGGATCTCGTCATCACCCTTGGGGAGCTGGCCGACGGCTTCCGTCTGCCGGACGAAAAACTGGCGGTGGTCACCGAGGAGGAGATCTTCGGCCAGCGGGTGCGGCGACGGCCACGCAAGGATGTGCGCGCCCTCCTTTCTTCCCTGGCGGAGCTCAAGGAGGGGGATTACGTCGTTCACGCCGACCACGGCATCGGCCGTTATCACGGCTTGTTACACCTCAGTATGGGGCCGAGCGAAGGGGATTTCCTCCATCTCGAATACGCCGGCGGCGATAAGCTCTACCTGCCGGTGGAGCGCATCGAGAAGGTCCAGAAATATGTCGGCGGCGAGGGGCAGACGCCGCGCCTCGACAAGATGGGGGGGGGTGCCTGGGAGAAGGCCAAGTTCAAGGCCCGCGCTGCCGTCGAGGAACTGGCCCGGGAATTGCTCAAGATCTACGCCCGCCGGGAGTTGAGTCAGGGCTTTGCCTACAGCCCGCCGGACCGGGTTTTCCGTGAGTTCGAGGCGGCCTTTCCCTACGAGGAAACCCCCGACCAGCTACAGGCGATTCAGGAGGTGCTGGCCGATATGGAGTCACCGCGCCCTGTCGACCGCCTGGTTTGCGGCGACGTCGGCTACGGCAAGACCGAGGTGGCGATCCGCGCCGCCTTTCGCGCCGCCCTCGATGGTCGCCAAGTGGCGGTACTGGTGCCGACCACGGTTCTCGCCCGTCAGCATTGGGAGACCTTCCGCGAACGCTTCAAGGGCTATCCGGTCGAGGTCGATATGGTCTCCCGCTTCCGCAGCCCGGCCGAAATGAAACAGGTGCTGGAACGCGCCGCCGCCGGCCAGGTCGACATCCTCATCGGCACCCACCGGATCTTGCAGCGGGACGTGCGTTTCAAGAATCTCGGCCTGGTCATTATCGACGAGGAGCAGCGCTTCGGCGTCAGCCACAAGGAGCGGCTGAAGAAGCTGCGCGCCGAGGTCGATGTCATCACCCTCACCGCCACCCCCATCCCCCGCACCCTGCACATGAGCATGATGGGAATGCGCGATCTCTCGGTGATCGAGACCCCGCCAGTGGACCGCCTGGCGGTGCGCACCTACGTCACCCGCTTCGACGACGATCTGATCCGCGAGGCGATTCTGCGCGAACTGCGCCGGGGCGGTCAGGTCTTCTTCGTCCACAACCAGGTGAAGAACATCGAGGCGATGGCTGAATTTCTGCGCACCCTCGTCCCCGAGGCGAAAATCATCGTCGGCCACGGGCAGATGGGGGAAAAGGCGCTGGAACAGGTGATGGTCGACTTCATCGAGGGGAAGGCCCAGGTACTGGTCTGCAGCACCATCATCGAAAACGGCATCGACATCCCCCGGGCCAACACCATTATCATCAACCGCGCCGACTGCTTCGGTCTCTCCCAGCTTTACCAGCTGCGCGGCCGGGTCGGGCGCAGCCGTCACCGCGCCTACGCCTACCTGCTCATCCCCGGCGAGGGGAGCCTGACCCGCGAGGCTCGCGAGCGGCTGCGGGTCTTGCAGGATCTCACCGAGCTCGGCGCCGGTTTCCGTGTCGCCTCCCACGATCTCGAACTGCGCGGCGCCGGCGACCTGCTCGGCGCCCGCCAGGCCGGACAGATCGCTGCCATCGGCTTCGAGATGTATACCGAACTGCTGGAAGAGACGATCGATGAGCTCAAAGGCCTGGAGCGGGAGGAAAAGATCGACCCCGAGGTGCGCCTGGGGCTGTCGGCCTTTTTGCCGGAAAAATATCTCCCCGATCCCAACCAGCGCCTGGTTTTCTACAAGCAGCTGGCCGCCGCCGAGGCTGTGGAGGAGCTTTACGACCTTGCCGACGAGCTGCGTGACCGCTACGGTGAGCTGCCCGAGCCGGCAACGCTCTTGATCGAGGTGATGAAGCTGCGGGTACTGATGAAGCGGCTCAAGGTCGAGCAGGCCGAATACGACGGGCGTCAGTTGCTCTTTGCCTTCCATGCCGGTACGCCGGTGCCACCGGAGAAGATTCTCAAGCTCATGGATGAGCCGGGCAAATATCGTTTCTCTCCTGACTATCGCCTGTCGGTGCGCACCGGCAAGCTGGCGGCGGAAGAGGTGCTGGCGGCGGCGAAAAAAGAATTGCAGCAATTTCTCTAGCTGTGCTAGCTTTCCCTTTGGAATTCGTTGTTTTTCTCTTTTTCAAGCCTTCACGTCGGGGTCTTCCGCGCGAGGATTTCATGGTCATGGGCCGCTATCGAGTACTCCTGCTGCTCCTCTTCGGGCTGATGCTTTTCGGCTGTCGTGAGCGGGGAGAGGCTTCGCCGCAGGTGCTGCTCAAGGTCAATGGCCGCGAGGTGAGTCACGGCGAATTTCAGGAGCGCTTTGCCAAGACGCTTCCCCAGGACCAGCAGCTTGGCGCCGAAGAGCGGGCCGAGTTGGAGCGGACCTTTCTCGTTCGCATCGTTGACCGCGAACTGTCCCTGGCGGAAGCGGAGCGCCTCGCTGTCTCCCTGACGGCAGCGGAGTTGGCGGCAGCCGAAGCCGAGGTGCGTAGCGGCTACCCCGAGGAGGAATTTCATGCCGGGTTGAAGGCCCGCGGTCTCGATGAAAAGGCCTGGCGGCGTGAGCTGGAAGAAAGCCTGCTGATGGAAAAGGTCGCGCGCCTGACGGTTCAGGACGAGGTCGAGGTCAGCGACGACGAGGTCTCCGCCTACTATCGGGAGCATGCCGAAGAGTTCGCCCAACCCGAGCAGGTTCGGGTGCGGCAGATTCTGGTCGCGGACGAGGCCGAAGGGCAACGGCTGCTGGCGGAGCTGCAGGCGGGCGTCGATTTTGCCGAGCTGGCCCGGCGCCATTCCCTCTCTCCCGATGGCGAAGAAGGGGGGGACCTCGGATTTTTTGCCCAGGGGGAAATGCCGCCCGAGATCGACTCGGCCGTCTGGGAGATGGCCGCGGGGGATCTGAGCGGTCTGGTGCAAAGCGAGTACGGTTATCATCTTTTCCAGTTCTTGGAACGTCGCCCGGCTTTGCAAGTCTCCCTGGACGAGTCCCGGGATAAAATTCGCGCGCGGCTGCGCGAGCGCGCCGAGGAAGAAGCCTATCAGGAATGGCTGCGGGGTCTGCGCGAGCGGGCGGCCATCTCCATCAACTGGTCGCTGTTCGACTGATCTATTTCCGGCCGAGGTCGGTTCCCATCGGCCGACCTATCACTTTCCATCCGAGGATAAACGATGAATCGTTTTCTGGCCCTTTTGGCCATGTTGGCGCTCTTTCCCGCGACGCTTTTCGGCGCGCAAACCGTCAACCGCATTGTCGCCGTGGTCAACACGGACATCATCACCCAGCATCAGATCGAACAGGAGCTGGAAAAGCGGCAGATGGGCGCCGAGGCCCAGGCCCTTATGGCCCCTGAACAGCTGAGCGAACTGCGCCAGCGGGCGTTGAACAGCCTGATCGAGGAAACCCTGGTGCGGCAACGGGTCAAGGAGCTGGGGCTGGAGGTAAGTAAGGAAGAGATCGAGGCGGCCATCGGCGATGTCCTCTTGCAGAACCAGCTGACTCGCGAGGAACTGATCGAAGCCCTGAGGCTGCAGGGGATGGAGTTCGATGCTTATCAGGAGAAGCTGCGGGAACAGATTCTGCGCTTCAAGCTTCTCGGCCGCGAGGTCAAGAGCAAGGTCGATGTCACCCAGCAGGAGATGCTCGACTACTTCCGCGAGCATATCGACGATTACCGGCAGGAGCCGATGGTCCATCTCGCCCGTATCACTTTTCCCCTGCCCGATCGCCCCAGCGGCGAAGAGGTCGAGGCGGTGCGGGCCCGGGCCCGAGAGGCGCGGGAGCGGGTGCGGGGCGGTGAGGATTTCATGGTGCTGCTGGCGAACTATTCCGGGGACGGACGGGCCCAGGGGGGGGACATGGGGCGTTTCGCCGAAGAGGAGCTGACCGCAGCCTTCGCCGAAGCGGTGAAGGGTCTCACGGCAGGGGAGGTCAGCGAACCGGTTGAGACCCCTGAGGCCTTCCATCTTTTCAAGGTGGTCGAGCGTGATGCCGGCTCGGTGCGGCAGTTCGACGCCGTCAAGGATGAAATCGCCAAAACCCTCACCGAGCAGAAGACCGACGGGGCGTTCAAAAGCTGGGCCGAGGGCCTGCGCAAATCGGCCCGTATCGATATCCGGGAGTAGCGGAAGTTTTGCCGACGATGAGCAAAAGCCCCGCCTTTGCCGGCGGGGCTTTTTTATTTCATCCATCTTTCGGGGTTTGAACTATACTGGTCCCCTGTCCGGTGCTTGAGCGAAATCAGGAGTTTTTCATGCAGCGACCGCTTGTCATCACCCAGGGCGACCCCACCGGGATCGGTCCGGAAATCATCGTCAAGGCTCTGCTGGAGGGGGCTTTCGATGCCCTCTCGCGTCCCCTGTGGGTGGCTGGGGATCCAGCGGTGCTGCGCCGGGCAGCGACGGTCTTTGGTGTCCCCTGCGAGGTTGTGCCGGTCGGCGAGCGGCTACGACTCGTCTTCGCCGGGCGCGCCCTCGACGTCGTGCCGCTGTCGGAGTTGGCGGCGGACAAGCTGATCTACGGTCGCTCCGATATCCCCTGCGGCCGGGCCATGCTCCGCTACATCGAATGGGCCTGCGACGCCTGTCTTTCCGGCGAGGTGGCGGCCATGGTCACGGCGCCGATCAGCAAGGCGGCGATTCATGCCGCCGGCTGCGATTTTCCCGGCCATACCGAGCTGCTGGCCGAGCGCTGCGGCGTCGGCAAGGTGGTGATGATGCTCGCCGGCGAACGTCTCAAGGTCTGTTTGGTGACGACCCATCTGGCCCTGGCCGAGGTGCCGCGGGTGCTCAGCGAAGGGGAGATCCTGGAAACGATCCGCATCACCGATGCCGCCTTCCGCCGCTTCTTCGGGCGGCAAGAGCCGCGCATCGCGGTGCTGGCCCTCAATCCCCATGCCGGGGAGCAAAGGCTGTTCGGCGACGAGGAACCGCGCCTGATCGCCCCGGCCATCGCCCGCGCCCAGGCCGAGGGGATCGCCGCCAGTGGCCCACACAGCGCCGACACCCTCTTTCACTTCGCCGTCCGGGGGGGCTACGACGCGGTGGTCTGCATGTATCACGATCAGGGGCTGATCCCCCTGAAACTCCTCCATTTCGACGACGGCGTCAACGTCACCCTGGGCCTGCCCATCGTCCGCACCTCCGTTGACCACGGCACCGCCTACGACCTCGCCGGCACCGGCAAAGCCAGCGCCGAAAGCCTGGTCGCGGCGGTGAAAATGGCCGAACAGATGGCGGCGCATTTATAACCAATCACCCATCACGAATCACCGGTTTTCATGGCCAATAAAATCGTTATCAAAGGTGCCTGCGAGCACAACCTGAAATGCATCGACGTCGAGATTCCCCGGGACAAGCTGGTGGTCATCACCGGGGTTTCCGGGAGCGGTAAGAGCACCCTCGCCTTCGACACCATCTACGCCGAGGGGCAGCGCCGCTACGTCGAGAGTCTTTCGGCCTATGCCCGCCAGTTTCTTGGGCAGATGCAGAAGCCCGATGTGGAGAGTATCGAGGGGCTGTCGCCGGCGATCTCCATCGAGCAGAAGACCACCTCGAACAATCCCCGTTCGACAGTCGGCACGGTGACGGAGATCTACGACTACCTGCGTCTGCTCTACGCCCGGGTCGGCCGCGTCCACTGTTCCTCCTGCGGCAAGGAGATTGCCTCCCAGTCGGTGGAGCAGATGGTCGACCGCATCCTCGCCCTGCCGGAAAAGACCCGCCTGCTCCTGCTGGCGCCGATCATTCGGGGCCGCAAGGGGGAGTATCGCAAGGAGTTGAAGCAGCTTTTGGCCGACGGTTTCGTGCGGGTGCGCATCGACGGCGAGATGCTTGAGTTGGCCGAGGAGATCGCGCTCGACAAGAACAAAAAACACACCATCGAGGTGGTGGTCGACCGGTTGGTGGTGAAGGCGGATGTGCGCGGACGCCTGTCTGATTCCCTGGAAACCGCCCTGCGCCTGGCCGAAGGGATCGTGCGGGTGGAGGTCGTCGACGGCGAAAGCCTGCTCTTTTCCGAACAGCACGCCTGCGTCGAGTGCGGTATCTCCTACCCGGAGATCGCCCCGCGCATGTTTTCCTTCAACAACCCCTACGGCGCCTGTCCCGATTGCTCGGGATTGGGGACGCGGATGTATTTCGATCCCGAGGCGGTGGTGCCCAACCCGGCCCTCTCCCTGCGCGAGGGGGCGATCGTCCCCTGGGAGACGCGAGGGGGCGGCGGCTACTACTTTCAGCTGATCGAGGCGCTGGCCGACCATTATGGTTTCGACATCAACCAGCCCTTCGAGAAACTCCCCGAGCGGGTGCGCCAGGTCTTGCTGCACGGTTCAGGCAAGGAGGAGGTGCGCTTCTACTTTGATCAGGGGGGCGGGCGCCGCCAGTATTACCACAAACCCTTCGAAGGGGTGATCCCCAACCTGGAACGGCGTTACCGCGAGACCGATTCGGATGGGGTGCGGGAGCATCTCGGCCAGTTCATGAACGTCATGCCCTGCCCCACCTGCGACGGCGCCCGGCTGCGCAAGGAATCGCTCTTCGTGCGCGTCGGCGGCCGCAACATCCGCGAGGTGACGGCCCTGTCCATCACCGAGGCGGAAGCCTTTTTCGCCGAGCTGCATTTCGAGAAGCAGGAAGCTGAGATCGCCCGACGCATCCTCAAGGAGATCCGCGAGCGGCTCTCTTTCCTCTCCCATGTCGGCCTCGATTATCTCTCCCTCGACCGCACCGCCGGCACCCTCTCCGGCGGAGAAGGGCAGCGTATCCGCCTCGCCACCCAGGTCGGATCCAGCCTGATGGGGGTGCTCTACATCCTCGACGAGCCTTCCATCGGCCTGCATCAGCGGGATAACCGGCGGCTGCTGGAAACCCTGAAGCGGCTGCGAGATCTCGGCAACACGGTGCTGGTGGTGGAGCACGACGAGGAAACGATCCTCGAAGCCGACTTTGTCATCGACATGGGCCCGGCGGCCGGGGTCCACGGCGGCGAGGTGGTGGCCCAGGGGACGCCCCAGGAAATTCTCGCCAACCCGGCGTCCCTGACCGGGCGCTATCTCTCCGGCGAGCTCTCCATTCCCCTGCCGGCCCAGCGGCGGCAAAGCGAGCGTTACATCGAGGTCAAAGGCGCGGCGGAAAACAATCTCAAGGGGATCGACGTGAAAATCCCCCTCGGGGTGATGACCTGCGTCACCGGGGTTTCCGGCAGCGGCAAGTCGACCCTGGTCATCGACACCCTGTACAAGGCGCTCTCCCAGCGTCTTTACCGCAGCCGCGAGAAAGCCGGCAAGGTCGACGACATTCTCGGCCTGGAGTCGCTCGACAAGGTCATCGACATCGACCAGTCCCCCATCGGCCGCACGCCGCGCTCCAATCCGGCCACCTACACCGGGGTCTTCACCGACATTCGCGATCTTTTCGCCCAGTTGCCCGAGGCCAAGGTGCGGGGCTACAAACCGGGACGGTTTTCCTTCAACGTCAAGGGGGGGCGCTGCGAGGCTTGCGAAGGGGATGGCATCCTCAAGATCGAGATGCACTTTCTGCCCGATGTTTTTGTCACCTGCGAGGTCTGTCGCGGGGCGCGCTACAATCGGGAAACGCTGGAGGTGAAATACAAGGGGAAGAGCATCGCCGAGGTGCTGGATATGACCGTCAACCAGGGGGCGAAGTTTCTGGAGAACATTCCGCGCATCAAGAACAAGCTGGAAACCCTGCGCGACGTGGGGCTCGGCTACATCAAGCTCGGCCAGAGCGCCACCACCCTTTCCGGCGGCGAGGCGCAGCGGGTCAAGCTGGCCAAGGAGTTGGGCAAACGCGCCACCGGCCGGACCATCTACATTCTCGACGAGCCGACGACCGGACTGCACTTCGCCGACATCCAGAAGCTGCTCGACGTGCTCCAACGGTTGGTGGAAAGCGGCAACACCGTGGTGATCATCGAGCACAACCTCGACGTGATCAAGACCGCCGACCACGTTATCGACCTCGGTCCCGAGGGCGGGAGCCGCGGGGGGGAGATTGTCGTCGTCGGCACGCCGGAGGATGTAGCACGGGATTCCCGCTCCCACACCGGCCGCTATCTGCGCGCCTATCTCAACCTGTAGGATCGGGGCTCAGGCGGGGGAGATTTCCCGGATCAGGTCGCCATTGACGATATAGTGGGCATCGGAGCTGTAGAGACAGAAAAAGCCGGGGGTGGAATTGACGTAATCCTGCAGGCGGCTTTTTCCGGCGGGCATGGCGATGGTGATTTCCCCCTCCAGCAGCTCGCCGCCGTAGAAGGTCAGGCGCACGCGGTTGCGGTCGCCGAATTCCGTATCTTCGTCCTGAAGCGGGTACCGGACATGGGTGATGGAGCTTTTGTTGACCAGAGCGAAGCGGCCGCTTTTATCCTTGAAGGGGAAGAAGACATCCGTCTCGCGAAACATCTCCACCATCCGCTGCGGTCCGCTGTGGGAGGGACTGAAGGGGCTGAGGAAGAGGATGCCTTCATGCACCACGCCGTCGGCGAGAAAGAGGGTGACGTGGACTTCCAGTTTCTCCACCCGGTAATCGTTCATCGAGCCGTCTCCTGATCGGGAAGGGGGGGGTCTTCGTGGATGTGAACGATTAATGCTAAGCCCTTTTCCCGAGCGAAGCAAGCAAAAGGCGGATCGGCCCCCTGTGGCGGAGCTCCGTTTCGATTGACAGAAAACCTGAGGCGGTTAAAATTCAAGCCTGTGAACATGCCGCAGTTCCCGGGCGCAAGCGTCGATAGCGGGAACATGAAAAAGACTCAACCCATCGATCAGGGAGTAACGGAATGACGGAAGAAAGCAAAACCCGTAAAAATCTTCAGGAAGCCTTTGCCGGGGAGTCTCAGGCCAACCGAACCTATCTGGCCTTTGCAAAAAAAGCCGAGCAGGAAGGTCTGTTGCAGGTGGCCAAGCTTTTTCGGGCGGCGGCCGATGCCGAGACCGTCCATGCCCATGCCCATTTGCGGACCATGGGCGGCATTTGCGACACGGCGGAAAATCTGCGCACCGCCATTGGTGGGGAAACCCACGAATTCACCAGCATGTATCCGCGTATGATCGCCGAAGCCGAGGCGGAAGGGGAGCAGACGGCCCTGCGCAACTTCAAGTTCGCCAATGCCGTCGAGCAGGAGCACGCCGCGCTCTATCAGAAAGCCCTCGACAATCTGGGGCGCAACGAGGCCGTTGACTACTATGTCTGTCAGGTCTGTGGCCATACCCATGAGGGTGAGCCCGCCGGTTCCTGCCCGGTCTGCAACGCCGCAAAGAGCGCCTTCAAGAAGATCGACTGATTTCCCTCCAGCCGGAGCGCCGGGGTGGCCCGGCGTTCCGGTTCTCCCCTCCCGAGGTTTAATCCCAGGCCTGCTCCGCTCCGCGAAAAATCATTTCATGCCGAAGTCATCTTCGGGCCGAAAACCGGTTCCCGGGAATGTCGCGGTCAGGTGTTTCCGCGATTGTTATTGCCCGGAAAGGGAAGAAGAGAGGTTTTATGGAAAAGTGTCCGGTATGCAAGGAAGAACAAAAAGGCAAGTACTGGTGCAAGGCGTGCAAGACGGTATTTCTTTGCCCGGCGCCGGGGTGCGGTGCTCAAATCGGTAAGCCGGGGGTGGAGGTCTGTCCGCGCTGCGGGCTGCTCTTCAAGGAGTATATGGAGTCCCGCAAGATGTATCGGCAGTGTCCCAAGTGCAAAAAGAAACAGGGGCTTTCCGAGCCTCAGTGCAAGTTCTGCAAATATTGGTTCAACTGCCCGACCTGTGGGCACAAGGTGCCATCGACCAGCATGTTGACCTGCCCACGCTGTGCCACCCCTTTGCGCTGATCTTCCGTAGGCGCCAAAAAAAACAAAACGGGCAGCCTAAGGGCTGCCCGTTTTGTTTTCGGATTGTTTGTCCTTCCGCACGGGAAGGCTGCATGAGTCGGAGAGTCAGGTTTGTACGCCCAGTCGGGGCAAAATCCAGCGGTTAATGACATACCACAAAACGATAAGTCCAATAAACCAGAGAAAATCCATCTTCGAGACCTCCTTTATTTGATTTACAATATATATCAAAAATAAGTTTAAAGCAACGAGTCTCGTTATTTTCCCCGGATCTTTTCCATCGGTGAAGATCGCCCCACCCCTTTAGCAGGGATGAAATCAGAAGTGGACGTCTAGATCTCCGGGGATTAAAAAAGGAAAGGCGTCGAGTTGACGATGTGTTCATGGGAATCAAAAAAGGGCGACTCCTTTGGAGACGCCCTTTTTCAACTCAATCAACAGGGGTGATATCTCCCCAACCGGTGATGTTTTTTACCACTTCCCCAGGTTGCCCGGAGTAACGGATACTGCCGACGCCGCTGATGTCCCCTTGTAACCGTTTGTCGGCATGAACCTCGGCGGAACCGGCGCCGCTGATCGCCACGGAAACCTGCTGAGCCTTCAATTCCCCGGCGACAAGTCCCGAGGCCCCATCGATTTTGGCCTTCAGTTCGTCGACCGCCCCGTCCAGGGTCATGGTGCTGGAGCCGGAAAGTTCGACGTCCAAGGTCTCCCCTTTAAGATTTTGTACCTGAAACTCGTTGGCACCGCTGGAGCGGATCAGGTTGAGGGCCTCCACCGCAATGGTCAGGGTCATGGGCGCGCTGGCGCAGATCGATTTTTTCGAGGTGACGCGCAAAATCCCGTCTTGAACCTCGGTCAGGATCAAGGGAAGCAGGTTGACGTCAGCGGAGATTTCGACGCTTTGATCCTTTTGACAGGTAATCCGTACGGTGTAGGCGCCGTCAACTTCCAATCCGTGAAAGGCCGGCAGGGAGCGGCTTTCTTCCTTAGCGGAGCCGCTCCCTTGAACGCAGCCGCTGACGTTACCGGTATTGACGATGTTGGAACCGATATTGATCTGGACGGCTCCCCATCCTTGTCCCGAGAAAAGTAGAATTCCGGTACAGGAAAGGATCAGGAATGTTTTTAGGTGACGAGCGCGCATGGCTGCTCCTTAAGATCTGTGTGATTGATCATTTGTGTGCCCTTGTGGTCGATGACTACTTGATACTGCCGAAGGGCTTACCCAGTTCATCCTTTTTGACCTCACCGTTACCGACCTCGCCGAAAACCCGGCTGTAAACAAGTTTGGCTTCGCCGGTCGCGGTGTCAGCCATGAACAGACCGAAGCCGCCGCCTTTATCACCGAAGTCGGAACTCCAGGATGAAATCTGATAGCGACCGTAGTTCGGCGGGCCGAAATTGTTGGCGCCGACGATGTCGCCGGCTCCGGCCAAGAGCATCACGGCCAGGGCGGCGAGCAGACCCAGACAGAAATATTTGAAACGACCTTTTTGCGGCTGAATATCCATGGGGACTCCGGAAATCATCTATTTTTTTCCGTTGGCGGTGGTGAAATCATCCACTTGAGCGCCCTGCCCTTCGACGTCAATGATTTCCCGGTCGGTGATGATGTTCTGCCCCAGAACTTCCGAGGCCTCTTTCAGGTTGAGCTGCATCTTCACATAGGCATCCCCTTCCGGGGTCCAGCCGTATTCAGTGAGCTCCGCCATAAAGAGGGTCGCCATGACCTTGGTTTTAACCACATCCGAGGTCAACATGAAGTTTTCTACGGTGGTATGGCTTTCCAGTTCGAAGCCGACCAGTTGTTTGATCAGTTCCTTGTAGGCGTCGAGTTCCGCCGCCCGCAGAGCCTTAAGGGGACCAGCCTCCTTGGGGGTGGAGGTGGCGAAGCCGACACGCCGGAAGACCTTGTTGCCGAGGTTTACCGTCTGCCCATCGATGTTGGTGATGCTCGGCATTTTTACCGAAGCTGTGACCTGAGCGATATCCTGCTTGGCGTCGTAGATGACCTCCTCGAAGACAATCCCCTTGATCTGGGCGGCGGTCTTTGATTCGGTATTGCCGATGAAACTTGCGGAAACCATGTCTTCCACCCGCTCCTCGGCCCGCAGCTTGAGACCATAAACCGATTCTACCAAAGCGCGTTCCGCCATGACCTTCGCGGCCTTGACACTCATGATGCGTTTGTTGCCGGCCACGGCCGGCGTTGCCACCAGCATTAGGCAGCTCAGCACAGCCAGAAAAAAAACAGGATACTTGCTCGGCATGTCAGGCTCCTCTATTGGGCGGGCATTCTGGTTTGCTGCCCGTCAAAGGTGATGGGTTTTTCATCGACGGTGGAGAATTTACGACTGTAAACCTGCAGATTGATCGATCCGTCCTGTAGGTATCGGGCCTCAGCTTTAAGTTCGAGCTTTCCGTCCCGAGGGAGTTCTTCCTGCTCGAGGAGTTGTTGATTGAGTTCGGACAACTCCTTCACCCGCTCCTCGACCATGACACGATTGCCCGCGGTCGCCAGGGCGGCGCCGGGACCAAAGGCGCTGATCAGCAGGGAGATCGCGACAATATGTTGAGTCTTGGTCGGCATTTTCTTACCATTCCTCGTCGCTAAGCTTCCGCCCGACCGAACCACCGCTCGATGCTGGTGCCGGGGCCGGCGCCGGTGCGGTTTTGGGTGCTGGTGGCGGGGTCGGCTTACTGGCTGCGGCAGCCGCGGCGGCCTTGCTGGCCTGAGCCGTCCGCGATGCCGGCTGTGAGGGGGCCGGAGCCGGGGCTGGTGCGGGTTTGGGAGCCGGTGTCGGGGTCGGAGCGGACTGCACGGTCGCGGGTGCCGGAGTCGGTGTCGGCAGCGGCGGCGCTGCGACAGGGGTGGCGGGCGGAGTCACGCCGCTGAGCAGCATATTCCGGCGCCCGAGGGTGGCCGGTTTAATGGGGACGGACTGGAAAAGCTTGCCGTAGGTTTCAACGCTGATGCTGGCCGTCTGCATAGAGACGGAGGAGTCGACTGCGGTCAGGGCCGCCAGTGTCGGCTGATCGAGAACGCCGTTAACCGGAACGTTGTGTCCCATGAGGAAGAGCCAGACCTGCGCCTTGGCGATCCGTTGTGCTTCGCTGCTGCGGTAGAATTCCTGGGAGATGGAATCCATGACCACCTGGTCCGGTTCGGCATCTTCACCAAGCAGCTTCCAATAGGGGAGATTGAGGTATTTTCCGACAATCTGCATCATACTGGCTTCCACCAGCAGTCGTACTGCCGCATGGCGACCTTGAACCTTTTTGATCGAGCCTTTGCGGCCGAAGGTGGGGCCGAAGAGGGTGATGCCGATTTCCCGCTCGGCCATACCCTTGCTCACTTCCATGCTGTTGGTGGTATTCATGCGAGGAATACCGGCCATGGTCTGAAAGTCAAGCAGGTTGAAATCGAGAGTGATGCGGGCCAGTCCGATTTTGTCCGTGTCGCTGTAATCGAGGCTGACCGATTTGGAGGGAACCCAACCAGGAGCGTTGGTGAAGGTCGCTTCAGCCCCGGCATCGGTCCCTTTGCCGCGCGTTTCCAGGCCGCGGTCGAATTCGGTGATGCCGCCGCTGATGACGACATCGGGGATCAGCTTGTTATCGAAGTTTGAGTAGCCAGTCACCATCTGGTTCTGGATGAAGGCGGGATCGTAGGGGATGAAGGTCACCTGTCCGCCGATGGAATTCAGCGAACTCTTGATTATTTCGGTGATGTCCCGGGGGATTTCCCCGCCGGTACTTCCCGAAGTTCCAGTATTGTCGCCGATGGGATTGCTCTGGATCTTGACTATCTGAGAGCCGTAAATTTCGGTCATGAGCCCCAGATCGCGCAAGGCCTGGGTGTAGGAGGTTGATTTCGCCTGAGGCGCCGACTCTGGCAGTTGGACGTCCACGTTAGCCGGATCGAGGCCGGCGCAGGCGGCCAGCAGCAGAAAAAGCGGCAACAGCAGATATCGACAAGAGCGAGCAATGCTTTCCATCTATCTATCCCTTCATCACTGTATGCGATCCACCGGAACGGGTTCGGTTATTCAACCACCTGGGTCTTGTCACCCTTGCTCTGGTCGATGATGATGATGTCCCCTCTGACGTTTCCGCCCGGACCCATGATTACGCTGTTCATGTTCCCTCCGCCACTGGTGCCGGCCATGCCTTGTTCTTGTCCGGCCTGGGCGCGCACGTTGGCGCGGCTTTTGGCATCCTGGACGATAAAGCTGATATTGCGGTCCTTTTCCCCCAATTCATCGTATTTACTCACGCCGTCATCAGTGAATTTGCTGATGCCGTCATCCAGGTCATCCGCCAGGACGACACCGGTGCCGGCCAGGAGTAAACCGACGAGCAGAAAGAGTGTGCCCCAGTATTTGCCTGTCATCACCATGGTCCTTTCTTAAAAGGAACCCGTCACGCCTGGCCGGCATCGACGGGCTCATCGGGTCTTGCCATGAAATCGCCGCCCCCGCCCTGAGCGGGGGCGGCGTATTGAACGGAATTACTTAACCGTCACCGAGCCCATGTTGGCTTCGTTGCCTTTGCCGATGGCGATGTTGGCTGCGCCCTGAGCGTTGGAAGTATTGATGACCGCACCCTTGACGGCGGAGTTTTGGATATTGGTGGAGCCCATGTTGGCGGTGTTGTCCTGGCCGATAGCGATGTTGGCGGCGCCCTGGGCGTTGGAGCGGTTGATCACCGCGCCCTTGATGTCGGAGCCGCTGATGTTGGTGGAGCCCATGTTGGCGGTGTTCCCTTGGCCAATGGCGATGTTGGCGGCGCCCTGAGCGTTGGATTGATTGATTACCGCACCCTTGACGGCCGAATCTTTAATGTTGGTGGAGCCCATGTTGGCGGTGTTGTCTTTGCCGATGGCGATGTTGGCTGCGCCCTGGGCGTTCGACTGGTTGATGACGGCGCCCTTGATGTCGGAACCGCTGAGGTTGGTGGAGCCCATGTTGGCTTCATTGCCCTCGCCGATGGCGATGTTGGCGGCGCCTTGGGCGTTGGAGGTGTTGATCACCGCGCCCTTGACGGCCGAATCTTTGATGTTGGTGGAGCCCATGTTGGCGGTATTGTCCTTGCCGATGGCGATGTTGGCCGCACCCTGGGCGTTGGACTGGTTGATGACGGCGCCCTTGATGTCGGAGCCGCTGATGCCGGTGGAGCCCATGTTGGCTTCATTGCCCTGGCCGATGGCGATGTTGGCGGCGCCTTGGGCGTTGGAGGTGTTGATCACCGCCCCTTTGATCGCCGAATCGCTGACGCCAAGGGCGCCCATGGCGGCTTTGTTATCCTGGCCGATGGCGATGTTGGCGGCGCCCTGGGCATTGGACTGGTTGATCAGAGCTCCCTTGATGTCCGAGGCGGCGAAAGCGCTAGCACTGGCCAATACGAACATCCCTGCGACGATTGCGACTTGCTTCTTCATGTTTCCTCCTTCGTTGTTCCCCGTTGATGAGTGCCGTTACGGCGGTTACGGGTTCCTCCCGTGTGTTGAAACCCGGTATTTCTATTTAAGCATTCTTCCGGTTTCGGTAAATTCCACCGAAACATTGGCGAGCCCCCCGATGCTGTCGACGCGGGTGCTGGTTTCAAAAAATCCCGATTGTCCCTGCGCAATGGGCAGGTTGCGATTGACTTCTACATCCATGGCTTTGAGCACGGAATGATCGGAGCTTTTGAAGTAGACCGTGGCAAAGCCGGTTACGGTGGAGAAACCGTTGTTTTTAACCCGACCGCTGACCACGAGAATCCGACCGTCCGAATGGAGGTCGGCGTTGAGATCTTCGATTTCGAATTGCGGGCCGGAAAAGGTGAGCGGCCGGGAAATTTCCTGGGCAGCCACCGGCATTGCCACTAGAGTCAGCGCAACAAGGAACAGAAGTTGGAGTGTCAAAAGCCGAGAAAACATTCAGGCATTCCTTTGGGACTTTCCCCTTGGGTGGATGGGTCAGGATGCTCGCGCCAGCGCACGGCAATGCCGGGAAACCATGTCATGTCTTGTCGGGATTTTTCATTTGGTGGGGCCGGGAATTCCCCCAATTCACGGCGGTTCATCGAATAGATCTTCATTTTACATGAAGACGCCGGGTTTTTGTCAATAGGCCCCGCCAACTTTTCTTTAGAGTTTTTTTTAACTTCTCGTGATTCCTTGTATTTTTGGCCGAGTCCAACTCAGGTCGCGCCCGGATTTCCGCTCAGAAAAGCAGAACCGGACAACTGACGTTATGCAGGGCATAGTTGGCCACCGAGCCGAAGAGCATGTCGCGGATCTCGCCGGTCCCCCGCCGGCCGAGAATGAGCAGGTTGAAGCTCTCTTCTTTGGCGATGCGGCAGACGACTTGCCGAGGTGATCCGGAGGCGAGGCGAATCTCTGCCGCCACGCCGCCCCGGGCGAGGTTTTCGCGGTGCGTCTCAAGAATCTGCCGGGCGGCTTTGCGTGCATGCTCCCGAATCATTTCCACCTGGAAATCGGGAATCATGCGGTAGTTCAGCTTGTCTTCATCGAGAACATGGAGCAGGGTGAGTTCGCCGAACAACCGCCGTTGGTCGCGGATGATCCCTTGGATGACGCGCGTCGCGGTCGGCGAGCCGTCGAGGGGGACGAGAATTTTGTCACTCATGGCAGGCGTCCTCCGGGGCTAACCGCCGTAGCCGTAAATCAGGCGCGGCAGGAGCAGAACGAGATCGGGCCAGAAGGTGAAGAGGAGCAGCAACAGAATCTGGATCATGAGAAAGGGGAAGACCGCCCGCGAGACATAGAGCAGGTCACGATTGACTGTCGCCCCGGAGATATAGAGGCTCACGCCGAGCGGGGGGGTGCAGTAGCCGATCCCCAGATTGATGGTCATGAGCAGGCCGAAGTGCATGGTGTCGACGCCGAACTTGGCGAGCAGCGGCAGAAAGATCGGAGTCAGGATCAGGGTCGCCGAGATGATGTCCATGAACATGCCGATGACCAGCAGCAGAATGTTCACCGCTAGAAGAAAGACCCAGGGGGACTGGATATTGCCGACGACGCCGTTGGCAATTTTGTCGGGAATCTGTTCGAAGGTCAGGTATTCGCCGAAAACCGAGGCGCCGGCGACGATGATGAGCAGGGTCGCCGAGGTGATGGCGGAAGCGACGATGACCTTCTTCACGTCGCGCAGACGCATGTCGCGGTGAATGACGATCTCCACGAAAAAGGCGTAGAAACAGGCGACTACCGCCGCTTCGTTGGCGGTGAAGATGCCGCCGTAGATACCGATGAAGATGATTGCCGGCAAGAGCAGAGCCCAGAAGCTTTCCTTCAGGGTGGCGACGGCTTCGGCCAGGGTCGGCCGCGGACGGACGGCGTAACCCTTGGCCCGACAGACGAAAAAGGCATAGATGGACATGGCGAGCATGATCAGGGCGCCGGGGATGAAGCCGGTGAGAAAGAGCGCCTCCAGGGAGTCGTTGGTGACCATCGCGTAGAGGATCATGGCGATGGACGGCGGGATGACGATGCCGAGAATCGGCGCCGTCGTCATTACTCCCACGCTGAAACTCTCGTCATAACCGTTGTCGATCAGCGCCGGGATCATGAAGCCGCCGATGGCGACGGCCGTGGCCACGGTTGAACCGGAAATGGCGCCGAAGAGGCCGCAGGCGAGGATGCCGGCCATGGCCAGCCCGCCGGGAAGGCATCCAACCAGGACGTTGGCGGTCTTGATCAGCTTTTCGACAATCGTCCCGGTAGTCATGACGTTGCCGCAGAGGACGAAGAAGAGGACCACGATCAAGGCGAACTTGTCCATGCTACGGTAGAGGACTTCGATGACAATCCGGGGATCGATCCCCATCAGCCAGGAAAGCCCGAGCAGCCCGGTGAAGAAGAGCGCCATGAAGACCGGTACAGTGGTGGCAAGAGCGCCGAGCAGTACGGCCAGAATGATCAGATAGCTGTTTTCCATGAACCTGTCGTTGCTGAAGTAAAAGGGCTCCGATGGGTCAGGCGCGGATCAGTCTTCCCGCTCCCCCTGCCAATCCTCGACCATGACGACCAAGGTGCGGAAAAACATCATCGCCCCCACCACCGGCAGGACGGCGTAAAAATACCATTCGGGAATCTGCAGGGTCGGTGTGCGGGCATAGCTGTCGGCGTACATCTCCAGGGTCAGCTGTCCCCCCAGCCAGACCAGGGTGGCGGAAAAGGCCAGGACCGCCAGATGGCTGAAGAGGGTGAGTGCGCGCTTGAGAATGGGGAGCATCTGCGGCAGGGCATCGATGCGGATCAGGGAACGGTGGCGCACGGCGGCGCTGCAGCCGACAAAGGTGGTGAAAAAAATCACCTTGCGCACCACTTCATCGGACCAATAGAGGTTGATGTCGGTGGTTTTGCGCAGCACGACATTGGCCATGGCGGCGCACAGGGCCAGACTGACCGCGAGAAAGAGCGACCAGTCTTCGATGGCGGCGATGGTTCGGTCGATAGTTTTGAAGGTTTTTTTCAGCATGGAAAAAATCCCGAAAAAGCCGGGGAGACATGCTCCCCGGCCGGATTTTGGCGGGCGTGACGCATCAAGGATTGAGCGCGGCCTGAACCTTGTTCAGATAGTCCTGACCGATCTTTTTTCCCCAGGTGTCCAGCATCGGCGCTGCCATCTCGATCAATTTTTGTTTGTCGTCGTCGGAGAGAGTGAAAAATTCCACCCCCTTGGCCTTGGCGTCGGCGATCATCGCCTCATGCTGGGCCTTGGTCAGCGCCCGCGAGTTGGCGCTCTCCTCCTCGATGGTTTCGATCAGCACCTGTTGCAGGTCGGCCGGCAGCTTGTCGAACCAGCGTTGGTTGATCATGTGGATGAAGAGTCCCTGGGCGTAGTTCACTTCGGTGAAGTATTTGGCGATGTCGAACTTTTTGGTGATGTTACAGACCGTCGGGGTGTGGTCGAGGCCGTTGATGACGCCGGTCTGCAGCGCCTGGGGGACGTCGGGCCAGGGCATGACCGTGAACTTGAACTTCCAGGCCTTGTAGAGATCGGTGTTCACCGGCGCCTCGGCGATACGGAAGTTGACCTTGGCGGCATCGGCCAGGGTCCGCACGGGGACGGTGCTGGCCCAGCCGTAGGTGCCGTAGCCGGTGATGTCGACGACCTTCAGGCCCGCCGGCTTGGCGCTCTCGGCAAATTCCCGGAAAAGTTCTTCATTGGCGCGAAATTTATCGAGTTTTTCGAAGGTATCGACAACGTAGGGCAGGTTGACGATGCCGAGCTTGTCAGCGACGTTGGCGGCCGCCACCGACGAGCACATAATCCCTTGGATTGCGCCCATCCGCAGTTTGCTCAGCACGTCCTTCTCGCCGCCGAGCTGGGAGAGGGGGCGGAAGTCCACATAGAGTTGGCCGTTGCTGCGCTCCCAGACCTTGTCGCGAATCCGGTAGCCGGCGGAGATCCCCTCCATGGCGGGATGGGAGACGTTGGAGAGCAGATAGGTGTACTTGGCGCCGCTCGGGTCAAAGGCCGGTTTCCAGGATGCCAGGGGATCGGCCTTGTCGTCCGCGAGGACTCGGCCCCCCGGCAGGGCGAGCAAGGCGACGAGCAGCAGGAGGAGCAGGGAAAGAAATCTGGAAGCCATGAAATTTTCTCCTTTTAAAAAGAGGTGAAATGACGGGCCAAGGTGTTTATGTACGAAAAACGAATCGTGTTCTGGCAAGAAAAACCGCGTTTGATTATAAAGCGAAGGCGATGGTTTGGCTAGTCGGAAGGGGCGGGGTACTGGTGGGACAAGCGGATTTTTGGCGGAATCAAAATAAATTCGGTTGAACTACAGCCCCCGGAGGTCTGTGCCTGGGGGGACTGTGGTTCGCTCACTTGATCAATCCGGGCAGGAAGAGGGCCAGCTGCGGGAAGAGGAGCAAAATACCGGTGCAGGCGAGCAGCGCCAGCAGGTAGGGAAAAACGCCGCGAAAGATGGTGTGCAGGGGGATGTCCTTGGCGATACCGTGCACGACGTAGACATTGATTCCGACCGGCGGGGTGATGACCCCCATCTCGGTGACCAGCACGATGACGACGCCGAACCAGATCGGATCGAAACCGAGGGTCTGCACCACCGGGAAGAAGATCGGCACGGTCAGCATGATCATGGCCAAAGAATCCATGAAGCAGCCGCCAAAGAGATAGATCAGGATGATCAGGGCCATGATCGCATAGGGAGGCAGGGGCAGAGAGCCGACCCAGCCCGCCAACTCGAAGGGCACCCGGGTGATGGCCATGAACTTGCCAAAGATCACCGCGCCGGTGACGATCATCATGACCATGCAGCTGATGCGGGTGGTGTCGCGCAGGGCCTGGATGAATCCCTGCCAGCTCAGTCGGCGCCGGAACAGGGCCAGGACGATGGTGAGAAAAGCACCGACGGCGGCCGCTTCCGTTGGGGTGAAGAAGCCGAGGAAAATCCCGCCCATGACCAGCACGAAAAGGATCAGGGTTTCGATGATGCCGGCGAAGGAGCGGAGCTTACGCTTCAGTGAGGTCTTCGGCCCCGCCGGCGCCAGGGCCGGGTTGAGGCGCACCCGCACCATAATGGTGATGAAAAAGAGGGTGCAGAGGAGGATGCCGGGGAGGATGCCGGCGGCGAAGAGCTTGCCGATGGACTGCTCGGTGATGATGCCGTAGACGATGAAGATCACGCTCGGCGGGATGAGAATGCCGAGGCTACCGCCGGCGGCGACGGTGCCTGCAGCTAGCCCCATGTCGTAGCGCCGCCGCTGCATTTCGGGGATGGTCACTGTGGCCATGGTCGCGGCGGTGGCGTTGGTCGAGCCGGAGATGGTGGAAAAGCCGGCGCAGGCGCCGATGGTCGCCAGGGCCAGACCGCCGGGGCGGTTGCCGAGCATGACGTAGGCGGCATGATAAAGACGGCGGCTGATTCCCGACTGGTAAGCCACCTGTCCCATGAAGACGAAGAGCGGGATGACGGTCAGGCCGTAGGAGGAAAAGGTGTCCCAGATATCCCGTGCCAGTAGGTTGAGGCCGGCGTCGAAGGTGACGACAAAGCTGAATCCTGCCAGGCCGAGGATGGCCATGACAAAACCGACCGGCATCCGCGAGAAGAGGCCGATGACGAGCAGCAGGATGCCGAGAATGCCGATGGTGGTCATGCTCATCTGCGAAAGGCTCCTTGCAGGTGCCGAACGAGATCGGAGAGCAGCACCAGACAGACGACGGCGGCGGCGAGGCCGATTCCGTGCACGAAGGGATAGAAGGGGAGTTGCAGGGTCAGGGAAACCTCGCCGGAACGCCGCAGGTCTTCGGCGTAAAGGACGGACCGCCAGGCGATCAGGGCAAAGAGGACCAGGCTCAAGGTCGAGGTCAGGGCGTCGACCGCCTCCCGACCGCGCCGGGGCAGCAGCTGGACCAGGACGCTGACGGCGATGTGCCCTTTTTCCACGCAGGTATGGGCCATGGCGAAGGCCACGGAAACCGCGCCGAAAAAGGAGACCAACTCATAGGTTCCGGGAATCGGGCGGCTGAAGAGGCGCAGCACGACGTCGGCGCAGGTCAGCAGCATCATGGCGACAATGGCCGCGCCGGCCAGGCCGAAGAGAAGCCGGGCGAGAAAGCCGGCGGAGGTTTCGAGGCGGTGCATGGCGGATATTTCCTTCGTGCCGGAAACCGGCCGTGGACTGCGAGTTGGGTCGGACAGGACGATTCAGCCCCGCCACCCGGGTGGGTGACGGGGCTGCATCCTGGCTTGGACCACGGAAATGATTATTTGGAGGCTTCGGTGATCAGGGCGCGGAGCTTTTCCACGTGGCGGGCGCCGTCCGGGGTGTTGGCAATGTAGTCGTTGATCACCGGTTCCACCGCCTGGCGCCAGCGGGCGCTCTCCTCGGCGGAAAGGGGAATCATTTCGTTGCCGAGACCGAGGGTGAAGGCCTTGCCCTCCTCGTCGGCTTTGTCCCAGACCTCGCCATGGATGTTGACCCACTGGTTGGCCACTTCCTCAACGATCTTCTGGTCGGCTTCCGGCAGGCTGTTCCATTGCTTCAGATTCATGACCACGAACATCGCCGTGGTGTAGCCGATGTCGTAGCACTCGGTGGTGTACTTGATGACCTCCCCCTGTTTCCAGCCCTTGAGGGTTTCGATCGGCGCGAAGGTACCGTCCACCACCCCTTTCTGCAAGGCCTCGTAGGTATCCCCCTGAGGCATGGCGACCGGTACGCCGCCGAGGGCCTCGACCACCTGGGCGCTGAGGCCGGTGGCACGGATCTTCATCCCCTTGAGGTCTTCCAGTTTGCGCACCGGTTTCTTGGTGTGGAGCAGGCCGGGACCGTGGGCATGTACGTAGAGAACCTTGACATCCTTGAGTTCCTCGGGATTGACCGCCTTGGTGAACTGGTCGGCGACCTGGGTTGCGACCTTGCCGTTCGGATAGCCCATGGGCAGGTCGAGGGCGGCCGTGACCGGGAAGCGGCCGCGGGTATAGGCGAAGCAGGAATTGCCCAGATCGCTGATGCCGGTGACGACGCCGTCATAAACCTGGGGTGCCTTGGTCAGGGTGCCGCCGGCGAAGGGGGTGATTTTGATACGCCCTTCGGTGCGTTTTTCGACTTCCTTGGCGAAGTCGGTCGCGGCGATGGCCTGCTCGTGGGTCGGCGGAAAGAAAATACTGAAGGTATAGGCTTTGGCGTGGCCGTCACCGGGGTTGAGGAGGAATCCCGGCAGGGCCAAGAGACCGGTCGCAAGCAGGAAAAGGACGCGTTTCACGTGCATGGGAACCTCCGGATGAAAGGGTTGGAGTATGGCTGAATGTCTGACGACGGGCACCGTCGGTGACCCGGGGATGTCAAGATAAACTAAGGAAACATAATGGAATTTCGCAAAAATAAACGAGCCCCGGGGAAAGGTCAAGGAAAAACCCGGCGGCGCGATCGCCTCGGGAAGACCGGTTCGGAGTGCGAGCTGCTTGCCAGTCGGGGGGGATGAGGTATTTTTTAAACGGAGTTCAGATTGGCTGCTTGCATACAGATTCAACTTCTTATATATATAAAATATCGAAACGGAGGTGGCCAATGAAGATGGGATCGGTACTCGTGCTGCTGGCAGTGCTCCTGGGCGGAGGGCGCGCTCTCGGCGAACCCCTCGATCTGCGGCAGGCGGTGGCCGAGGCCGTGCGCCGGCAACCGCAGGTGGAGGCGGCCGAGGCCGAGGCGCGTGCCGCCGCGGCGGCCGTCGGTGCCGCTCGCTCCGGCAGGCTGCCGCGTCTGCTTTTTTCCGAAAGCTTTTACACCACCGACGAGCCGGCCGGCAGTCTCTTCATCTCTATGAACCAGGAAGATCTGCGTCTCAGCCAGGATGCCGATACCTATAATTATCCCCCGTCGCGCAAGGACTTCGAAACCCGTCTGACCCTGGAGCAAAACCTGTACGATCCGGATGTCGGCTATGGGGTGAAGCGGGCGGAAAAAGGGGCGGCTCTGGCCGCGGCCGGGGTGCGGCAAACGCGGCAGGAAATCGCCTTCGCCGCCTTTCGCGCCTACCTTGAGGTGCGACAGGCCGAGGCCGCCCTGGCCTGGGTGGAAAGTTCCCGGGCCGAGGCCGGAGAACTCCTGCGCCTGGCTCGCGAGCGGCAGGCCGCCGGGATCGGTCTGAAGGCGGACGTGCTGCGGGCCGAGGCGCAACAGGGACGGAGCGAGCGGATGGCCATTGCGGCCAAGAACGATCTGCGTCTCGCCCGTCTCGGCCTGGGGCTGGCCCTGGGTCGAGACGGGGAAGAGGTGGAGATCGCCGAGAACAGGGACGTCCCCCCCCTTCCGCCTGAACTCCCCCCGGTTCCGATGGCGCGGGCCGACCTGGAAGCGTTGGCCTTGAGTGTCGACGAGGCCGAGCTCGGCTATCAGCAGGGGCGTGCCGCCTATCTGCCCCGCCTTGGTCTGAGCGCCAGCTATGCCTTTCACGATGAAGATCTCCCCTTCGGCACCGATGCCGCTGCCTGGACGGTGCGGGCCGGGTTGAACTGGGAATTGTTTGACGGCTTCCGGCGGTCGCATCAGCTGGAGCAAGCCGCGGCCGAACAACAGGCGCGGAGCGCGCGCTTGCGGGAAGCATCGCGCCAGGCCCGTTTTCAACTGGAGGAGGCGCGCCTGCGGGCGCGGGAGGCCGGGGAACAGAAGGCCGTTGCCGAGAAGGAATTGGCCGCCGTCGGGGAAAGCCGGCGGCTGTTGCTGGAACGCTACGAGGCGGGGCTGGAAGAGCTCTCGACCCTGCTGGCGGTCCAGGAAGCCCTCGATCGGGCGCGCTACGAAAGCGTCGCCGCGGCCAACCGGGAACTTCTCGCGACGGGCAACATCGCCTATCGCAACGGAACGTTTTTGCAGACCCTGGGCATCGATGGGGAGGATAAACCATGAAAAGATGGCTAGGCCACGGGGGGGTGCTACTGGCGCTCCTGTTGTTCGGCTGCGGTGGGACCGGCGACCAGTCGAGTCCAGCTTTGGCCGGCGAGGCGATCAAGGGGCTGACCCTGGCGACGGCGACGGTTTCGTCCCTGGCGACGGCGGAAGCCTATGTGGCGACCCTCGAAAGCTCTGATCGCGCGACCCTGGCCGTGCGGCTCGACGGCCGGGTGGCGCGGCTTCTGGTGCGGGCGGGTGAGCGGGTGGAAAATGGCCAGTTGCTCGCCATCATCGCCGATCATGGCGCGACGGAACAGCGGCGCGAGGCCGAGGCGGCCCTGGCCGGGGCGCGTAACGGGGCGGCCGCCGCCGAAGCGCGCCTGCGTCTGGCGGAACAGACCGAGGCCCGCTATCGTCGGCTGTTCGAGCGTGAAGCCCTGACCGCCCAGGAGTTCGACCGGGTGCGCGCCGAATTGGAAGAGGCCCGCCAGCATCTGGCGGGGGCGCGGTCGGCGATTGCCCGGGCCGGAGCGGCGCGGGACGGCGCCGATGTCGTACTCGCCCACAGTCAAATCACGGCTCCCTATGCCGGGGTCGTCGTTGCGCTGCTGGTCAAGGAGGGAGGGACGGTCTTTCCCGGCGCCCCGTTGCTCACGCTCGACCGCGCCGGGCGCACTCTGGCCCGGGCCGATCTGCCCGAATCTCTGGCGGGGCGGATCGCTCTAGGCGGTGCCTTCACCGTGGAAATCCCGGCTCTGGGTCGGGAGTTGATGGGAACTGTTCGCGAGTTGATTCCCGCCGCTGATCCGGCAAGCCGGACCCTTCAGGTGAAGATCGAGCTGGCGACGGATGAGTCCCTGCCGGCCGGACTCTTCGCCCGGGTGCGACCCCACGACGGTGACAGGGTGGCGCTTTTGATTCCGGCGGCGGCGCTGGTCCGGCGCGGACAACTCGACGGCCTCTATGTCGTGGAAGAGGGCATTCTGCGCTACCGGCTGGTGCGGACCGGCCGGGTCGTCGGCGAGCGGGTGGAGATCCTCTCCGGCCTGCGCCCGGGAGAAGTCCTGGTGGTCGACGGCGCCGGACGGACGAAGCACGGCGCCCGGGTGGAGAACTAAGGGATGAGCGCCAAAAAGCACGCCCTGCCGACCCGCATCGTCGACCGCTTCCTCGACGGCAACCTGTCGGTCATCCTCATCCTGCTGGCGATCCTCGCCGGCGCTGCCGCGTTGCTCCTGACTCCCCGCGAAGAGGAGCCGCAGATCGTCGTCCCCCTGGCCGATGTCTATGTGCACCTGCCCGGGGCGAGCGCCGAGGAGGTGGAAAATCAGGTCGCCACGCGTCTGGAGAAACTGCTCTGGCAGGTGGACGGGGTTGAGTACGTCTATTCCATGTCCCGACCCGATCTCGCCATCGTCACGGTGCGTTTCTATGTCGGCGAGGACCGCATTGAGTCGCTGGTCAAGCTGCACAACAAGATCGCCACCCACACCGACATCGTTCCGCCGGGGGTCGCCGGCTGGGTGATCAAGCCGGTGGAGGTGGACGACGTGCCGATCGTCAACCTCTCCCTCTATTCACCGAGCGCGTCCGATCACGAGCTGCGCCGGGTCGCCGAGGAGGTGGTCGATCGCCTGCAGGCGGTGGAAAAGACCTCGGCGACGACCGTCATCGGCGGCCGTCCCCGACAGTTGCGAGTGGAGATCGATCCCCTGACCTTGGCTGGGCGCGGTCTCGATCTGCTCGAAGTCCGGCGCGCCCTGGGCGGGGCCAATCTGGAACTGCCGGCCGGAGGTTTTCAGCAGCTCGACGAAGAATTGTTGGTGCGCGGCGGTGCCTTTTTCCAGTCCGCCGCCGAGGTCGCCGATCTGGTGGTCGGCGTCCATCAGGGACGTCCGGTCTACCTGCGGGAGGTGGCGCGGGTGGAAGACGGCATGGCCGAGGCGAGCAGCTATACCCGGCTGCGTTTCGGACCGGCCGGGGATGGCGAAGCCGCCGCCGCGGGGCGGGAGTATCAGGCGGTGCATATCGCGGTCGCCAAGCAGAAGGGGACCAACGCCGTGCGCGTCGCCGAGGAGGTAATCGACGCGGTAGAGGGCATGCGCGGGACGATCATCCCCGACGGCATCGAGGTCCGCGTCACCCGGGACTACGGCGAGACCGCCAATCACAAGGTCAACGAGCTGATTACCCATCTGGTCATCGCCGTCGTCACCGTCCTCGGTCTGGTCTTCTTCGCCCTCGGCTGGCGCGAGGCCCTGATCGTCGCGGTATCCATCCCCATCATCTATTCCCTGACCCTGCTGGTCAACTACTGGTTCGGCTACACCATCAACCGCGTCACCCTCTTCGCCCTGGTCCTCGCCCTGGGCCTGCTGGTCGACGACCCCATCGTCGATGTGGAGAACATCTTCCGCCATTTCAAGATGAAGAAGGAGCCGCCCCGGGACGCCGTCCTGACCGCCATTGACGAGGTGCGGCCGCCGGTGATTCTGGCGACCTTGGCGGTCATCCTCTCCTTTCTGCCGATGCTCTTCATTACCGGGATGATGGGGCCGTACATGCGGCCGATGGCGATCAACCTGCCGCTGACCATGGTCATGTCGCTGCTCGTCGCCTTCACCATCACGCCGTGGATGAGCTACCACGTGCTGAAAGGGGAGTACGGCAAGGAGGAGAAGGAGTTCGTTCTCGAAGAGACCCGCACCTATCGGGTCTACCGGCGCCTGCTCCTCCCCTTTCTGGCGTCGCGACGGCGGGCCTGGCTGCTGATGGGGGTCGTACTGGTGCTGCTGGTCGGCTCCATGGCGATGCCGGCCTTTAATCTGGTGCCGATGAAGATGCTCCCCTTCGACAACAAGAACGAGTTCCAACTGGTGCTCGATCTTCCCGAAGGGACGACCCTGGAGCGCACCGACGCGGCAGTGCGAGCGCTGGAGGACTATCTCGCCACCGTTCCCGAGGTGACCAACTTTCAAGCCTACGTCGGCACCGCCAGCGCCATGGATTTCAACGGTCTGGTGCGCCACTATTACCTGCGCCAGGGGGCGAACGTCGCCGACATCCGCGTCAATCTCGCCGACAAAAGCGCGCGCGACATGCAGAGCCACGCCATCACCTTGCGTCTGCGCGACGCGCTCACCGCCATCGCCGAGGGGCATGGCGCCAGCCTGAAGGTGGTGGAGCTGCCGCCGGGGCCGCCGGTCATCGCCACCCTCACCGCCGAAATCTATGCCGAACCGGGGGTTTCCTACGCCGAGCAGGTGGCCGCCGCCCAGTTGGTGCGGGAACGCATGGTCGTTGAAGATAAGGTGCGGGATGTAGACGACACGGTGGAATATGCCCAGCGCCGTTTCGTTTTCGTCCCCGACCGGGAAAAGGCAGCCCTGGCCGGGATCGATAACGCTCGCATCGCCGAGACGTTGGCCGTCGCTCTGGGCGGCGCCGCGGTGGGGACGGTGCATGTCGACAGCGAACGCCATCCGCTCAGTATCCTGCTGCGTCTGCCGACGGCGGAGCGCTCCTCGCTGGCGGACCTCGAAGGGCTGGCGGTCAAGGGGGGGGCGGGGCAGCTGGTGCGCCTTTCCGAACTCGGGCATTTTCTCCCCGAGCGCCTGGAGCCGACCATCTACCACAAGAATCTGCAACGGGTCGTCTACGTCTTCGGCGAGATGGCCGGCAAGAGCCCGGTCAACGCCGTCCTCAATCTGGACGGTCATTTCCAGGACAATCCCCTGCCGGCGGGCACTCGCGTCGTCTGGAGTGGCGAAGGGGAATGGCAGATCACCCTCGACGTCTTCCGCGATCTGGGGATCGCCTTCGGCGCGGCGCTGCTCTTGATCTATCTGCTGCTGCTCATCGAAACCAAATCCTACGGCCTGCCGATGATCATCATGGGGGCGATTCCCCTGACCATGATCGGCATCATGCCCGGCTTCTGGCTGCTCAACCTGGTGCTGAACCGTCCCGTCGGCGGCTACGATACGCCGGTCTTCTTCACCGCCACCGCCATGATCGGGATGATCGCCCTGGCCGGCATCGTCGTGCGCAACTCCATCATCCTCATCGACTTCATCCAGCATGCCGTCAAGCGGGGCCTGCCCCTCGAAGAGGCCCTGGTGGAGAGCGGCGCGGTGCGGCTGCGGCCGATCCTGCTCACCGCCGGGGCGGCACTGCTCGGCAACTGGATCATCACCCTCGACCCGATCTTCTCGGGCCTGGCCTGGTCGATCATCTTCGGCGTCTTCGCCTCCACCGCCTTCACCCTGCTGGTGATCCCCGTGGTCTACTGGATCATTTACGGCAAAGCCGATCAACCCTCACAAGGAGGAATCGAATCATGACCGTCAACCGTTATCTGCGCCTCATCGCCGGCTCCGTCATCCTGCTCAGCGTGCTGCTCGCCGCTGTCCACTCCTGCAACTGGTTGTGGCTGACCGCCTTTGTCGCCCTCAACCTGATCCAGAGCGCCTTCACCGACTGGTGCCCGATGATGACTGTGCTGCGCAAACTGGGGATCAAGGACTAGCAACCCCCCCGGCCGCTGCACAAAAAAGCCCCCGCGATCTCAGGATCGCGGGGGCTTTCGTTCTCTTTTCCAAGTAATCAGCGGCGGTTTTTCCCCTTGCCGCCTGGTCCCGCCGAAGGGGCGGATTCCGTGGTGCCAACGGCGCCCGGATGGCAGAAGCCGCAGGCGTCGGAACCGGCGACGGCGCGTTCGGCGTGGCAGCCATTGCAGCTGTCATGAATCGCCGTGGTCGCGTCGGCGAAGCGTCCGTCGCGGCCATGACAGCCCTTGCAGCCGCCGTTACCGACCCCCATGTGATGGCAGGTTTTGCAGTCGCCGGTGAGCGCCTGATGTGTACCATGATTGAAGCTGACCTTCGGTTGGCTGAGTCCGCCCAGCTCCAGGGTCGCGGGGCCGTTTTCGGCCAGGACGACCTCGGCGGAAAGCAGCAGAAACAGGGTGAACAACAGTGGCAGAATGTTCTTCATTTTCCTTCCCCTCGGGAAAATCGGGCGGGTGATTCCGCCGCGATGAATTGGTTGAGATGTCCCGCCCAGTCGCTGTTGCGAGCGGTGACATTATAGGAACGGCCGAATTGTTAGCGGCGGGCTTCAGGTTTCTCCCAAGTGGATGAAGGTGCCGGCCAATTCCTTGAGCTGCCGAGCCAGGTTTTCCAATTCGGCCGCTTCCCGGCCGATGGCTTCGGATTTCAGGGAGTTTTTCTTCAGGCGCTCTTCCGACTTGGCAAAGTGGGCGAGAATCTGCTCGGCCATGCTCCGCTGGTGGCGGGTGGCCTCGAAGATGGTGCGGACCTGCACCTCCCGCTCGGCCAGGCCCTGATCGAACTGCCGGTTGGCCTTGACCTGCTCGGCCATGCCCCGGGCGATCTGGTCGGCGGCCGCCTTCATTTCGGAAACCCCTTCTTGGGTACGGGCAATGGCGACCTGCTGCTCCTGAACGATACGGGTGATCGATTTGACCGACTGCAGGCTGCGACCGGCGTCGTTGAGCAGGGCGCGGGCGCGGCGTCCCTGCTGCTCGGTCAGTTCGGCGATTTCGTCGGAGGCCGCCGCCGCTTCGTTGGAGCTTTCGACGATTTTGCTCAGAGCCTCGCCTGCGGACTGGGAGAGGTCCCGGCCTTTGGCGATGGCGCGGGCGGTGGCGCCGACCGCCGTGGTGACTTCCTGGGTATCGCCGCCGATCGCCTTGACGATCTGCTGAATATCCTGGGCGCTGGTCGTGGTCCGGTCGGCGAGATCGCGGATCTCTTCGGCGACAACGGAAAAGCCCTTGCCTTCCTCGCCGGCCTTGGCGGCGATGATGGCGGCGTTGAAGGCGAGCAGTTCGGTGTCGGAGACGAGCTCCTTGATGACCTCGATGATCTTGGCCACTTCCTTGGTCTGGCGGGAAAGTCGTTCCATGGCCTCGGTCGCCTTGCGGCTCTCCTCCTCGATCCGGGCCATTTCCGCCATCGAGCTGCGCACCACCTGCAGGCCGTTTTCGGCGTCTTCCTTCACCATGTTCGCCGAATGGGCGCTGGCGACGGCGCCGGACTGCACCCGGGCCAGGGTTTCGCCGATGGAATCGAGATCGTGGGCGGTTCCCTCCACCGAACGGGCGACGGCCTCGGCCTGGGTGACGATTTCATGGATGCTGGCGGCCATCTGGTCGACGGTGGCGGTGGTCTCCAGGAATTTGGCCGTCGAATGTTCCATGGCGCCGCTCATCTCCGCCAGGGAGGCCGAGAGTTCCCGCGACCAGGCCGCTTCATCCTGGGTCTTTTCGCTCAGGGATTCGACCTGTCGGATGACCTCCTGCTGGCGTCCCTCCATCGTTTGCATGTCCTGACGGGCGTGGATGGCCGCCTCGATCCCCTCCTTGAATCGTTCTGAGAGGAAGCGGCTGAGCTCGGTCAGTTCCCGGTGATGGGGGAGAAACTGGTCGGTGGTTCCCAGCAGCCGGCGGACCAGGCCGTCGGCCCGATCGACGGCTGCGGTCAAGGCTTCATCCAGAGCTTCGACACTCTCGTCGGCGATGACGATGTCGCCGACCAGGGGACGCAGGCGGTCGATCTGATGGCGCAGCTGTTTTTTCAGGGTCAGCCGCCCCAGGCGGAACATGGCGGTGGCCAGCAGCAGGCCGCCGATCAGACAGGCGCCAAAAAAGAGGGGGAAGGAGCTTTCCGGGGCGAGCAGGGGCGCGGTCGCCAGGGAGACGAGAAGGCCGGCGCCCAGCCCGACGAAATGGGTCAGATAAAAGAGTTTGCGAAGATAGGAAATTCTGCTGAAACCCTCAGCCGGCATAGGTCCTCCCCGGTTCTGTTGGTGCTTTCCATGAAAAATCAGTGTCTTGCCAGATAACACAGAATGGCGGCCGTGACAAGGCATTTATCTTGAGCAATCTCCTTGGAAAGCGAGGAGTCTTTCGCCGGAAGAGGGGCTGTGTTAGCATCGAAAAATGGAGACCCCCCCGCCGTTTTTTTTCGATACGCACGCCCATCTCGATTTTCTCCCCCTGCGCGAGCGCCTGGTAGAGGAACTCGCCCAGGCTCGCGCCGTCGGCGTCGGCGCCTGGGTCGTCCCCGGGGTTCGCCCCGCCGGCTGGCCGGCGTTGCTGGCGACGGTCGCGAAAGTTCCGGAAGTCCTGGCGGCGCCGGGGGTCCATCCCCTGGCGGCGGCGGACTGGAACGAAGAGACCGCCGCCGCCCTGACGGGTCTGCTCGATGCGGCGGTGGCGGTCGGCGAGATCGGGCTCGACGGAACGCTTTCACACCCCTCCCCGGCCGTTCAGGAACGGGCTTTTCGCGACCAGGTGCGCCTGGCGATTGCGGCGCGGCGGCCGCTGTTGATCCATTGCCGCAAGGCGATGGGTCGCACCCTGGAAATTCTGCGGGATGAAGGCGCGCAGCGGGTGGGGGGGATCTTTCACGCCTTTTCCGGCAGTTCGGAGTCGGCCCGGGATGCACTGCGGATGAATTTCGCCATCGGCCTCGGCGGCGTTCTCACCTTCACCGGCGCCCGGCGCGGACCGGAGTTGGCGCGCAGCCTTCCGGCCGAGTGGCTGGTGCTGGAGAGCGACGCCCCCGATCTCGCCCCGGAACCTTACCGGGGGCAGATCAACCGTCCCGCCTATCTGCCCCTGATCGCCGCCCGTCTGGCCGACCTGCGTGGTTGGTCGCTGGCGGAGACGGCGGCGATCACCACGGCCAATGCCCGGCGGGTGTTGGGTTTGCATCCTTATTGACGAGCAAGAGGTGGAGCTTTTGTCCGAAAATCGTTTCAATCGTATGGAATTGCTGATCGGCGACGAGGGCCTGCGCCGCCTGGCAGAGGCCTCGGTGGCGGTCTTCGGCGTCGGCGGCGTTGGCGGCTACGCCGTCGAGGCCCTGGCCCGCGCCGGTGTCGGCCGTTTGACCCTGATCGATTTCGATGTCGTCGCGCTCAGCAATATCAATCGCCAGATCCATGCCTTGGAGGGGACCGTCGGCCGGGCCAAGGTGCAGGTCATGGCCGAGCGTTGCCGGGCGATCAATCCGGCGATCCGGGTTGAGCCCCTGCAGGAATTCTACGGGGCCGACAGCGCCGAGGTTCTGCTCGGGCGCGGCTTCGACCAGGTCCTCGACTGTATCGATCACATTACCAGCAAGCTGCATCTGATCCAGAGCTGCAAGGAACGGGGTCTGCCGATTATCTCCTCGATGGGGGCGGCGAACAAGCTCGATCCGACCAAGGTGGCGGTGGCTGATCTCTTCCAGACCCAGAAGTGTCGGCTGGCCAAGATCCTGCGCAAGGAATTGCGTAAGCGCGGGATTGACTCAGGAGTCCCGGTGGTCTATTCGACGGAGGAATTCCGTCCCCTCGCCGAGCCCGGGGCGGAGGAGCGGGCGCGGCGGGTGACCCTCGGCAGTTCTTCTTATATCCCACCGATTTTCGGCCTGACCATGGCCGGTGAAGTCATCCGCGGACTGCTGGCGCGCGGGGCGAATGAAATCTGATGAAACATTTTTTTGGAGGTAGATGACCGTGGCCCCTTCCCTTCCCCAATCCAACCCCGTTTCGGTGGCGGCGAACGACGCCCGGCGCCAGGAGTCCTATTTTGCCGATGGGGCGTTGGCACGGCAGCTGCTCGATGCTCTGCCGGGAGTACTGCTGGTGCTTAACGGCCAGCGGCGGATTGTTTACGCCAATCGCGCCCTGCTTGACCTCTGTGGCTTGGCCGATGTGGCAAACTGCATCGGGCGGCGGATCGGTGATCTGCTCGACTGCGAACACGCCGGGCAGGCCCCGGACGGCTGCGGGTGCGCCGAGCCCTGTGAAGCCTGTGGCGCGGTTCTCGCCGCCCTCTCCGGCCTGGCCGGTGTCGGCACGATCCGCGAGTGTCGGTTGACGCGCCTGCGCGACGAGCGCCTGGAGGCCCTCGATCTGCGCGCTGAGGCGACCCCTTTGCAGCATCAGGGCGAAAACTTTGTGGTTATGGCGCTGACCGACATCAGCCATGAAAAGCGTCGTCAGATCCTGGAAAACATCTTTTTTCACGACGTCCTCAATCTGATGGGGAGCGTGCGGGGCTTTACCGAGCTGCTGCAGAGCTACGATCTGGAGCGGCGACCGGAGATCTACCGCCTGCTGCATGAGGCCGCCGACCAGGTCATCGACGAAATCGAGGGGCAGCGTCTGCTGGTCGCCGCCGAACGCGGCGCCTTGCGTCTGGCGGCGGAACCCTTCGAGGGCTTGGAACTGCTGCAAGCTCTGGCGGAACTCTATCGGGCGCACCCCGTCTGCGTCGAACGGTGCATCGAAGTCCTTTTCGCCGGGGAACGGGTGTCTTTGGTCAGCGATCGGACTCTCGTTTTCCGCATCCTCGGGAATATGCTCAAAAATGCCCTGGAAGCCTGTGCCGAAGGGGAGACCGTGACTCTCGGCTGTCGTGTTGAGGGGCCCTGGGCGGAGTTTTTTGTGCATAATCCCGGCGGTATTCCTCCCCGGATTCAACGGCAGATCTTCAAGCGTAATTTTTCCACCAAAGGAGATGACCGCGGTCTCGGCACCTACGGCATGCGCCTGCTCAGCAATTACCTGCGGGGGGAGGTCCATTTCACCAGTGCCGCCGAGACGGGAACCCGTTTTTTTCTGCGCCTGCCCCTCAAGTTGGCCGGAACCCAAGAGGGAGGAGGTCGGCGATGACGGCGAAAAATGAAATGCGGCTTCCATCGTTCGGCCGATTGCTGCTCCTCCTGCTTTTGCTCCCGCTCATCGCCTGGGGGGAAGAACCGGCGATGGGGCGCGTGACGGGGAGCCTGGCCCTTCCCGCCGGCCGGGAGTGCCGGGGGGTGGCCTCCCTCTGGCCGGGGGATGAAGGGCGCGTGCCCGATCCCCGGCGCTATCTGATCATCCCCTTCAGCGCCGTACCGCTGTCGGCCTCCTGCACCTTCGAGTTGGCGGCTCCTCCCGGCGATTACTATCTCGGGGCGTTGGTACGCGCCACGCCCGGGCCGGAGATCGGCCCGCCCCGGGTGGGGGATCGGGTTTTCATGACCCCTGATCCCGATGGCAAGAGCCTTCGACTTGAGCTCGGCGCCGGTGAACATCTCGATGTGGGACGGCAGCAGCGCTTCTGGACCTATGCCGGGATGGAGGAGCTCCGTCCTCCGGGGGTGACGGGGCGGGTGCGCGATAGCGAGGGGCGGCCGGTGGCCGGTGTGCTCGTCTTCGCTTTCGCCGACCCGGAACTGACCCGACAGCCGCTGGCGGTTTCGGCCCGCACCGGCGTCGACGGGCGATATGCCCTGCGCCTCGACCATCCCGGCGACATCTATCTGCGGGTCAAGGACGATTACCGCGGCGGGGCGCCTCTGGACGGGGGGCATGTGGGAGTTTATGGCGGCGCCGTGCCGATGCGGGTGGCGGTGGGGACGAAGGAGTTGGTCGGCGATCTCGACATCGAAGTCCTCCGGGTACCGGCCGGGCGGACGGGAAAGCGTGATCCGGCGTCCCCGCGCCCCGCATCCCCGACGCTGAAGACCGAGGATTAAATGGGCCGTGCAGTCTCCTGGCGGTCTTAATTTATGTAGATATTCCTATAGTTTGCTTTTATGTTGTAAGAAGAATTTTCTTGACAAGGATCAGAAGGATTCATTACACGTTAGGATAATTCGGTTTCGACTCGGCTGCCCACGGGACGAAACACGCATCGCGACCTGCCACGAAATTAACAACGCGATTCACACAAATGAAAACAGGGGGAAAGTTATGGCGGAAGGGAAGATGTCGGCCCAAGGGGTTCGTTTAGCCGGGGTGCGGCTTTTTTTGTGCCTGCTGGTTCTGATCGGCGCACCGGAATTGGCTTTTGCTTGGGGAGGGTGGACGAGGGATTCCTCCACGACTTCCACCACCACGTCGACGACCACCTCCTCGACTGCCACCACGACCAGCGCCATGACGGCGAGCGACTGCGCCGAATGTCATGGTGCCAACGTCGCCGAAAATCACCACGCGACCAGCTATTTCGACCAGGGAGAGTGTTCCTACTGCCACCAGGGGATCACCACCACCGGCGATTGCGCCAGCTGCCATGCCTTCGCCGCCGAAAACCGGCATCATGAAACAAGTGCCGCCCTAAGCGGCGACTGTGCCCAGTGCCACACCGGCGTCGGCGAACTCGGCGATTGCGCCAGCTGTCATCAAGGCCAGCTGCGCACCCCCCATCACGAAGCCGCCGCCGCCCAGTCCATCGACTGTCGCTCCTGCCACACCACCCTGCAAGGGGGGGACGGCTGTCAGAGCTGCCACGGCAGCGATACCCGCACCGCCCACCATGTCGCCTCCGCGACCAAAAATATCAGCTGCGATTCCTGCCATACCACGATAGCGCCGGTAACCGGTTGCGCCAGCTGTCACGATGCCGAATATTGGGGGGAGGACGGCGACGCCCGCACCCGCCATCATGTTCAGGCCGCCGCCGACGGCAAGGACTGCCAGGCCTGTCATGCCGGGGTAACTTTGCAGCAGGATTGCCATGTCTGTCATCAGGGGGAATCGGCTTCCCGCCATCATTATGTCGCGGCCGAGGCGAGCATCGAATGCGGCGTCTGCCATACGAGCATCATTCCCAAAAATAATTGCCAGGATTGTCACCAGGGGGAGGCCCGCGATCTCCATCACAATCAGGTGGCCGTCGAATCGAACCTCGAATGCTCGGGCTGTCACAGCGATGCGCCGAGTGGCGATCCCGCCTGTGTGAGCTGTCACGACGGGGCTTACTGGGCCGAGCAAGGGGATGCCCGCAACGGTCATCATACCCTGGCGAGCGAAGGGCAGATGGCCTGTACCCTGTGCCATACCACCCTCGATCCGAAAGAGGATTGCACCGCCTGCCATATCCGCGGGGAGGCCCGCCCCGCTCACCATGACATGGCCGCCGCCACCGGTATCGAATGCGGCGCCTGCCACGCCAGCCTGACCGGCGCCACCTCCTGCGCCGGCTGCCACACCGCCGCCACCTGGACTGCCGATGTCCGTACCGATCACCATAATCTCCTCACCGATCCGTCCGTAACGGTCAACTGCACGACCTGCCATAGCGGTATCGCCGCCACGGAAAACTGCAGCGATTGCCACGGTACCGGTTCCTGGAGCGCTGGTAGCGCCCGTGATCAGCACCACGCCACCGCCACCGCCCAGAACAGCCCCTGCACCGCCTGCCATACCACCATGGTCGGCGCCGAAGGCTGCCAGGATTGTCACCAGGGGGAAGCTCGCGACACCCATCATGATTTCGCCGCCGTCAACGGCAAGGCCTGTGTCGACTGTCATACCGCTTTGGCGGTGGTGACCGGCTGTGAAAGTTGCCATACCACCTGGACCGACGGCAGTGCCCGTGACCAGCATCACCATACGGCCACGGCCGAGGCCGGGGATTGCGTCGCCTGTCACACCGCCCTGTCGGCCGTCGCCGGCTGCGCGAGCTGTCATGACGCCGCGTCCTGGAGCGCGGGCAATGCCCAGGATCAACACCACCAGACGGCGTTTGCCCAGAACGGGGCCTGTACCGATTGCCACACCGGCATGCCCGGTCTCGGCGGTTGTCAGGACTGTCACGACCGCGGCGAGGCTCGCCCGGCCCATCATGATATGGCCAGTGCCACCGGCATCGAATGTGGTTCCTGCCATGCCACTTTGGCCGGGGTCAACGAGTGCGTGAGCTGCCATACCGCGAGCACCTGGACCAGCGACGCCCGTAGCGATCATCACAACCTCTTGAGCGACCCCACTGTTTCGGTGAGCTGCAATACCTGCCACCCCAGTATCGTCGATGCCGGTGGTTGCGAAAGCTGTCACGGCGACGGGTTCTGGAGCGCCGGCAACGTCCGTAACCAGCACCACGCCACTGCCACCGCCCAGACCCAGGAGTGCGCCGTCTGTCATGTCGGCATGCCCGGCGCCGGCGGTTGCGCCGATTGTCATACCGCCGCGACCTGGACCGCCGATGTCCGCACCGATCATCACAATCTGCTGAACGACCCCGCCGTTTCGGTGAGCTGCAACAGCTGTCACACCAGCATCGTCGCCACCAGCGGCTGCGAAAGCTGTCATACCGCCACCAGCTGGTCCGCCGGCAACGCCGCCGCCCAGCATCACGCCACGACCTTTGCCACCGGCGGCAACTGTGCCGAATGCCATGCCGGTATCGTCGAGGTCGTCAACTGTGAAAGCTGCCATACCAGCTGGGGGACGGACATCACCGCCGAGGCCCGCCACCATCGGCTGGCCGATCTCAACAATCGCTCCTGCAACAGTTGCCACTCCGGAGTCGAGGAAACCAACGGCTGCGCCGGCTGTCACTCTTTTGTCGACGCAAACATCCATCATCTGACGGAAACGAAAAACACCTGGGGCATGGCCTGCCTCGATTGTCATGTCATCGGCATGATTGACGGGGCCTACACCATCCTGGTGCCGCCGCCGGAGCAGTGTGAAAGCTGCCACACCCAGACCGTCAACCAGCAACCGATTCCCACCTTCCACCATGCTTCGGCCCCGGCGACGTCGGGGGATTGCGCCGCCTGCCATACCGGCATCGACAGTGTCGCCGGGGGGCTCGACTGCGCCGCCTGTCACGGCACTCAGCCCGCCGCCATCGACGGTTCGCCGCTGATGCACCATGCCACCGCCCCGGCGACGGCCGGTGATTGCGCCGCCTGCCATGTCGGGGTGGACGGCACGGCATTGGCCGATTGTGCGGCCTGCCATGCGACCAAGGCCAAGGACGGCTCGGGGACCATGCACCATGCCACAGCTCCGGCCCTGAACGACCAATGCGGCTCCTGTCACCAGGGGATCGAGGAAGTCGCCGGTGCCCTCGACTGCGCCGTTTGTCATCAGGATAAGGCGCGGGACGGTTCCGCCGCCATGCACCACGCCGGTGACCTTTATCAGGTAAACAACGGCGACAACTGTTCCGCCTGTCACAGCGGCGCCGAAGCGGCGGTGGCCGATGGCGCCTGCGCTTCCTGCCATGCTGCCCAGCCGACGACGAAAGACGGCTCGTCGACCATGCACCATGCCACGGCACCGGCCCTCAGCGACGATTGCGGTTCCTGCCATCAGGGGATCGAAGGGGTCGCCGGCGGTCTCGATTGCGCCAGCTGCCATCAGGATAAGGCGCGGGACGGCTCCGTCGCCATGCATCACTTGCATCCGGACTTCGTCGCCCAGTCCTGCGCTACCTGTCATAGCGGCGTGACCTTTGCGACCATCGACTGCGCCGGCTGCCATGAAAGTGCCAATGCCGTGGCCATCCCCGAACGGCATCACACCGCCGCCGAGCGGGACGGGCTGGCTTGTAATCAATGCCACACCGGAGCCGCCGATGCCACGGTAGCCGGCGCCTGTGAAAGCTGTCACGGGGTGCAGCCGGTACAGAACGGCTCGCCGGAAATGCATCATGCCACCACCCCGGCCGTCAGCGATCAGTGCGCGGCCTGTCATGAAGGGATCACCGAGGCCAGCCTCGATTGTGCCGCCTGCCACGCGGGAAGGACCAACGACGGTTCGCCGACCATGCACCATGCCTCACCGGCCTATGCCGAAAACAACTGCGCCCTCTGTCATGCCGGGGCCGTGGCCCTTGACTGCGCCGGTTGCCATGACGCTCTGCCGGGCAAGGACGGCTCGGGGACCATGCACCACGCCACCGATCTTTACGCATTGAACAATGGCTACAATTGCGCGGCCTGCCATAGTGGCGCCGAAGCGGCCGTCGTCGCCGGCGCCTGCGAAAGCTGCCATGCCGCCCAGCCGGTCCTGAACGGTTCGCCGGTCATGCACCATACCACCGCACCGGCTGTCAACGATCAGTGCGCGGCCTGTCACCAGGGGATCGACACCGTCGCCGGTGGCCTCGATTGCGCCACCTGCCATGTCGGCAAGGCCCGGGACGGCTCGGCGGCCATGCATCACCTGCATCCGGCCTTTGCCGCCCAGACCTGCGATACCTGTCACAGCGGTGTGACCTTCGCTACCATCGACTGCGCCGCCTGTCACGAAAACGCCAACGCGGTGCCGCTGCCCGAGCGCCATCACACCGCTGCGGCGGCGGATGGTCTGCAATGCGGCGCCTGCCATACCGGCATCACCGCCGCCAGCCTCGATTGCGCGACCTGTCACGCGACCCAGGCCAAGGACGGGCAAGGCGCGATGCACCATGCCACGCCGACCTATCTGGTGAATGACGGCAACAACTGTGTCGCCTGTCATACAACGATCATCGCCGCCAATCTGACCTGTGCCGCCTGTCACGACGGTCTGACCAAGAACGGCGGCGCGGAAATGCATCACGCCACCGAACTTGCCGTCGGCGGGGGCTGCCTCGACTGCCATACCGGCGCCGAGTCGGCTGCCATTGAATGCGCCTGGTGCCATTCCGGGCCGGGGGCGCCGGCGGTGGACGAACGCCATCACTTTGCCGCCGCCCGCGACGGCATCGCCTGCAGTGCCTGTCACGCCGACGTCGACACGGCAGCCCTGGACTGCGCCACCTGCCATACCTCCGGCGATCAGGCTTCGATCGTTGATCAGCACCACATGACCATTCCCTATCAGATGGGTGAGTGCGCCGTCTGCCATGTCGGGGTCAATGTCGAAGGGCTGGACTGCTCCAGCTGTCATGATGGGACCATGGCCCTGGCCGGAACGGCGGTAACCCACCATGCCACCGATCTTTTCCAACTCGGGGATTGCTCGTCCTGCCATGTCGGTGCCGAAATCGGCGGCATCGTCTGCGCCGCCTGTCATGCTCCCGATACCAGCCTGCCGGCCAATCATCACGCTCAGCCGCAATTCGCTTCCGGCGATTGTACCTATTGCCACAGCACCATCGCGCTCAACGGCGGCAGCTGTCAGGCCTGCCACACGGCGCCGATTCCCGAGATTCACCACGCCGATCCGTTGGCTCAGGTGAGCGGGGATTGCGCCGTTTGCCACGCCACCACCAACGATCCGAGTGTCTGCGCCAACTGCCACCAGGCCAGCCCGCACCATACCACCACTTGGTCGCAGACCGGCGATTGCGCCCATTGCCACAAAATTCCGGCATCCGCCACCGACCGACCGGCCCAGGCCGCTTGCCGCCAGTGTCACGGCAAGTACATGCACGACAAGGGCGGACCGATCCAGCATTATGGCGCTTGCGCGGCTTGTCACGACACCATGCCCTTTCACGCCAAGCCCAGCGATAGTGGATCTAGGGACTATGATGGAGGCCGTTACCGCAGTGGTGGCGGAGGTGCCGGCCGTGGAATCTTTAATTTGTTTGTCTCGCAGTTTTCCGGCAGTGACAGAAGAAGAAGCACTAGTGATTCCGTTGACTTTAGCCTGACCCAGATTGAACATGTCGGAAAGGTCTATACGGTCCCCTACTTCACCGATGGGCCCGTCACCGCCGGATTGGCCGTCTGTACCTCCTGCCATGGCGACAATTCCGCCAAGGTAAGCTGCGACAACGTCAAATGGCGGGATCATCTGACCCTCAACCGGGTGCCCCTGGCCACTTACCAGCTGGCCGAGGCGACCTATATCGGCAGCCTCTGCCCCGGCGTGACGCCGCCGGCGCCGGCGAATCTGGCCTTGAACAAGATCGCCACGGCCTCCCGGGCGGAAAGCAGCACCTACAACGCGGCCAAGGCCGTCGACGGGAACGCCGCGACCCGGTGGTGGACCAGGAGTGACGGCAACCAGTGGTTGATGGTGGATTTGACGCAAAGCTCTCGGGTCAATCGCGTGGTGATTAACTGGCACAGCAATTATGCCAGGGAGTACGAGGTTTACGTGTCGACCGACAACCGTAACTGGACCCGGGTGAAAACGGAGAACTATGGCAACGGCGGAGTGGACGACATCACCTTTACCGCCCGGGACGCCCGCTATGTGCGACTGCTCTGTAAAAAAGACCGCTACGACGGCTATTCCGTCTATGAATTGGAAGTTTACGCACCCTGATCGGGTGTCGGCATGAAACGAAAAAGACCTGCCCTGGCAGGTCTTTTTCGTTTCCGTCGTCGACTGTGAAGGCCGCCCCCGGGGGCCGGAAAGGGTACGCAAGGCCTGCTTGTGAATCTCTTGCGGCTTTGTTCGGCGAAGTTGGATTCAATATTGCATGATACGGCGGTGGTGTTAACGTTTGCCGATGGGAGGTTTTCCGTATGAAAAAGGTTCTGATTGTGGACGACAGTATTGCCGTCGCCCGACAGCTTGAAAAAATTCTGGCGAGTTCCGGCGAGTTCGAGGTTGCCGGACACGCGAAAAATGGTGCCGAAGCGATCAAAATGAAGCAGACGACCAAGCCGGATCTGATCTGCATGGATATGAACATGCCGGTCATGGACGGATTGACCGCCTTGCGCACCCTGATGGCCATGGACCCTACGGCCAAAGTCGTCATGGTCACTTCCCTTGGCGGGGTGGGGGACAAGTTCGCCGAAGCCTTGCGCCTGGGGGCGAAGACCGTGATTTCCAAACCATTTGATACCGAAGGCGTGCTCAACACCCTGCGAGATCTCTGACCGCATATTCAGCGTCGTCAGTTTCTTTGCCGAGGGATGAAACTTTTTTGACAAGGGGGCCGTTCATGGCTGTCAAATTTTTCGGTCAGTTTTTGCTGGAACAACGAGCCGTCAAACAAGAGGATCTGTTGAAGGCGATCGAACTGCAGGAAACCACAAACCTCAAGTTTGGCGCGACCGCGCTGGCGATGGGCTTGATTTCCCTGACCGCTTTCGAACGGGTTCATGACGCGCAGCGCCTTGAGGATCTCAAGTTCGGGGATATGGCGATCAAGCTCGGTATTTTGACCGAAGAGCAGGTCAATCAGGTGCTGATCCGCCAGAAAAACAACCATCTGTATATCGGCGAAGCGCTGGTGCGCATCGGCGCCTTGAGTTCCGAGGAACTGAAGCACTATCTTGACGCCTTCAAGGAAGACCAGGCTCCCTATGTCGTTGATCGTATCGTCGTCCCTGCCGGGCTTCCCCATCCCCAGGTGTGGGAAATCTGCGCCGATTTGACCTTCAAGCTGCTCTTGCGGGTGGCGGGGCTGTCGACGCGCCCCAGCGTAAGTCAAATTTCCGACACGCTGGGTCCGGTATTTCTGGTGGCGGTCATGCCCTTCAAGGGGACGGTCCAGGGGCGCTACGCCCTGGGGGTCACCGAGGCGACACGACTTGCCATCGCCAAGGCGATTCTCAAGGAGGACTCCGTCGACGGCGAATCGGAGGAAGTGCTCAACGATACAGTGCTGGAGTTCGTTAATATCGTCTGCGGCAATATCGCCGCCAAGGCGGCCCAACTGGGGGTTTCTTTCGAGATTGATCCTCCCTACACCCACTTCGCCTCGGCCGGTCCCTTGGCCGCCGTCGCGGGAGAAAGAATTCTGACCTTCCCCATTCATGTGGCGGATGGCGATCCGATTTGTCTGGCCCTTTTTATCCACGGCTGAATTTGGCCATAGGCGAGTTGACCCGAAAAGCGGCGGAGTGTTAAAGCTTCGCCGCTTTCCTTTTTGTTCAGAGCCGGGCGCTGTCGGCGGAGTGTATACAATCCTTGACTTTCCCCCTGGCTACACGTTAGAAACAGTCCATTCGCTCAAAGCTTCATGCATTTTCCGTTCAAATGTCGCAAAAGGGAGAAATCAATGAAAATCAGAATTTTTCTGGGAAGTCTCGTTGCCCTCATGCTGGTAACGGGCGGTGCCTGGGCCGGTCAGGCCAGGTCTAATTGCGGGTGCGGTCTGGGGACACTGTTGTGGGGAGATCGCGCGGATGGTTCGATTCTTTCTCAGACGATGCAGGTAAGTACCAACGGCTTTCTCGGGAGTCAGACCTTCGGCATCACTTCCGGGACCCTGGGCTGCGAACAGCCCGAGAACATTGGCTCGGATGACCAGCTTTTCGCCTATGTGCGCGACAATCTCGATGGTCTTGCCCAGGATATGGCCTTCGGCGAGGGCGAGCACCTTGAAACCCTGGCGGAACTCATGGCCGTTCCCCAGGGGCAAAGAGTCTTCTTCTCCGGTAAGTTGCAGGCTTCTTTCGGCGAAATTTTCGTCACCGGTGCAGAAAGTCCCGAACTGGTTCTGGATCGTATCCGTATGATCGCTGGTTAGTATCCTCCTTGCTCTTCGGTGGCAAACAACAGCATACGAGGCACAAGGCCCCCTGGTGGGCCTTGTGCCTCGTTTTTTGTCTGCTGGTCTCTGGGGGGGAAGTGTGGGCCGAAGTGAGTGATTTCTCGCGCTTGCTCCGCCAAGCGCAAGATCGACAGCTCCACGAGCAGCGTTACTGGCAAGTGCTGTTGCATTATCAGCAAGGTTCGCGGGGGTTGGTCAGTCCGGTCGATGACCCGGACTTTTTTCTGGCGTCCGACGGTAAAACGGATCCCGCGGCGGAACTGGAAGCAACGATTCAAGCCTTGTTCGGGAAGGATGAAGAGAGGCGAAATATCACTCGTTGCCGTTTCCCTGCTCGTTATGAGTGGCTGGCTCAAGAGCTGGGCGTGACAGCCGACCTGTCCTTCGCCGACTGTTCCGATCTCGGCCCGGCCCTCGAGCGGATCGCACCGCGACGCGCGACCCTGGTCTTCCCGGGGAGTTATCCGAACAGTCCGGCTTCGATGTTCGGTCATACCCTGCTCAATTTCTCCGGACCTCACGAGAGCAAGCTTTTGGCCCATGCCGCCAATTACTCGGCGTTTACCGATGAAAGCAATGGTTTTACTTATGCCGTCAAGGGCTTGACCGGTCTTTATCGAGGCTATTTCTCGCTTTTGCCCTATTATGAAAAACTCAAGGAATACAGTGGCCTGGAACGGCGGGATATCTGGGAGTATCCCTTGAACCTGACGCCCGAGGAGACGCGGCGGATGTTCCTGCATCTCTGGGAGTTGCGAGATATCTATTCCGATTATTTTTTTTTCGACGAAAACTGTTCCTACAATCTGTTGTTTCTTCTGGAGGCCGCGCGCCCGTCCCTGCGGCTGACGGATACCAAGCCCTTGTGGGTTTTGCCGGTCGATACCATCCGCTGGCTGGATCGGGAAGGCCTGCTCGACGAGGCGTGGTTTCGCCCTTCCCTGGCGACCTTGCTGCAGCAGGAGATGGCGTCGCTGTCAACGGAGGATCTCCTTGTTGCGCGCTCCCTGGCGACGGGGGCTCTTCCCACGGATGAACTCGATCAGTCGGTCCCGGATACAAATGCGCACCGGCGGATTCTCCAGGTTGCAGCACGGGCCGTGGAACAGGACTTTCTTTCCCAGCGCATCGACTTGCCCACATACCGTACACGCGTTCTGCAGCTGCTTACGGCCCGTAGCCGGTTGGGCCGGAGTGAAGATACCGAAGAAGAGAGCAAGCACCCCGTACGTCCTGATCATGGGCACGGACCCTCGCGGTTGTCTCTGGGTGTGGGTTATGCCGCCGGGGAATGGGTTCAGGAAATCCGCTATCGTCCCGTCTACCACGATCTTCTCGATGACGAGGCCGGTTATCTCTCCGGCGCGCAGATCGTTCTGGGACAGGTTGCCGTGCGTTACCTTCACGAAAATGAACGCCTCCGGCTGGAAAGGCTAGACCTGGTCGATCTGCGCTCGCTGACCCCAGTGACGCCCTGGCATAAGCCGATTTCCTGGCAGGTCCGAGTGGGGGCCCAGCAGGTTTGGAGCGATGAAGGTGAGGATCGATTAGCGTTTCATTTCAATCCGGGGGCCGGATACGCCGCACGCTTCAGCTCATTCACCGGCTACGTGCTGATGGAGAGCGAACTGCGGGTCGGCAGGGGCTTGGAGGAAGGGTACGGGATGGGGGTTGGGGGAAGCGCCGGTCTGCTTATGCGGTGGGGGGCCTGGCGTGGGCATGGGCGCATCCGTTTTTTGGACTACCCGTTGGGGGATCGTCATGAATCCACCCTTGTCGCTTTTGACCAGAACTATCGACTGGATCGCGATCACAGCTTGCGCCTTGAATTCTCTCGGCGACTTGATTTGGGCCACTGGGAATCGGCGGCCCTTTTATTCTGGAACCATTACTGGTAGGCGGTTGTCGCCAGGGTTGAAACCGGCGGGGAAAGACATGTGAGCCCGGCTTTCCGTTGCCCGCTGGGGGGTCCCAACATGTTGTATACAGGCATCCAGGGGAGGGCACCGGTTGTGTCCAAACGCCCCCGAAACGATGAGAACAATGGGGTCTAAAATGGGCCTTAAACCCCCTTTTTAAGCGACTTTCCGGGTCGCTGGAGTGCATACTGTATACTGTATTTTTTCCTTGACAAAGAATTTAATTTGTCTTAACTTGCAATCCGCGAAGCAGCGTAAACAGTAGCGTATCAAGTCACAGTCCATCAACTAGGAGGAGCTTATTCATGCTTGAGGTTTATCTACCGATACTCGTCCTCATCCTCTGTGCGATTGCCCTTGCTTTGGGGTCCACGGTCTTCTCGTTTCTCGTGGGGCAAAAGAAGCCGAGCGCAATCAAGCTCGCTCCTTATGAGTGTGGCATGCCCTTGGTGGGGACGGCGCGGCAACGTTTTCCGGTGAAATTCTACATTATCGCCATGCTCTTTATCTTGTTCGATATCGAGGCGGTGTTTCTCTATCCGTGGGCGGTTGTTTTTAAGCAGCTCGGGTGGTTTGGATTCATCGAGATGGGCGTCTTTATCGCTATCCTTCTCGTTGGCTACATTTACGTCTGGAAAAAAGGAGCACTGGAATGGGAGTAGATAAAACGCTGGGAAACAATGTCGTCACCACCAGTCTTGACAAACTCGTCAATTGGTCCCGGTCCAGATCGTTGTGGCCCCTGACCTTTGGTCTGGCCTGCTGCGCTATCGAGATGATGGCGACAGGTGCGGCGCGTTTCGACCTCGACCGTTTCGGGGTTATCTTTCGCGCTTCCCCCCGCCAGTCTGACTGTATCGTCATTGCTGGGACGGTGACTAAAAAAATGGCGCCGGTCATCAAAATCCTTTACGAGCAGATGCCTGAGCCGAAGTATATCATTGCCATGGGTGCCTGCGCCTGTTCGGGTGGAGTATTTGATACCTACAGTGTTGTACAGGGGGTTGATGAAATTATTCCGGTCGATGTTTATATCCCCGGGTGTCCGCCCCGTCCGGAAGGTCTTCTTTATGGCATTTTGAAGCTTCAGGAGAAGATCATGAAAGAGCGCAACTCTTTCGGGGCGGCCATCGGCGTTGGTGAGCGGATCTGCCAGGCCTGATCGGAAATCATTCTTTCGAATCTGATTGCAAAGATAGGGATATAAGCAATGAGCGAACATGCTGCTGTGGCAAAGCTGAAGGGAAAATTTCCTGATTCCGTTCTGGATGTCGTTGAGTTTCGGGGTGAGACGACGATAACCGTCAAGAAAGAAAATATTGTCGATATCTGCACCTTCATGAAGAAGGATCTCGGTTACAACTTCCTTTGTGACCTTTGTGGTGTCGATTACCTGGGCCAATCCCCCCGATTCATGGTGGTTTATAACATTTACAACATCGCCACCAAGGACCGCCTGCGTCTGAAAGTCCCCGTTGAAGAGTCCGACGCCCGGGTTGATACGGTTTCCGTAGTCTGGGGCACCGCCAACTGGCATGAGCGTGAGTGCTGGGACCTGATGGGGATTTCCTTCAATAATCATCCCGATCTCCGCCGCATCCTTATGCCGGCTGATTGGGAAGGGCACCCGTTGCGCAAGGATTACCCGCTGCAGGGTCCGGGGCGTGAGCCGTATCAGGGACGTCATAAGTAGGCCAGGAATCCGAAGATCACTTTTCCATAGAAGAGGCTAGGTTATGTCACTTACCGAAACAATGACCGTGAATATGGGGCCCCAGCATCCTTCGACCCACGGGGTGCTCCAGCTAGTCCTTGAACTGGACGGCGAGATCGTCATCAAGGCCACTCCCCATATCGGTTTTCTTCACCGTGGGACGGAGAAGCTTTCCGAGCACCGCACCTACCATCAGATCATTCCCTTGACCGACCGCTTGGACTATCTGGCTCCCATGCATAACAACTTGGGTTATGTGCTGGCGGTTGAGAAGCTTTTCGGCATCACTGATCAGATTCCCGAGCGGGCCAAGGTTGTCCGGGTCATGTTGGCGGAATTGACCCGTCTCAAGAGCCATTTGGTGTGGATCGCCTGTCACGCTCTCGATATCGGTGCCATGACCGTGTTCATCTACGCTTTCCGCGAGCGTGAGCACATCATGAATATGTACGAGAAAATTTCCGGCGCCCGCATGACTTCCAACTATTTCCGGGTCGGTGGCCTTTCCGCCGATCTTCCGGACGGCTTTGAGAAGGATATGCGTGATTTTATCGACATGATGCCCGGACATATCGATACCTATGAAGGCCTGCTGACCGGAAACAAGATCTGGCAGAAGCGTGTCATGGGTGTTGGCAGCATTACCGGTGAAGATGCTATCGACATCGGCTTGACCGGACCTGCCCTCCGTAGTTCCGGGGTGGACTGGGATCTGCGTCGCGACAATCCCTATAGCGGGTACGAAGACTATGATTTCAAAGTTCATGTCGACGACGGCTGCGATACTTGGGCGCGTTATAAGGTCCGTCTCCTTGAGATGCGCGAGGCCTGCAAGATCATTCGCCAGTGTCTGGACAAGCTCAAGCCGGGCCCCATCCTGGCTGATTGCCCGAAGATCTGTCTCCCGCCGAAAAAAAATGTCGTCAACACCATTGAGGGCCTGATCCATCACTTCAAGATCATCACTGAAGGCCCGAAGCCGGAGGTTGGCGAGATTTACCAGGGGGTGGAAAATCCCAAGGGTGAAGTCGGTTTCTATCTTGTTTCCGACGGTTCTCCTAGCCCCTATCGCATGAAAATCCGGCCGGCTTCCTTCGTCAATTTGCAAGCTCTTCCGCAGATGGTCGTAGGGCGACTCATTGCCGACGTTGTTGCGGTTATCGGTACCCTGGATATCGTCCTTGGGGAAATCGACAGATAACGGATCGAGAAACGAAAGGGCTATTTCCATGAGCGAAGTCGCGGAGAAGGTCAAAGAAGAAGAAGTCGATCTGACCGGCGCCAATGAGGTCATCGATAAATATATCGATATGAAGGGAGCACTGATGCCGGTGCTCCAGGCCGTACAGGATGTTTACGGCTATATTCCCGAGCCGACGGTTCATCTTATCGCCGAAAGGCTCAATGTCTACCCGAGCCAGATCTACGGGGTGCTCACCTTTTACGCTCAGTTCCACCTTGAGCCGCGGGGAAAATATATTGTCCGCGTCTGTATGGGAACGGCCTGTCACGTCAAGGGCGCCGGCAGGATCGCCGATACCCTCAAGGATCGCTTGAAAATCGGCCATGCCGAGACTACCGAGGACCTCAAGTTTACTGCCGAATATGTCGCCTGTATCGGCGCCTGTGGTATGGCGCCGGTCATCATGGTCAACGATGCGACTTATGGCAGCATGACGGTGCAGAAGATGGATGAGGTCATCGCCAAGTATAAGGCGATGGACTAGGCGCCCCTGGACTAAAACTATTCACCGAGCGGGGATGGATCAGATATGGCCGCGAAAGCAGAAGCGATAAAAATTCTAATCTGTACGGGAACGGGGGGGTTTGCCTCCGGCGCGCAGGCGGTAGCCGACGCCTTTGAAGCGGAGTTTGCCAAGCAGGGAGTTGAAGCCAAGGTCGGTAAGCGTTGCGATGTGGTCGGCACAGGCTGCCGCGGATTGTGTGCCAACGACGTATTGGTCGATGTGGTCATTCCTGGTCAGGCTGCGGTGACCTACGATTTTTGCACTCCAGAGTTGGTGCCGCAAATCGTCGAGCAGCATGTTATCGGCAATCAGCCTATAGAGAAGAAGGTCGCCGGACCTTATTACACCAAATTTCTTGAAAAACAGAAGCGTATCGTTTTTTCCCGATGCGGAACCATTGATGCCGAAAGCCTGGATGCTTTTTTAGAACATGAAGGCTTTACTGGCATCAAAAAGGCGGTGAAGATGAAACCCGCCGAGGTTATTGATGCGGTCAAGCGTTCCGGTCTGCGGGGACGTGGGGGCGGCGGCTTCCCTACCGGGGTGAAGTGGGGCTTTTGCGCTGCTACTCCTGGGGATACCAAATACCTGATTTGTAATGCGGACGAAGGGGACCCCGGTGCTTTTATGGACCGCTCGGTACTTGAAGGTGACCCTTACGGTCTCATCGAAGGGATGATGATCGGTGCTTACGCTATTGGCTGCAAGTTCGCCTATGTGTACTGCCGCGCCGAATATCCCTTGGCCATCAAGCGTCTGCAGAAGGCGATCGATACCTGTTACGAAAAAGGGATTCTCGGCAAGGACTGCATGGGTCTCGGCTTCCAGTTAGACATGCGGATCAAGGCCGGCGCCGGTGCTTTCGTCTGTGGCGAGGAAACGGCCCTGATGGCTTCCATCGAGGGACAGCGGGGCATGAGCCGTCCCCGTCCTCCTTTCCCTGCTGTCCGTGGCCTCTGGGGTTATCCGACAAATATCAACAACGTCGAAACTTTCGCCAACGTTTCCTACATTTTCTATAACGGCCCCGAGTGGTATGCCGCTATCGGTACCGAAGGCACCAAGGGAACCAAGATTTTCGCTCTAACCGGCAAAGTCAAGCACACCGGTTTGGTCGAGGTTCCTGCTGGTACCACCATGAAGGAAGTTATTTACGACGTCTGCGGTGGTCTCCTGAATAATCGCAAGTTCAAAGCGGTTCAGGCTGGCGGCCCCTCGGGCGGCTGTCTCCCCGAGGCGGCTCTCAATGCCGAGGTCGATTACGACTCGCTGATCAAGGCCGGTGCGATGATGGGCTCCGGTGGTCTGGTCGTCATGGACGAAACCACCTGCATGGTCGACATCGCCCGCTTCTTCCTCAACTTTACCCGTGTTGAATCCTGCGGAAAGTGCATCCCCTGTCGGATTGGTCTCAAGATCATGCTGGAAATTCTTGAGCGCATTACCGAAGGCAAGGGGCAGGAAGGCGATATCGAAATGCTCCAAGATATGGCAATCGATATCAAAAAGAGCTCACTCTGTGGTCTCGGTCAGACTGCGCCGAACCCGGTACTCTCCACCATCCGCTATTTCCGTGATGAGTATGAGGCTCATATCAAGGAGAAGGAGTGCCCATCCCATAGCTGCAAGTCATTGCTGCATTTCCGGGTGATCGAGGACAAGTGCAAAAAGTGTGGGGCCTGTCCTAAGGTTTGCCCGGTTGATGCCATTGAGTGGGAAAAGGGACAAGTGGCCAGGATTGATCTTGATAAATGTACCAAGTGTACTTCCTGTTACGATGCCTGCCGGTTCATGGCAATCGAATAGCCGACTCCCTAACTGATTTGATTGATACGAGGTTAAGATGGTAAATCTTACGATTGACGGCAAACAGATTACGGTTAGCAAGAAGGCTACGATTTATCAGGCCGCTGAACAGGCCGGCATCAAGATTCCGGTACTTTGCTACGCCAAAAAACTCTTTCCTTATGGCGCCTGCCGCATTTGCCTAGTTGAAGTTGAGCAGATGAAGGGTCGCCTCATTCCCTCCTGCACCACGCCGGTTACCGAAGGCATGGTCGTTACCACCATGTCCGACGAAATCCGCAAGGTGCGTCGAACGGTCCTTGAATTTCTGCTGGTCAATCATGTCCTTGATTGCCCGGTATGCGATAAGGGTGGTGAGTGCGATCTGCAGGATCTGGCATACGAGTACGAAGTCAACGCCAATCGCTTCGAGGGTGAGAAGTTCGATCTGCCCAAGGACGAAGTCAATCCCCTGATTGAGCGCAACATGAACCGCTGCGTTCTGTGCGGCAAATGCGTGCGGGTGTGCGACGAGGTTGTTGGGTATGGTTCGTATACCTTTATCAACCGCGGCTTTGAAACCAAGATCGCCACGGCCTACGACCGGGGTCTGAACTGCGAATTCTGTGGACAGTGCGTTTCCATGTGTCCGGTCGGTGCCATCTTGCCCCGTCCCTTCAAATTCAAGGCCCGCCCTTGGCAGCTCAAGGAAGTTGACACGGTTTGTGGCTACTGCGGGAATGGATGCACGGTTACCCTCGGGGTATTGAAAAATAAGGTCGAGACGATCCGCTTCAATGATAAAACCGGCGTCAATGATGGCAACCTCTGCATCCGTGGTCGTTTTGGCTACTCCTATGTCAACAGTGAAGACCGCCTCAAAAAGCCTTTGGTCCGCAAAAATGGCGAACTGGTTGAGGTTGAATGGGATGAAGCTTTGGCCGTCGCCGCCGAGGGACTGAAAAAAGCCCAGCAGGAAAAAGGTGTCGGCATCCTGACCGGTGGCCGTCTTACCAACGAAGAGCTTTTCTTGCTGAAAAACCTGGCCAAGACCCTGGGCACAGGCAATCTGGATCATTCCGGTGGGGAATGCTACAAAGGTCTTACTGAAGGATTGGTCGAAACCCTCGGTGTTTCCGCTTCGACCGGGACCTTCCCGCAGATCGAAGAATGTGAAGCGATCCTGGCCATTCGTAACGATTTTTATGAAACCCATCCGGTCGTTGGGATGGTCGTCAATCAGGCCATTCGCGCCAACCATGCCAAGCTTTTCGTGGTTGCCGATAAAACCGGCAAGCTTTCCAAACTTCCCGAATCCAAGACCCTGCTGGCCGAACCCGGAATGGAAGTTAATGTGCTGAACGCCATCGCTTCCGTCCTTATCGAAGAGAAACTGGCGGTAACCGACGGTGTTTCCGGGCTGGATGAGTTGAAGAAAGCCCTGAGCAAGTACGCCCCGGACAAGGTGGCCAGCGAGACAGGTGCCTCCGCCGACGCTATCCGTGAGGCAGCTCGTGCCTTGGCTTCTGCTAAAAAGTCCGCAATTCTGCTCGCCTATGGCCTGCCCTACACGGCCCAAAGCAAAGAACTTGCAGTGGCGGCGGCCAACCTGGCGATTCTTATCGGCAATGCCGGGCGCGAAGGCTCGGGCTTGTTCCTTTGTGGCGAAAAAGCCAACAGTCAAGGTGCCATCGATCTCGGTATTTTGCCTGCCAAGGGGGCGATGGGCGCTCAGGCGATGCTTGAGGCCGCCGCGGACGATAAACTTTCCGCCCTCTATATTCTCGGTGAAGATCCGATTTCGTCCTATCCCGATCGGACTAAGATCGAGTCGGCTCTTGATAAAGCCTCGTTTGTTGTGGTCCAGGATCTCTTTCTTTCGCCGACGGCAGCCAAGGCTGATGTTGTCTTTCCGGCGGTCAGCTTTGCGGAAAAAGAAGGAACGTTCACTAACGCCGAACGCCGCATCCAACGACTGCACCCCGGAATCGCAAGCCCCGGCGAGGCCAAGTCCGACCTCGTTATTCTTGAAAAACTGCTGGCCAAACTCGGGGCACAAGTCTCCTATACGGGACCGGCTGCCATCTTTGCCGCAGTAACTGCGAGCGTCCCGGGCTACCAGGGCATTGACTTCAATGCCATCGGTCCCCAGGGTGCGGTATGGGGTGGAGAAAATCTGGCGATTACCAAGAAGAATGTGGTCGCGGTCGAAGGAGCCAAGGTTGTCAAGGGCAAATACCGCATGGTAACGGGCAGTGCTTTGTATCACAGCGGCACCCTGTCGACCCATGCTTCCGGCCCCCTAGCCGTCGTTCCCGAGCCTTATGTTGAACTCGGTCGCGAAGATGCTAAAGCGCTCAAGGTTGTCGAGGGCGACATGGTTGTGGTGAAGGCGGCTAACGGCGAGATGAAACTGAAAGCCAAGGTAGCGAACCGCCTGCCCAAGGGTTTGGTTTTCGTCCCTTACCACTTCGTCGGTGCCGGACTCAACCGCATCTATCGCGGTGAGTCGGTTATCCCCGTGGAGCTAAGCAAGTAGTCATTGCCCAGGAGCATCCATGGAATGCCCCAAGTGCCAAACACTGGTTTCTGAAAGAGCACGTTTCTGTGACCAGTGTGGTGTCAGCTTGATCAAGGATGTTGGGTTCCTTCACCAGCGGGCGTTGGAACACTATCATCGGGGAATGTTGGATCAGGCTCTGCTCCTCTGGGACGATGTTATAAAAGAAGATCCTGAATTCGCCAGAGCTCACTACTATAAAGGTATGGCTCATTATGATCGAGGCGAACTGGACAAGGCGGTAGATTCATTCAAGCGAGCTCTAAAAAATGATAAAGAGCCATTCCGTGTATATTTCAAATTAGGAATGGCCCTTTATGGGCTGGGAAATCTCGCCGCCAGCATCGATAGTTATAAGCGGGCGCTTGAGATTAATCCCAAAAGCGCTGAAACACATTACCGTCTGGGTCTATCGTATTTGCGCGTGTCAGATCTCGAAAAAGCCCAGGAAGCGTTGGAAGCTTCAATTAAGATTAACCCCGTATATACCCGCGCACTTTATATCTTGGGTATGGTCCTTTCCCAGCGCGGAGATAACCCTGGGGCGATAAAAAGATTCAAGAAAGTCCTAGAGATCAGTCCTTCTTACACAGCAGCAAGCTTCGAACTGGGAATGGCTCTGTTCAAGGAAGGAAAAATCGAAGAAGCGATCTCTGAATTCGAAAGTTCTGTTGCCTCGAAAGAAAAATTCTCACCAGGCTATTTCATGCTCGGTGAGGCTTTTAGGAAAATAGGGGATTTCTCGGCAGCTACGGTTGCCTACAGTGAAGTTCTCAAGCTGAACCCGAAGGACGCCGATACCTACGTCAGGTTGGCTGAATGTTATATGCAGATGGATCTGCTGGATGCCGCCGGTAAGGAATTAGAAAGCGCACTTCGCATTAATCCGCAAAATCGAGATGCTCAGTATCTGAAATCTCACCTGCGGGAAATGACCACCCCTCATAAGCCCGGTTTCTAGCCGTTTATTTGTTGCGCGTAAGTTGTCCTAAATCAGTCAAGGAAGAGGATTGTCATGACGCCTGAACTGTTGAGCCTCTCGAACAACTGGCCCCTTTTTCTCGGATCGATGATTGTAAAGATTCTTGCTGTCTTTGTAGTCGTCATTCTCATGGTCGCCTATGCGACATGGTTGGAGCGGAAACTGATTGGCCACATGCAGACCCGACTGGGTCCCATGCGGACCGGTTGGCATGGCTTGCTGCAACCCATTGCCGACGGCTTGAAGCTTTTCTTCAAGGAAGACATTATTCCGTCGCAGGCCAGTAAGGTTCCGTTCATCCTGGCGCCCATGATGATCTGTATCCCGGCCTTTATCACCATGGCGGTCGTGCCTTTCGGACCTGATCTGGTGATCAACAACTTTATCATCCCCCAGCAGATCACCGATCTGAACGTCGGTATCCTCTATGTTCTGGCTATGGCCGGCTTGGGTATCTACGGGATCGTTTTGGCGGGTTGGGCTTCTAACAACAAATTTTCCTTGCTGGGTGGCATTCGTTCCGCAGCCCAGATGATCTCTTATGAGTTGGCGGCCGCCCTCTCCATCATCTCAGTTTTCATGCTTTCCGAGACTCTGAGTCTGCGGAAGATTGTTGAACTGCAGATGGAGCCTCTCTGGGGTGTGATCAGCTTCCTGCCTAACTGGTATGTGTTTAGTCAACCCTTGGCTTTTGTCCTCTTTACGGTGACCAGCCTGGCTGAAATCAACCGTACTCCCTTCGACTTGCCTGAATGTGAAAGCGAGTTGGTTTCCGGTTTCTGTACGGAATATTCCTCTATGAAGTATGCTCTCTTCTTCATGGCTGAATATGCCAACATGATCGTGATTTCGGCCCTTATCGCCACTCTGTTCCTCGGTGGTTGGTCCGGCCCCTTCCCCGGGTTTATTAACATCCTGATCAAGATTGTAGGTTTTGTGATGTTTTTCATGTGGATTCGCGCCACCTACCCTCGTGTAAGATACGATCAATTGATGTTTATGGGATGGAAAGTGTTCCTGCCTTTGGCGTTGGCCAATATCGTGGTGACCGGCCTGGTCGTTGTTCTGTTACAGTAATCACATCACCATAACAAGAGGATGGACCCATGTTTAAAGCATTAATTCAAGGTCTGATCATCACTGCCAAGCATCTGGCGCCAAGCAAGCTTACAACGGTGCAATATCCGACGGTCAGGCTGAAGGTATCCGATCGTTTCCGTGGCCTTCATCGGCTGGTACCTACTCAGGATCGGGAGAAGTGTGTCGCCTGTTATCTTTGCCCGACGGTCTGCCCCGCGAAATGCATTACAGTCGAGGCGGCAGAGAATGAGAAAGGCGAGAAGTATCCCAAGGTGTACCAGATCGATCTGCTTCGGTGTATCTTTTGCGGCTACTGTGTTGAGGCTTGTCCGGTAGAAGCAATCGAGATGACCGGTGCATACGAACTGGCTGATTATAAGCGTGAAGACTTTGCCTTCACCAAAGAGAGACTTCTCAAGTAACCGAATAGGAGCGTTGAAACCATGGAACTTCTATTTTTCTATCTGGTCGCCCTGGTCGCGGTCTTATCCGGAATAATGGTCATTACATGCAAGAGTCCAATCAACAGTGCAATTTCACTGGTGATGACCTTTTTCTGTCTGGCTATCTTCTATGTCATGCTGCATGCGCCTTTTATGGCCGCCATCCAGATCATGGTATATGCGGGGGCGATCATCGTACTGATTATCTTCGTAATCATGTTGCTCAACCTCGGTACGGCCGTACAAGCGCGGACTTCTCACTGTATTGCTTGGGGGTCCGTGGTTGGCGCGTTGATGATGTTGCTGGCGATGACTTTCCTCAAAGGTGGTGAAACCACGACAGTCCAAGGTGAAATCACCAAGGAAGTGGTTGCGCAGGTTGGACACACTGAGCTGATCGGTCAGGCGATGTTCACCAACTTCCTGCTGCCCTTTGAGATTGCCTCAATTCTTCTTCTGGTAGCGATTGTTGGCGCTGTGGTGCTGACCAAAAGAGAAGTTTAGTCATACTTTGGACAGGAGATAAGTCATGTTTACCGTAACTGTGCACCATTATCTTGTTGTCAGCGCCATTCTCTTTTCGCTGGGAACCATTGGGGTTCTCACCCGGAGAAATGCCATCGTCGTCTTTATGTGTATCGAACTGATGCTCAATGGCGTCAACCTGTCGTTCATTGCCCTCTCCCATTTCCTTGGCAACATGGATGGGCAGGTTTTCGTCTTCTTCGTTATGACCGTGGCCGCCGCTGAGGCAGCAGTCGGTCTGGCTCTCATGATCGCCTTCTTCAAGCATAAGGAGTCGATCGACGTGGAAGACTTCAATCTGCTGAAATGGTAAATTTCGTAGCTTCCGTGTAGAGGCTTAATCTGCTTAGAGGAGACTTAGATGTACGACAAACTATGGCTGATCCCATTTTTCCCACTGTTGGGGTGCTTGATCAACGGCCTTTTAGGCAAGAAGATCAAGAACGAGAAGATCATTGGCGGCATTGGTACTCTGGCCATGGTCTCCTCCTTCGTCCTCTCCTGCAAGTATTTCTTTCAGTTGCTCGGAGACACGGTCAAGACGCATGAAATCGTTCTTGCTTCGTGGATTTCCGTCGGTCAGCTGCAGGTCGACTGGGGTTTTCTGTTCGACCCCCTCACAGCAGTCATGCTGCTCGTCGTTACTGGTGTCGGTTCGCTGATTCACCTGTATTCCATTGGTTATATGCATGGTGAAGAAGGATTCTATCGCTACTTTTCTTACTTGAATCTTTTTGCCTTTGCCATGTTGATGCTCGTTACCGGCAGCAACGCGGTTGTCATGTTTATCGGTTGGGAAGGTGTTGGCCTCTGTTCCTATCTGCTGATTGGTTATTACTTTCATAAGAAGAGCGCCAGTGATGCCGCCAAAAAGGCCTTCGTGGTCAACCGGGTCGGCGACTTCGGATTCCTGATCGGTCTCTTTGTGCTCTACTGGACGCTGGGCAGCCACGGCGTATGGACTGTGAATTTCCTGGAAATCGGCCAGAATGCTCATCTCCTCGGCATGGGCAGCTCGGTAGTTACCCTGGTTACTCTCTGCTTCTTCCTGGGTTGTACTGGTAAGTCAGCGCAAATTCCTCTCTATACCTGGTTGCCAGACGCCATGGAAGGTCCGACCCCGGTCTCCGCTCTGATCCATGCGGCAACCATGGTTACCGCCGGTGTGTACATGATCGGCCGGATGAATCCGCTCTTCGCCTTGTCTCCTGACACCATGATGGTTATCGCTGTCGTCGGTGGTGTAACGGCTCTCTTTTCCGCCAGCATCGGTCTTGCCCAAAACGATATCAAGCGGGTTCTGGCCTACTCCACGGTCTCCCAGTTGGGCTACATGTTCCTGGCCATGGGTGTTGGTGCCTTTACCGCCGGTATTTTCCACCTCATGACCCACGCCTTCTTCAAGGCCTGTCTCTTCCTTGGTTCCGGTTCGGTCATTCACGCCATGCATCATGCCTATCATCACGCGCATCTTCATGACGATGCCCAGGACATGCGGAACATGGGTGGTCTGCGCAAGAAAATGCCGATCACGTTCCTCACCTTCCTGGTTTCGACCATTGCCATTGCCGGTATTCCCGGTTTCTCAGGCTTCTTCTCCAAGGACGAGATCCTCTGGTGGTCTTTCGCCTCGACCCGCGGTCATGTCGCTCTCTGGGTCCTTGGCGCCTGTGCCGCTGGTATGACCGCCTTTTACATGTTCCGCCTGGTCTTCATGACTTTCTTCGGTGAACAGCGGACCCATGCCAAGGCGAAAGATCATGTCCATGAGTCTCCCCTGGTCATCACCATCCCGTTGATGGTATTGGGTTTGCTCGCCGTTGTGGGTGGCTATATCGGCATTCCCGCAGTCATCGGTCACACTTTTGGGAATATTCCCAACTACTTCGGGGACTTCCTTGCTCCGGTCTTCAAGCCTACCCAGGATCTTTATAATATTTCCGCTCATGGCAGCCCCGCTGCCGAGTTCGGCTTGATGGGAGTCTCCGTAGGTATCGCTCTTTGCGGGATCTTCCTGGCCTACATCATGTACATTAAAAACCCCGCCCTCCCCGGCAAGTTTGTTGCCTCCTTCACTGGCCTCTGGCGAGCGGTTTTCAACAAATGGTACGTCGATGAGCTTTATGATGCCCTTGTTGTTAATCCCACGAAAAAGATCGGTACTTTCTGCTGGAAAGGGTTTGATGTCCGAGTTGTAGATGGGGCTGTCAACGGCATCGGCAAGTTGATCAATGTTTTCTCCAATGCGCTGCGTTACACCCAGACTGGCTTTGCCCATAACTATGCCATGACTATGGCGTTGGGTGTGGTTGCCATTCTCGCATTCTACGTCTTCAGGTAAGAACGCTGGCCATTCTGCGATTGTTGAAACAAGGAGCGAAATCTCATGACTGAACATCTTCTTAGCCTGATGACATTCTTTCCAATCTTGGGTATGCTAGTTGTCCTGGCACTTCCCAAGGGCAATGGAAATCTGCTCAAGGGCTTCACACTGCTTATTACAATTATCACCTTCTTCATCAGCCTCCCCTTGGCTTTTGATGATGTGTTCAAGACCTCTGGGGCGATGCATTATACTGAATTCGCTCAGTGGATCAGCATCGGTGATTATTTCCAGATGAACTACAACGTGGGAGTCGATGGCATCAGCCTCTGGTTGGTTATCCTGACGACTTTCATCATGCCGATCGCCGTTCTCTCGACGTGGCATGCGGTAGATAAAAACATCAAAGGGTTTATGGCGCTGACTCTGCTTCTCGAAACCGCCATGCTCGGTGCCTTTATCTCCCTCGACCTGTTCCTGTTTTATGTTTTCTGGGAACTGATGCTGATTCCCATGTACTTCATGATCGGTATCTGGGGCGGTAAGAACCGTATCTATGCTGCGGTTAAGTTCTTTATCTTCACCGCTGTCGGTTCATTGCTGATGCTGGTAGCCATCATCTACGTTTACTATCACGCCATCCAATCCGGTGTTGAAGTGGCGGGGTTCAGTATCATTGACTTCTACAAACTGAGCATCTCTCCCGAAGCTCAAACCTGGCTGTTCCTGGCTTTTGCCTTCAGCTTCGCGATCAAAGTTCCCATGTTCCCGGTGCATACTTGGTTGCCTGATGCCCATACCGAAGCGCCCACCGCTGGCTCGGTAATTCTGGCCGCTATTATGTTGAAGATGGGTACTTATGGTTATATTCGCTTCGCCATTCCGCTCTTCCCTGAAGCGACACAACAGTTTATTCCTTTCTTGTCCCTCTTGGCGGTCATCGGCATCATTTATGGTGCGCTGGTGGCGATGATGCAAGACGATGTGAAAAAACTGGTGGCCTACTCATCGGTTTCCCACCTTGGTTTTGTCATGCTCGGTATTTTCGCCATGAATACTCAAGGCTGGTCGGGCGGTATTATCCAAATGATCAACCACGGGATTTCAACTGGCGCGCTCTTCCTTATCGTTGGCTTTATCTACGAGCGTCGACATACCCGTGCCATTAACGAGTTCGGCGGTTTGGCCAAGCAGATGCCGGTATTCGCCACGATCTTTATGATCATGACCCTTTCCTCGGTTGGCTTGCCCGGGACCAACGGCTTTGTCGGTGAGTTCCTTATTCTGATGGGGGCCTATGAGAGTGAGTTGCGCTGGTTCGGTGTCTTTGCAACGACTGGGGTCATTCTGGCCGCTGTTTATATGCTCTGGATGTTCCAGCGGGTCATGTTTGGCGAATTGAGTAATCCTGCTAATCAGAAACTGAAGGACCTCTCCGCTCGTGAAGTCGCCTTGATGCTGCCTCTTTTACTCTTCGTCTTCTGGATCGGTGTTTATCCGAACACCTTCTTCGACAAGATGAATCCGGCTGTTGATCAGCTCATTCAGCAGGTCAAAGGAAAGCAGCAGGTGGCTATGGTCGAGAACGTCATTCCCGGCCATCTGGAACTTAAATAATCAAGTTTTTTTGAATAAAGTTCAAACCGCTTCCGGAGGAGCATGTCCATGGAAAATCTGGTGCAAACCGCCATGCAGAATGTCAACTTTGCGGCCATTATGCCATCGCTGGTGCTGAGCTGTTGTGCTATGGCGCTTCTGCTGGTCAATGTCTTTTTGCCGCGTGGGAAATCCTCGCTCATTTGCTGGTTGAGCTTGGGTGCCTTGGTCATTACCGGTTTCTTTTGCCTTGGGGCCTGGAATGATCCCAGGTTCGGCTTTGCCGGGCATGTGGCCTTGGATAATTTCGCCACCTTCTTCAACTTTACTTTCCTGATCGCTGCGGGACTCTCCATCCTGATGTCCGATGGCTTTCTCAAGCGTGAAGAGTTCAATGTCGGCGAATACTATCCGTTGATTCTCTTTACCACTGCCGGGGCGATGTGGATGGCGTCGGGCACCGACATGATGACCATTTTCCTTGGTCTCGAGGTTCTTTCGGTTTCCCTGTATATCCTTGCCGGTTTTCTCCGCAATCGCGTGGACTCCAGCGAGGCCGGCCTTAAGTATTTCCTGCTTGGGGCTTTTTCCACCGGTTTCCTGCTTTACGGTATTGCTCTGATCTACGGTGTTACCGGAACGACTAACGTTGCGGATATCGGTATCTATCTCAGCGCCAATCCTGCTGAGCTCTCCAACCCCTTGACCGTTGCCGGGATGCTGCTCCTCAGCACGGGCTTCCTGTTCAAGATTGCCGTTGCGCCTTTCCACATGTGGACTCCCGATGTCTACCAGGGCGCTCCGACTCCGATCACGGCCTTTATGAGTGCCGGACCGAAAGCTGCCGCTTTTGCCGCTTTAATGCGTATCCTGACTCTGGGGCTCGGTGGTCTTCAGGATGAATGGACCTCGCTGCTCTGGATTCTCGCAGTCCTGACCATGACCATTGGTAACGTGATCGCGATCTACCAGACCAATCTCAAGAGAATGCTGGCTTACTCGTCTATCGCTCATGCCGGCTATGCCTTGGTCGGTATCGTTGCTGCCAATGAAATCGGCATGTCGGGTATCCTCTTCTACATGCTCGCCTATACCTTCATGAATCTCGGTGCTTTCGCCGTGCTGGTTCTGGCCGGCAAGAAAGGCGAGGACAATCTCACTCTCGAAGGTTTTGCAGGTTTTGGTTACAAGAAGCCCCTGCTGGCTGTCGCGATGACCATTTTCCTCTTCTCCCTCATGGGCGTTCCGCCGATGGCTGGTTTCGTCGGTAAATTCTATATCTTCTCCGGTGCCATCAAAGCCGGTTATATCTGGCTGGCGGTAATTGCCATGCTCAACTCGGCGGTTTCCCTTTATTACTACCTGCGGGTCATGGTCTACATGTACTTCAAGGAGTCTGGTGAGGATTTCGGTTGGGTAACCATGAATGTTGGCGCCGTTGTCTCCATTGTTCTGGCGATTATAGGTGTTCTTTACCTCGGCATTCTGCCCGGGGGCATTATGGAAATGGCCAAATCTGCTATATTCTGATCGTTCCTGATACGAAGCGGTTTAAAGCCCCCGGTGCGCCGGGGGCTTTTTTTTTCTCTTTGATCGGTGAAACAGGTTAAGATGAAGTGTTTTTTGCCCGAATCGGGGACAATCAGGAGTGTTTACTATGTCGATGCAGGATATTCGGGGATTTGTTGATTTGTTGGAGGAGTGTGGCGAATTGCGTCGGATCGACACTCCCGTCGACGCCGATCTGGAAATCGCCGCCATAACGGAGCGTTGCTGCAAACTTCCCGGGGGGGGGCCGGCTCTCTTTTTCGAAAAGGTGAAAGGGTCCGAGATTCCCGTACTCACCAATCTCTTTGGCTCCGTCAAACGCATGGGCTGGGCATTGTGGACTGATAACCTCGATCTGTTGGCGCAGAGAATTGCCCGGGATTTGGACAAGATTGAAGAGGGGAGCGCAGAGGCCCGACTCGCTCACCTGATCGACACGCCGACGGGGTTGCCGCGGCTGATCAAGCAGGGCAGTTGCCAGGAGACCGTCCAGCGCGACAATGCGTCTTTTGCTCAGATTCCGGCACTGCGATCCTGGCCGGGCGACGGAGGCCGTTACCTGACTCTGCCACTGGTTTTCACTCGCGAAGCAGGGACGGGACGAGGCAATTGCGGCATGTACCGGGTGCAACTTCTCGATGAACGTCGGGCGACGATCCATTGGGCGGAAGAGAGTGACGGTGCCCGCCATTATCGTTCCTGGCAGGCGCGTGGAAAAGCCATGCCGATGGCCATAGCTTTGGGTGGTGACCTGGCGTTGCTTTACACTGCCGGCGTTCCTCTTCCCGGGGGGCTCGATGAAGTCGCCTTTGCCGGCTATTTACGCCGGCAACCCATTTCCATGGTTCGCTGTATGAGCTGCGATCTTCAGATACCGGCAGCGGCGGAGATCGTATTGGAAGGTTACCTTCATCCCTCGGAAACAGCCATAGAAGGGCCATTCGCAAACCACACCGGCTACTATGTTCCCGCCGCCTCGGCGCCGGTTTTTCATTTGACTACCCTGACCACACGCCGGCGACCGCTCTACCCCTGTACCGTAGTTGGTCCCCCGCCCATGGAAACAGCCTATCTCGCAAAAGCCAGCGAGCGTCTTTTCCTCCCTCTGTTGCAGCTCGATTGTCCGGAAGTGCAGGACATTAATTTCCCGGTTGAAGGAATCTATCACGGCGCGGCCCTGCTCTCCGTAAAGCCTGAAGCCGATGGGCAAGGCTGTTTGCTTCTGCAGAAGCTACAAAAACACTGGCTTTTCAAAAATTCACGCCTCGTGGTTGTTTTTAATTCCGAAGTCGATGTGCAAAACCCGACGTCCTCCTACTGGCATGTTCTCAATTGCGTCAGGGCGGATAGGGATCTTGAGATCCATGGTTCGCGGGTCGTCATTGATGCGACCGTGCGCCAGAAGCGTAAGCCAGTGGTTGCCGATGCGAAGATTATGGAAATGGTTGACGAACGCTGGAACGAATATGGGTTTTCAGCAAACAAGTAAAAGGAGTATTCCATGGAATGGACGGAGGAGTATGCGGTCGGACATCCGCTGATCGATTCCCATCATCGGGAACTGTTCGAGCGCTTCAATGCCCTGATCAGTGCTTGCCGAGCCAGAAAGGGGCGGGAGGAAATCGGGCGGTTGTATGATTTTCTCGATGAATATGTGCATTATCATTTTTCCGCCGAAGAGGCCCTGATGGCGACGGCGATCTATCCGGAGATGGCCCACCATCAGCACCAACACCAGGGATTTATCAAGCGCTTGTGGCAATGGCAGAGCCAATTCAACGAGTCCGGAGCCTCTTTCGACTTGCTGGTTGAAACCAACGAGGCCCTGTTCGCCTGGCTGATTCAGCACATTCGCATGGTCGATATGAAGCTGGCGCGGATCATCCCGGTCGCCGAGGGATGATGGAGAACCCCCGGGAAACTCTGGGCCGGGTCTTCGGCTTCGAATCTTTTCGGCCCCATCAGGAGCAGATCATCCAAGATCTGATCGAAGGGCGCGACGCCTTTGTCCTCATGCCCACCGGCGGAGGGAAATCCCTCTGTTATCAGATCCCGGCATTGCATCGCCCCGGTGTGGCCATCGTTGTCTCTCCCCTGATCGCCCTGATGAAGGATCAGGTCGATGCGCTGCGCTTCAACGGGGTGCGGGCCGCCTACTACAATTCCTCCCTTGACGGCAAGACCAGTCGCGTAGTTTTACAGGCACTGCAACGAGGCGAGCTCGATCTGCTTTATGTCGCCCCGGAACGGCTCATGAGCGATGAGTTTCTGGAGCGCTTGCGGCAGATCGAGATCGCTCTCTTCGCCATCGATGAAGCCCATTGCGTCTCCCAGTGGGGACACGATTTTCGTCCGGAATATCTGGCCCTCGGTGCTTTGCGGGATGAGTTTCCCGCCATCCCGCTGATTGCCCTGACCGCGACCGCCGATCCCCAGACCCGCAAAGATATCCTCACCCGTTTGCGCCTGAGCCCCGAAGCCTGTCATGTCGCCGGCTTCGACCGGCCGAATATCCGCTATCAGGTCGTGGAAAAGCACCGTCCCCAGGGATTGCTGCTGGAATTCCTGCGCGAGCACGAGGGGGAAGCGGGGATTGTCTACGCCCTGTCGCGGAAGCGGGTCGAGCGCATCGCCGAAAGCCTGCAACGGGAGGGGCTCCTGGCGGCGGCCTACCATGCGGGACTGCCCGACGAAGAACGGCGCCGGGTTCAGGATGCCTTTTCCCGGGACGAAATCCAGGTGGTGGTGGCGACCGTCGCCTTCGGCATGGGAATCGACAAATCCAATGTCCGCTTCGTTGTTCATTATGACTTGCCCAAGAACCTGGAAAGCTATTATCAGGAAACCGGCCGCGCCGGGAGGGACGGTTTGCCCGCCGAGGCCCTGCTCCTGTTCGGCAGCGGTGACATCGCCCTGTCTCGCGGGCTCATTGAAAAAGGGAGCAATCCCGAACAGGTGCGGATCGAACTGCACAAGCTCAACGCCATGGCCGCCTTCGCCGAAAGCCAGATTTGCCGCCGGCGGGTGCTGCTCGGCTACTTCGGCGAGGAACGGCAGGAAGATTGCGGCAACTGCGACATCTGCCGGAATCCACCACAAACCTATGATGCTACCGAGGATGCGCGCAAGGCGCTCTCCTGCGTCTATCGGGTCGGGCAACGCTTCGGTGCCGGCCATGTTATCGAGGTGTTGCGCGGCGGCCGGGGGCAGCGGCTGCTCGATCTGCGTCATGACCAGCTTTCCACCTACGGCATCGGCGCCGACCTGAGCCAGGCCGAATGGAGCTCGCTATTGCGCCAGCTGGTACATCTTGGTTATCTGCGCCAGGATGTCGCGGACTATTCCGTGCTCAAGTTGACGGAACGGGCCCGCCCCCTGCTGCGGGGGGAAGAGGTGTTGCATCTGGCGAAGCCGCGGATCCCGGCGGTGAAAAAGGAGGCTGGGGAAACAAAGGGCAAGAAGGATCTTGCCTGCGACCAAGTCCTCTTTCAGCGTCTGCGCGCCCTGCGCAAGACCATCGCCGAAACCGCTGGGGTGCCGCCTTTCGTCGTCTTCACCGATGCCACCCTGGTCGAACTGGCCAGAGTCCAGCCGGGCGATCACGCCGGATTACTCCGCATTGGCGGCATCGGCGCCCATAAAGCCGACCGCTACGGTGAGCTGTTTCTCGCCGAGTTGGCGGACTACAGGGAAAGCCAGGATAAAGAAATGGTGGCAGGGGAGGGGGAAGAGCGGCGGGAAGGTGATCGCCTTGATTGTTTGGCACAATAGATGCTATAAAAAGCCGGTGGGAAACTCTCAGCAAGGAGTATGCGGATATGTTCGGTTCTCAACCATCCTTTGTCATGTATGACGAAGAGTTCAAGAAAATCAATGTTGTTATAGAACGTCTCCTGCGCGAGTCCAACTCCAAGGTGATTTTTCTGGTCGACAAAAACGGCCAGCTGATCTCTGCCGTTGGTGAAACCGAACATATGGACACCACCAGCCTGGCGTCGCTCACCGCCGGCAATATCGCCGCGACCGGTGGTTTGGCCAAGCTGATCGGCGAAAAAGAGTTCTCCATCCTCTTTCACGAGGGGGAAAAGGACAATCTTCACATCTCCATTGTTGCCGGACGAGTGATCCTGGTCGTCATCTTCGACCAGCGCAGCTCCCTCGGCTTGGTGCGCCTGCGTGTCAAAAAAGCCAGCGAAGAATTGGGTCGGATCTTTGACGAACTCGCGAAAAAGACCGCCGAAACCGAGAAGACCAACAAGATGAGCCCCTTCGCGGAAATTACCGACGACGACATCGACAATCTTTTCAGGTAACGGGATAAGCCGCCATGTCATTCATCAACTACGCTTCCCGGGAGATCAACTGCAAAATCGTTTATTACGGGCCCGGGCTCTGCGGCAAGACCACCAATCTGCAATACATCTATCAGAAGACCGCTCCCGAGGCCAAGGGCAAGATGATCTCCCTGGCCACGGAGACCGAGCGCACCCTCTTCTTTGACTTTCTGCCCTTGGCCCTTGGCGAGATTCGCGGCTTCAAAACCCGCTTCCATCTCTACACGGTGCCGGGACAGGTCTTCTACGACGCCTCGCGCAAGCTCATTCTCAAAGGGGTCGACGGCGTGGTTTTCGTCGCCGATGCCCAGGACGAACGGCTCGATGCCAATATCGAAAGCCTGGAGAATCTCAAGGACAACCTGGAGGAGCAGGGCTACAAACTAGAAAACCTGCCCTTCGTCGTTCAGTACAACAAAATCGACCTGCCCAACATCACGCCGATCGAAGAGCTGCGGCGGCTGATCAACCCCGGGGGAGTGCTCGATTTCACCGCCTGCGCCATGACCGGCGAGGGCGTCTTCGAAACCCTCAAGGCCGTTGCCAAGCTGATTCTGGTCGACCTGAAAAAGGGTTCCCGCTAAAAAACGCCGGAGATGAAAAAGCCCTTGACACCCCCGGGGCAATCTCGTATATTCCGGCCCTGTAACGACATTCCCCAATAGCTCAGTCGGTAGAGCAGGTGGCTGTTAACCACCCTGTCCCTGGTTCGAGTCCGGGTTGGGGAGCCAAACAAATCGAGGGTCTACGGTTTATTCCGTAGGCCCTTTTTTTGTTTGGGCGATGGGGCCCCTGGAGGCCCCTTTTTGTGGGAAAGGGAGGCGACGACGGCGCGGAACCCGGTCGGGAGACTCGCGTTACGGCCCGGAAGATTCCCGTTTCCGGTTTTCCGACCGGCTGTGGTAGCATGGTTGACTAAAGTGCCGGAATATTTGCCCCTAAACAGACGTCTTCACTTTCCGTGACGGCAATAAACGGCCATTACCGAAGCCAAGGAAATTCATGTTCCGTCAAACCTTTAAAAATATCGATGACGTCCTCTGGAAAGAGGCCGGTTGTTCCTCCGAACTCGACTACACCGAGCAGTCTTCATGGATGCTTTTTCTCAAGTATCTGGATGATCTGGAGCGTGAACGCGCCATGCGCGCCGAACTGGAGGGGAAAAGCTACACCTTCATCATCGGGGAGGACTATCAGTGGTCCCGCTGGGCGGCGCCCAAAAAGGAGGACGGCTCCTTCGATCACGATAGGGCGATGACCGGCGATGACCTTATCGCCTTTGTGGATAGAGAGCTCTTTCCTTACCTGCAGGGTTTCAAGCAGCGTGCGTCGTCGCCGGACACCATCGAATACAAGATTGGCGAAATCTTCGGTGAGATCAAGAACAAGTTCCGCAGCGGTTACAGCCTGCGTGATGCCCTGGAGCTAATGGACAAGCTCAAGTTCCGTTCGCAGACAGAGAAGCATGAGCTTTCCGTGCTCTACGAAGAGAAGATCAAGAATATGGGGAATGCCGGGCGCAATGGCGGCGAGTATTACACTCCCCGGCCCCTGATCCGGGCCATGATCCAGGTCGTCAAGCCGAAGATCGGTGAACGCATTTACGATGGTGCCGTGGGGTCGGCGGGCTTCTTGTGCGAAGCGTATGATTACCTGCGCCATCCCAAAGACGGCGGCAAACTGACCACCAGCCAGTTGGAGACTCTGCAGACCAAGACCTTTTACGGCAAGGAGAAGAAGAGCCTCGCCTACGTCATCGCGATCATGAACATGATCCTGCATGGCATCGACGCACCGAACATTATCCACACCAACACGTTGGCCGAGAACCTCAGCGATATTCAGGAAAAGGACCGTTTTGACGTGATCCTGGCCAATCCTCCTTTCGGCGGCAAAGAGCGCAAGGAGGTCCAGCAGAACTTCCCCATCAAGACCGGCGAGACCGCCTTCCTCTTCCTGCAACATTTCATCAAGTCGCTCAGGGCGGGTGGCCGGGCGGCGGTGGTGATCAAGAACACCTTCCTATCCAATTCCGATAACGCCTCAAAAGCCCTGCGCAAAGAGCTGCTCGAAAGCTGCAACCTGCATACGGTGCTCGATTGCCCCGGCGGCACCTTCCTGGGGGCCGGCGTGAAGACGGTGGTGCTCTTCTTCGAGAAAGGTGCTCCGACCCGTAAGGTCTGGTACTACCAGCTCGATCCGGGTCGCAATATGGGCAAGACCAATGCGCTGAATGACGATGACATGAAAGAGTTTGTAGCGCTGCAGGCGAGCTTTGCCGATTCGGATAAATCGTGGTCGGTCGATGTGAAGGAGATCGATCAGGCGAGCTTTGATCTCTCGGTAAAGAACCCGAACAAGGGGGAGGAAGCACCGCTGCGTGGTCCGCAGGAGATTCTGGATGAGATTGCGGTGCTGGATGCGGAGAGTGCGGAGATTCTGGCTGGTATTCGGGAGATGGTATGATGAGCTGGAAAGAGGACTCGCTTGGCGATGTATGCGAGCTGATAAATAGGGGTGTAGCTCCCAAATACATTGAGGAAGGTGGGGTTGCTGTACTCAACCAAAAATGTATTCGTGATCACAGCATCAATCCGAGTCTTGCGCGTCGTCATGACTCTGCGGCCAAGAAGGTAAACCCTGATCGGTACATAAAGGTTGGTGACGTTTTAGTTAATTCTACTGGTACGGGCACCTTGGGACGAGTAGCCCAGGTTCGTCAAGAGCCAAACGAACCGACCACAGTTGATACACACGTAACCATTGTAAGACCTCAGCCAGGGAAGTTCTTCAACGACTTCTTTGGCTACATGATGATCAAGATTGAAGAAGAGATTGCAACAAGCGGTGAAGGCGCGAGTGGCCAAACAGAATTGGCCAGAAGTGTCTTAGCTGAAAAGTTCAGAGTTTCATATCCAGACTCCCTCCCAGAACAAAAGCGCATAGTCGACATCCTCGATGAAGCCTTTGCGGGGATCGATGCGGCCATCGCCAATACCGAGAAGAATCACGCCAATGCTCGTGAGCTGTTTGAAAGCTATCTGAATGCTGTGTTCACCCAGAAGGGGGACGGGTGGGTGGAGAAGACGCTGGGGGAGGTTTATGACGTTCGGGATGGCACGCATGACTCGCCTAAGTATCATTCAGAAGGGTTCCCACTTGTCACCTCCAAAAATTTAAAGAGAGATGGGCTAAATTTAGAGAAAGTGCAATACATATCTGAGTCTGATTACCTTAAGATAAACGAGAGAAGCGCAGTATCTGTCGGCGACGTTCTTTTGGCAATGATTGGGACAATAGGAAACCCAACTGTTGTTGAAGTAGAGCCGTCATTCTCTATTAAAAATGTGGCTTTATTCAAAGTACCACAGGGTCAAAATAGTCATTTTTTAAAGTATTATCTTCAATCAGGCTTTGTTGTTTCGAAAATGAAAAAAGAGGCGAAAGGAACCACACAAAAATTTGTCGGATTGGGGTATCTAAGGAGCTTTCCTATTTTTGTGCCGAGCCTATCTGATCAAAATAAAATTGTCTCAAGGCTTGATGATATATGCACAGAGTCCAATAATCTCGAATCCCTCTACAAGAAAAAACTCACCGCCCTCGCCGAACTCAAGCAATCCATCCTGCAAAAAGCCTTCGCCGGGGAGCTGACCACCCTGCTGGAAAACGCGATTGATGAGGCTGTGGCATGAACGAGACCGAAACCCGCGACTAATTAATCATGTAGCAAGGAGAAAAAATCATGATTGAAAATATGACCCACAAACAATTCATCGAAAAATGCAACGAAGCGGGTGAGGCGAAGAAAAAACCGTCTGTCAGATACGATCAAACAGCAAGGTCTTGTGGTAGAGTCGGCGACTTCTCCATAAAGGGCTTATCATTCTTGGCTAGTTTGCTTTCTGATAGTGCGACTGCAGCAGGGGCGATGAAAGAACAGAGTCAGATGCCGGATCATTCCAAGATTTGGGCGATGGGGTTTCTCGCCGAATTTAATCCTGAGGGGCACCTGGCATTTGAAGATCCACAGGCATTGAGAAATTTCGCTCAGCAGGTTGTCGAGGGGCGTGACCAATATGAACCCGTCACGGCTACTGTGACTGAAGCACAAATAAAGAGAGCCAGAATTCCTTCTATAGACATCCTGAAACAGGTTATTCAGAGGCTAGACGGTAATGGAGTTAAGGTATCTATGGAGACGATTCTCGAAGAGATAGAAGAATATTACGAAGCCGAAGAGATGACCTTACCCTCCGGCTGGGAAAAAATAACTGAGAACAATCTTAAAAAATGGAAGTTGGTTTAGGCTGTCTGCGGTTTTTTTTATTCTGAATACTTGGAAAGAAATGACTCATGAACGAAGCCGAAACCTGTGCCGAACTGATTGAGAGCGATATCTTTCGTTTCATTCTAGCCTTGCCCGCCTTGGAGCAGGCAGGTGAAATGTTGGTTGAGGTGCCTGCGGAAACGTCGGGGAAAACGTCGGGGAAAATTGTCGTGGCCATAAGGAAAAACCCCTCGATCACCATCCCCGAATTGTCTCGGTTTGTCGGGGTGACGGAACGTTCTATTGAGCGGAACCTTCAGAAACTTCAGGAAAATGGTCGCATCCGTCGAGTCGGTCCGGCAAAAGGCGGCCCCTGGGTGGTCATCGAATGAACGAAGCCGAAACCCGTGCCGAACTGATCGACCCTGCCTTGAACGCTGCCGGCTGGGGGGTGGCCGAGGACAGTCGTGTGCGCCGTGAGGTCATCACTCTAGGCAGGCTGCAGGGGGCGGGTAGGCGCTCGAAACAGGACATCGCCGATTATGTGTTGATCTATCGGAGCCAGAAGCTGGCGGTGATCGAAGCCAAGCGGCGGGACCTCCCCGATACCGAGGGCGTGGATCAGGCGAAGCGCTACGCCGGGATGTTGCAGGCCCGTTTCACCTATTCGACCAACGGCGTCGGCATCTATCAGATCGACATGAGCACCGGCAGGGAAGGGTATGTTGACTGCTACCCGAGCCCGGATGAACTCTGGGCCATGACCTACGCCGAGGAGAATGAGTGGCGCAACAAGTTTGCCGAGGTGCCGTTCGAAGATAAGAGTGGACAGTGGCAGCCGCGCTACTACCAGCATAATGCGATCAACAATGCGCTTGAGGCGATTGTCGCGGGGAAGAACCGCATTCTGCTGACGCTGGCGACGGGTACCGGCAAAACCGCCATCGCCTTCCAGATTGCCTGGAAACTGTTTCACAGCCGCTGGACCTTGAACGGCGACGGCAACCGCCGACCCCGCATCCTTTTTCTTGCCGACCGCAATATCCTCGCCAACCAGGCCTTCAATGCCTTTTCCGCCTTTCCCGAAGACGCGCTGGTGCGTATCGATCCGGCGATCATCCGCAAGAAGGGGATGGTTCCCAAGAACGGCAGCATCTTCTTCACCATCTTCCAGACCTTCATGACCGGTCGCGATGCCCAAGGGACCCCCGCTCCGAGTTTCGGCGACTATCCCCCCGACTTCTTCGACTTCATCATCATTGATGAGTGCCATCGCGGCGGCGCCAACGACGAGAGCAACTGGCGCGGCATCATGGAGTACTTTTCGCCTGCCGTGCAGCTTGGCTTGACGGCAACCCCGAAACGCCAGGGGAATGCCGACACCTATCGCTACTTTAACGACCCGGTCTATATCTACTCGCTCAAAGAAGGGATCAACGACGGCTTCCTGACCCCGTTCAAGGTGCAGCAAATCGCCACCACTCTGGACGATTACATTTACACGCCGGATGACAAGGTGGTCGAAGGCGAGGTGGAGGAGGGCAAGCTTTACGGGGAGGATGATTTCAACAAGATCATCGTGATTAAGGAGCGCGAGGCATATCGGGTCAAGCTCTTCATGAACATGATCGACCAGAAGCAGAAGGGGCTGGTGTTCTGTGCCACGCAGGACCATGCGGCGGCGGTTCGTGATCTGGTCAATCAAATAAAGAGCATTACCGACCCGAACTACTGTGTGCGGGTAACCGCCCGAGACGGGGAAGAGGGAGAGCGCTGGCTGCGGACTTTTCAGGACAATGAGAAGACCATACCGACACTTCTGACCACCTCGCAGAAGCTCTCAACGGGGGTCGATGCGCGCAACGTGCGCCACATCGTGCTGATGCGCCCGGTGAACTCCATGATCGAGTTCAAGCAGATCGTTGGCCGAGGGACCCGCCTTTTTGACGGCAAGGACTACTTCACCATTTATGACTTCGTCGGGGCATACAAGCATTTCAGCGATCCCGAGTGGGATGGCGAGCCGGAGAATCCCGACCCTTGCAAGACCTGCGGCAACGATCCCTGTACCTGTGAAGCGCCGGTCTGTGCCCGCTGCGGTAAGTGGCCTTGTGTCTGCGTCTGCGCAAAATGCGGCATGAAACCCTGTATCTGCCCTTGCGAGAAGTGCGGTGAAAAACCCTGCGTCTGTGTGTGCGACACCTGTGGCAAAAAGCCTTGTGTCTGCAACAAGGTCATGATCAAGCTGGCGGACGGCAAGGAGCGCAAGATTCAGCACATGATGGCGACCACCTTCTGGAATCTGGACGGCAGGCCCATGTCCGCCGCTCAGTTTGTCGAGCAGCTTTACGGTGAGCTTCCGGCCCTGTTCAAGGATGAAGACGAGCTGCGGGCGATCTGGGGACAGCCCGATACCCGCAAGGCCCTGCTGGAAGGCTTGGCCGAAAAAGGCTTCGGCTCCTTGCAGCTGGCCGAGACCAAAAAGATGATCGATGCCGAAGAGAGCGATGTTTTCGACGTGCTGGCCTATATCGCCTTTACCTTGCAGCCAATGAGCCGCAAGGAGCGGGTAGCCGCGCACAAGAGCCGGATTTTGACCCACTACCGGGACCGGCAGCAAGCCTTTCTGGAGTTTGTCCTGGGCGAGTATGTCAAAGAGGGCGTCGGTGAACTGGATGTCGCAAAATTGCCGGGGCTGCTGGAGTTGAAGTATGGCAATGCCTACGATGCCGCCGAGGAACTGGGCGGAGCCGCGCTCATAAGAGAAACCTTTGTGGGGTTTCAGCGTCATCTGTATGCGCGTGGGGAGCAGGATTGACGTCGGCAACGCCCCCCTGGAGGTGTTCACGGGAATAATCCGCGACAAGAGCGACGCCAGCGCAGGTTGATTCAAGGGGAAAGGAGGCACCATGGCGGTCATCGAGGTTGGGCATCCGCTGGTCAGGCACAAGCTGGGGCTGATGCGCCGGCAGAATATCAGCACCAAGGAATTCCGCGAGCTGGCTTCGGAGGTGGCGCGTCTGCTGACCTATGAGGCGACCAACTGGAAACGGAACGGCACACCATTCGCGGCTGGGCGGGCCGGTGGCGGTGGAACGGATCAAGGGGAAGAAGGTTACCATCTTTCCCATCCTCCGGGCCGGGCTGGGGATGTTGGACGGGGTGCTCGATCTCATTCCCAGCGCCAAGGTCAGCGTCGTGGGCATCTACCGGGATGAGAAGACGCTGGAGCCGGTCACCTATTTTCGCAAACTTGCCGGAAACCTGGCCCATCGCAGCGCGCTCATCGTCGATCCGATGCTGGCGACAGGGGGAAGCTTGGTGGCGACCATCGATATGCTCAAGTTCGCCGGTTGCACCAGCATCCGCGGACTTTTTCTCGTCGCCGCCCCCGAGGGGATCGAGCGGGTGCGGCAGGCCCATGCCGATGTCGATCTGTACGTCGCGGCGGTTGACGAGCGTCTGAACGAACAGGGCTATATCCTTCCCGGTCTGGGCGATGCCGGGGACAAAATTTTCGGGACTCGGTAATTTTTGCTGGTAGACTTCTTCGTTCCATCCCCTTTCAATAAAAGTTCAGGAGAGAGCCATGCGCGATTACCAGAAGTTCTATATCGATGGCCGCTGGGTCGAGTCCCGGGGCCGGGAAACGATCGAGGTTGTCAATCCGGCGAGCGAGCAGGTCATGGCGCGGATTCCGGCGGGCGTCGGCGAAGATGCCGAGGCGGCGATTGCTGCTGCCCGCCGCGCTTTTGACGGCTGGGCGGCGACGCCGGTCGCGCAACGCCAGGCGCTGCTGGAAAAACTCCGGCACGGGCTGAGCGAGCGCGCCGAGGAGTTGGCCGAGGTTATCACCGATGAGGTCGGCATGCCGCTGAAGATGACCCAGCGGGTGCAGGTCGGCCTGCCCATCGCGGTACTGGAGAGCACCATCAAGCTGCTCGATGATTTTTCCTTCGAGGAGACCGTCGGGAATTCGCTGGTGCTGCGCGAGGCGGTGGGAGTGGTGGCCTGCATCACCCCCTGGAACTATCCCCTCCATCAGATCGTCGCCAAGCTCGCCCCGGCGCTGGCCGCCGGCTGCACGGTGATCCTCAAGCCGAGTGAGGTCGCCCCCTGCAACGCCTTCATCCTTGCCGAGCTGATCGACGCCGCCGGTTTCCCGCCGGGGGTCTTCAATCTGATCTGCGGCACCGGGCCGGTGGTCGGCGAAGTGCTGGCCGCCCATCCCGAGGTGGACATGGTCTCCTTCACCGGCTCGACCCGCGCCGGCAAGCGGGTCTCCGAGCTGGCCGCCGCGACGGTCAAGCGCCTCGCGCTGGAGTTGGGAGGCAAGTCGGCGGCGGTCGTGCTCGACGATGCCGACCTGGCGACGGCGATCAAAGGCACCTTGAACGCCTGCTTCCTCAATTCGGGCCAGACCTGCTCGGCTCACACCCGACTGCTGGTGCCGGAAAGCCGCTACGACGAGGCGGCGCGTCTGGCGACGGAAGGGGCGCGGGGCTTCACCGTCGGCGACCCGAAGGGCGGCCAGGCCAAGCTCGGGCCGCTGGTCTCGGCGGTGCAGCGGGAGCGGGTGCGGGAGTACATTCAAAAAGGGCTCGCCGAGGGGGCTGAGCTGCTCTGTGGCGGCGCCGAGGCACCGGAAGGATTGGCGACCGGCTACTATGTGCAACCGACGGTCTTCGGCCGGGTGACGCCGACCATGACCATCGCCCGCGAGGAGATCTTCGGCCCGGTCCTTTCCATCCTGACCTATCGGGACGAAGCGGAAGCGATCCGCATCGCCAACGACTCCCCCTACGGCCTGGCCGGGGCGGTCTGGTCGGCGGACGGGGAGCGGGCGCAACGGGTCGCCCGGCGCCTGCGTACCGGCCAGGTCGACATCAATGGCGGCCGTTTCAACCTCCTCGCCCCCTTCGGCGGCTACAAGCAGTCGGGACACGGCCGCGAGTTCGGCACCTTCGGGCTGGAGGAGTTCCTCGAAATCAAATCCCTGCAACTCTAAGGCGCACCCCCATCCCCCAAGAAAGAACGGGACCGACTCCCCAGGGAGCGGTCCCGTTTTGCGTTTTTGCCTTGGATCTCGCTCAACACTCGAAATCGACGGCGACCACGCTTTCGGCCAGCACCTTGACCTTGGCCACGACCGCCTGGTGGTCGGGGTGTACCTGGTAGCGGTCGAGGGCGGCGAGGTCGTCAAAGTCGGCAACCAGGGCGAGGTCGTAGGAGCGGGCCGAGCGCAGCACGTCGCGGCCGCAGCTGAAGGCGCGGATCTCGGCGATGAGCCCGGGCAGGCCGTTGAGGCTCGCTTCGAGATCGGCGATGGCGGACTCGCCGGCGTCGGCCTTGAATTTGAAAAAGATGATGTGTCGGATCATGGGGCTTCCTCCTGGGGATGAAATGAACGGCGATCCTTCGCCGAATCAGTTGGCGCGGAACTCGACCGCCACATCGGCGCGGTGGGCCGGATCGATCCGCCACAACTCGCGGTTGGCGAAATTGAAGAGGCGGGCGACAAGCACGTCGGGGAACTGCTCGATGCGGATGTTGTAGAGGTTCACCGACTCGTTGTAGAGCTCGCGGCGGTCGGCGATCATCTCTTCGATCTCGGTGATGCGCGTGCTGAGCTGCTTGAAGACCTTGTCGGCCTTGAGCTCGGGGTAGCGCTCGACGACCATGAAGAGGGAACGCAGGGTGTCGGTCAGGGCGTTCTGGGCGGCAAGCTGCTCCTGATCCCCCTGGGCATTGGCGATCATCGAGCGGGCCTTGACCACCGCTTCGAGGGTCTGCCGTTCGTGTTGCATGTAGCCTTCGCAGACCTTGATCAGCTTGGGCAGTTCGTCGAAGCGTTGCTTGAGTAGCACGTCGATGTTGCTCCAGGCCTTGTCGATGTTGTTCTTCAGCGTCACCAGGCCGTTGTAAACGACGATGACGTAGAGGATAAGCAACACCAGAACGAGCAGGATGACGCCGAGGGGGATCCAGAGGGTCATGAGTGCCTCCTTGCAGAGTGGTGAAAAGAGTTAAAAATCAACCAGCCGGGTCAGCGCGAGCACCGCCAACCCCAGGCCAAGAATTAAAAAGACCGCGCTGAGCACGCCGTAGCCCCGGGTGAGATGGGCTTCCGACTCGGTTTCGGCGATGATGAAGGGCAGATCCCGCCGTGCCGGGCGGCCGATCACCACCGACGACGGCCGGGGGCCGTCTTCGTCCGCTGTCGCCAGGGACTGGCGCAGCACCCGCTCTTCGACCTCCTCGCGGGCGGCCTGCCATTCGTCGGCGCTGATGCGGCCGTCACCGTCGGCATCATAGCGGTTCATCAGGTGGCGGTTCTGTTTCAGTTCGCGCAGGGCGGCGAGGGTTCGTTCCCGCAGGCTGCTTGCCGCCGGTCGGGGAGCGGAAGCGTAACCGACGACGTAAACCGGGGCGCCCTCGGGAATGATCTCCTCGATCCATTTTTCCGTCGGATCGGAGACGGACGAGGCCATCAGCAACATGCTCATCTGGCCGGGCAGTCCTTCCTGACGGTGGCGGGGTTTGAGGACGGCGCCCCGGGGATCGACGGTGAGGCGGCCGGTGTCGTCCTCGACCGCAAAGGGGATCGGCCCGCAGTCGGTGGTGCTGACCTCCTCCCAACTCTGGTTTTCGTGATTGCGCCGCAGCTTGCGCAGGCGGTAAAAGACGCAGGGCTGCTGGGTCATGGGCGAGACCACGGCATATGTGCGTCGCGCCCGGCCGTGAACCTCGACCAGCCCCAGCGCCACTGAGCGAGCCTTGCTGGTCGGCAGATTTTCCAGATGGCGCTTCAGCCGCAGGTAGTAGAAGCCCCCCCAGAAAGCGCCCCCGGCAAAGAGGGCAGGGAGCAGGCCATTGCGCATCCCTTGGCGAACCAGCGCGGTCACCGTCTCGCCGATGACGCCGAAGAGGGCCATGCCCACGCCCATCGCCACCAGAAAAATCCGCAGCAGCAGTCGTCGGGAATGGCGCCGCAGCGGCGGCAGTTCTTCGGGCAGGGGCAGGGGCACGCCTTGCGCCGTCGGAGCCGGTTTGGCGGCGTCTTCCCCCAGGGCCGCGGCCACTTCCTCCATCCCCGGCAGCTTGACCCCGGCGGCCGTGGCGACCACCGCCGCAGCCGGTCCGCCGATCAGGGCGGTGAGGGTGGCCGGAATCTCGGCTGACGCGGTCCGACTTGCTTCCTCGGCGGCGATCTGGTGACGCCACAGGTCGGCCATCAGCCAGCCGAAGCGGGTCAGGGGGGCGAGCTGTTCCCGCCCCGGCGCCTCCCCGGGCGGCACCCGCTTCAGGGCGCAACCGGGAAGAGCCGCGAGACCGAAATCGCAGCGCAACTGGAAGTCGTCGGCGCGCTCCCGGATCAGGCGCAGAATCGCCTTGAGATTGCCGGCGACACTATAGCTCTTGTGTTCTTCCAGCCCTTGGGGATCGAAGCGTCCTGCGAAGATGCGCACCCCGGATCGCACCCGGTAGTCGGCATCGAGCAGATAGAGGTCGAGGATCGGCTGATGCTGCAGTGCGGTCTTGAAGATTTCGTCGTCGTCGAGGCGGCTCAGGGCATCGGCGCCGCGATAGGCGGTCTGCACCAGCAGGCGCTTGAGGTCGCGGTCGACCACGGCGCCGCTGAGATCGGCGAGAACGCCAAGCACCCGCGATTCGCCGTCGAGGGATACTTCCTTTTCGCCGGTGAGAAAGGTCAGGCTTTCGCCGCCGAGGCGGAAACCCTGCACCCGCGCCGGGGCGAAGCGCGGCGGGGTCGGATCGACCAGCCAGTGCTCGATGCCCTGTTCCGTCAAGAGCGGCGTGATCTTTTCGAGGGTTTCGTCGGGGCCGTTGGCGAGCAGGGCAATCCCCTGGCCGAGCAGGCGCTGGCGGGCGGCAAAGGCGTCGAGGCCGAAACGCTTCGCCAGCGTCGCCGGCAGGCTTTCGAGCCCCTCCGCTCCCGGCGAGACCTTGTTGACGATCAGCAGCCGATTCCGCTCCTTGGACATCCTCTCCCCTCCGCCTCCCTATTCCATCCCCGACTCATAGTTGAAGAGGGTCGTCCCCGGCAGCGCCTGTCCCTTCTTCAGCGCCTCCATGACCTGCTTGCCTTTGGGCGAGAAAGGGCCGAGATGCCCCAGTTCCAGGGTGAAGCGGCCGCAGCCGAGCCCTTGCAGTTCGGGGAGGCGACCCAAAAGGGAGAAGTCCGTTTCCGAGGTCAGCACCGTCAAATCCCCCGATTTGTGCACCCGGTAGGTGTCCCCCCGGTCGGAGACCACCGGCGTGTCGCCGCGCACCCCTTTGATCGGGATGCGCGAAGTGATGAGCGGTACCGAGGCGTAAACCACCATCCCCAAGGGCATGCCGACGGGGCGTTGCAGGATGTCACCCAGATTGTCACGGTCATCCTCGATGTACAGGGCCGCTTCTCCGGCGCCCAGTTCCTTCCAGGCGAGAAGGGCCTGGCTGTTGAGGGCATAAAGCCGGTAACTGGTGCTCAGCAGGAGCCCCTCCAGCCCGGCGAAGAGTTCGAAATGGGCGAGATTGTTGAGGCGGAAAGAAAGAAAGCCCCGGTTCACCAGCTCGCGGACGGTGGCGCGGTAGCCATCCCACTGGTGATCGAAAATGATGAAGGGAATATCCCAGACGATCTGTTCCCCCCGGTCGTCGCCGCGCTTGCCCAGACGGCCTGACTCCTGGACGTTGCCCGGGGTCAGGGGGAGGATCAGGCGATCGACGGCCGAGTCATTAAGCAACTGGGCGTCGCGGCTGTCGCGGATGGCGACGCTGATCCGCCGTTCCTCGGCGGCGCGGCGCGGCGCGGCGGGGAGCAAGTCGGCCAGGGCCGCCTGGCGATGCTCGCGGCGCACCCGCCCCCGGCGCTCTTCCGCTTCCCGGCGCAGCGCCTGGTAGAAATCACGGCGGATCTCCTTGAGCCGCTTGGGCGGGATGACCACCGCCGGCAGTTCCCCGGTGGTCAAATCGCGCAGGGCGAAGGGCTCGTCCGCGGCCTTTGCGAAGACCCCCCTTAAGATCTCGGGAGTCAGCGAGGAGTCCCCGGCCGGGTAGCTCTCCAGCGGGTAGTCCCCTTCGACGCGGATGGCGCCGCAGGACCCGACGATGTGCATGCGCTCGGCGCTGACGGACAGCTCCAGGTCGACCGGAGCCGGTTCCCGGCGCACCGCCTCCAGCTTGCGCCGGCAGGCGACCTCGCTCATGGTGAAGGCCTGCTCCGAAGAGACCTTGAAGACCCCGTCGCCGACCTTGAAAATCCCGGAAAAGGGGGAGGGGACGGTGACGTAGCTGTCGGCATTGACCTTTTTCACTGGGTTGCGTCCGAGCAGCAGGCTCTTCACGGTAAAGGCGGTGCCGGCCTGGTCGCTCTTCGGCTGGATGCGCAGGCGGTCGCCGACGTGCAGCCGGTCGCGGGTTTTGAAGGAGACATCGCCGCCGCGCACCGCCGCGACCTCGCCGAGCAACTGCCCGGTCGCCCCCTTGATCGAGGGGACGGCGATGTCGGTGGGGATGCCGCCGGGGAGAAAGCCCTTGGTCGGCGGCCGCCCGAAGGAAGACTTGAGCAGCTGCTTGGCCTCCTTGACCGCCTCCGCCCGTTTGGTGGCGGGGGCGTCGAGGGCCAGCCGGTAGGCGCCGACGACGTTGGCGACGTACTCGGCGCTCTTCATCCTCCCTTCGATCTTGAAGCTGATGACCCCGGCTTCGCGCAACTGCGGCAAGAGGTCGATGGCCGAGAGGTCGTTGGGGGAAAAATAGTAGCCGTCGTTCTGGCGATAGCGGTAGCGGCGGCGGCATGGCTGGGCGCAGCGCCCGCGGTTGCCGCTCTTGCCGCCGAGAAAGGAGGAAAAATAGCACTGGCCGGAAAAGCAGAAACAGAGGGCGCCGTGGATGAAGTGCTCCAGCTCCAGGGTGGTTTGGGCGCGGATCGCGGCGATCTCCGCCAGGGAGAGTTCTCGGGCCAGCACGCCCCGGGTAAAACCCATCTTCTCCAGCATCCGCACCCCGGCGGCGTTGTGCACCGTCATCTGCGTCGAGGCGTGCAGCTCGATCCCGGGAAAGTGCTCCTTCGCCAGCCGCCAGACCGCCAGATCCTGCAAAATCACCGCGTCGATCCCCATCGCTTCCAGTGCCGCGAGGGTGTCGACCAGCTGCGGCAGCTCCGCTTCCTTGACCAGGGTGTTGAGGGTGACGTAGACCTTGCGCCCGCGCTGGTGGGCGTAGGCGAGCATCCGCTCCATGTCGGTCAGGGAAAAGTTCTTCGCCTTGGCCCGGGCGGAAAACTCCTTGAGCCCGGCGTAGACGGCATCAGCGCCGCTTTCCATGGCGGCGAAGAAGGCTTCGAGGCTACCGCAGGGGGCGAGCAGTTCGGGTTTAACGGGAGGGGTCATGAAATGCCTGAAATGAAAAAGGCCGGGGCGCGAACCAGCCCGGCCGAAGTTGTCCGATGGTTAAAAACTAGCATGGGGGGGAGGCGCGAAGCAATGGGAAAATAAAGCGAATCCGGATGGCGGTCAGGCGGGCCGTTGAGCCATGACGACGAGATGCTTCAACGGATACTGATCGAATTCGAGGTGCCGGCAAAGGCACCCCGCTTCCTTGATGACGTCGAGCAGGCCCGGGATCCCGAGCGTGCTGTAATAGAGGGGAGGCCCCATTGCCGAGTCGACGTGCTCGTCCGCATGATCAAGCCCCCCCGCGGAAAAGATAAAGACGCCTCCGGCCTCCAGGGCATGCATGAGTTTCAGCAGCAACGGTCGTTGTTCTTCAAGTCGGACATGCCAAATGCTGTCCCAGGCCGAGATGAAGCGATAGGTGCGCTGGGGGCGCCAGCCGCAGACGTCGGCATGATGCAGAAGGACAGCGGGATCGGCGACTCTGGCCAATTCAATCATACGCTCGGAGATATCGATGCCCTCGATCCGCAACCCGCGATCGCGCAGCATAGGGTTGAAGCGAGTATTGCAGCCGCAGCCGACATTAAGCGCCCAGCCTTCGCTGCCGTCGTCAAGAAAGGCCAGGGCACGCTCGTGTTGGCGAACGCCGTCAGTCCGACCAAACCGCTCGTCCAGCCAGCGTTCGGCCAGTGAATTATAGGCAGAGGCAATGGTGGAGTGATCCATTTCGAGCCATCCGAGATTTGCGGGGAAAAGGGGTCATGTGACTTTTCCAGTTTGGTTTTGAATACATAGTCGTCCCTGAAAAATTCGAAATTTCGCCTTCAGGCGATACCCGAAGGGAATTCCATGTTGAACCCAGGTGACCGTATCCGTTCCCTGGCGACCCAACCGGCTCGTTTGAGCAACATCAGCAACGATTTGAGTCGGTCCAGTTCTTTGAAAACAAGCCAAAGAAGAGCCCGCAGAAGCTTTCTCAGGTTGAAGCCGCAGGCGGCCAGGATGGCATTCATCTTGTCGCCGTCGGTACCCTTGAGATAGTTGCGATCCATCCGGTTGTCCTGCTTCATGTGGCCAATGACCGGCTCAATGGCGGATCGCCGCTTGAACCAGCGCCACTCACTCGGCTTCATGCTCTTTTTCCGTCGATTGGCCAGGTGAACGTTGGTTGCGCCCAGTTGCTTCGGGTTGCCCTTGTAACCCTTGTCCACGTAGGCATTTTCGGCCTCCCAGCCAACGAGGCGCCGGATCTGTTGCAGGGCGCCTTTGAGGGTGTGGCCGTCGAACGGATTGCCGTGCAGCGCCTCCACGCTGACGATCCAGTTGTCCTTGGACGTTGTCGCCACCGACACCTTGCAGCCGAACTCGTATTTCTTGTGGGCCTTGCCCTTGCTGATGCACTCCACCTCGGGGGCGTGCAGGCTGTACAGTTTGTCTTTGTCGTTACGCTTCTGGGTCAGCAGCCTTTTGGTCAGATGCAGCAACTCCGCCAGCTCTTCGTCCGGCTGCGGACAGTTGCGCAGGAGGTTGCGATACACCCGACCCAGGTAGTTCTTGATCTTCTTCTGTTCTGCTTTCGCCCGCCGCATCTGCCGAGCATGGGCATAGCGGCCGGCCATGATCAGGGCGGTCTTGCCGAGGCGAAGGTAGCTCTGCCGTAACGGAATGCCGCGCTTCTTCGCCGCCTTGACCAGGAGCACCCGCGCCTTGTGCTGCAGCCGGGCGTCTGTCGGATAGGCGATCGCCTTCTCCTGCACCGTGGTGTCGACGTTGACCCGCTCCAGGTGCGACTCGGTCAGATGTTCGCCGCGCTTGGCCGTCTCCAACGTCTCGCCAAACAACGGCTCCATGTTTTTCGGGCCGATCCGCTTGCGCCAGCGCACCAAGGAACTCGGATCGAGGGGCAGGCGATGGATGAAGAACTCGAACCCGCAGAAATATTGCCAGTAGGGGTTCTCCAGCAACCGAGCCACCACCGATTCGTCGCTCTCGTCGAAGGCGTGCTTCAAGTAGTGCAGCCCGACCATTAACCGGGTCGGCAATGCCGGACGCCCTTTGTCGGCATACAACCGGCCAAACGTCTGGTCGAACACGGACCAGTCGATCTGGTTGGCCAATACGAACAGCGGATGGTTCCTGTCAAGGATCTGGTCAAGGCGCGATCGAAACAGTTCGGCCTGATCTTGCGGTTGCGGCTTCTTTGGCTTCATGAAATCACCAGAAATTGGAGTGTGAACTCTTCTTTCCGGTGATTTTATCAATCATAAACAGCGAATTAAACATTTAATTTCGAATACTTAACATTTTTCAGAGACGACTAATATAGCTATAAAATTCTCCCTATGCGGACCAGAGACAGCAGTAAAAAATGCCCCACCGTTCCAACAGACAGCATCACACCTGTCCGCACTAAATTCTCTCCTGAAAGAAAATCCATACCCTTAGCCAAACCAGGATAGACGGTAAATCCCAAGATCTGCACTACAAGAATAAATACCGCAGATACTGCAACCGAGATATAAACAATTTCTCTGTATGAGAAGGCTTTCGCCTTCAAGTAGGCGACAAACACAACCGCCACAAAGGCCAACAATAAAGGCAAGTAACGAGCAACCATCCCTTCTGGGCCGCGTGACGAAACAATAAAACCAAGCAACCCTAGAACCTCGAATAACGCTAAGTAGCCAATAATTCTATACATGATTATCCATCACTTTACAGTTAAGGGGATAGATCCATCGTGACCAATTAGGTTCGGGAAGAGTGTTTTGTCACCACTGCCTACATCAAAGGAAAAAGGGGACGGACGAAAGGAAAAAGGGGACGGATTTATTTTTCCGATCATTGCCGCACAGGCAAGCGAGCATGAGGACAACAGAAGAAATCCAGCAACGTCCGCTCAGCGATAATCGTCTTCGCGTTGATGGCGAACCGCGAGGACGGTGACGGTTTTATCGTCTTCGATCTCAAAAAGCGCGACATAGCCGCCGCCACTGAAAGGTATCACCAACTCGCGCAGAAAAGGGTCGTCGGGGGTCGCCTTGCGGCAGGTAAAGGGAAAATCGCGCAGGACGGCGATGCTCTTTTCGATGGCATCGAGGGCGCCGCGCGCGGCGCGCGGGTCTTTTCGCAGGAGGAAATCGTACAACCGCAGAAGGTCTTCCCTGGCGGTCCTGGTGTAACGGACAGCAAAGCTCACTTGCGGTCTTCGCCCTCGTTACGGGCCAGCATATCGCGCATGCTCGCCAAAACCTCGTCGGCGGAATAATACTCGCCGCTGTGGCGGGCTGCGTCGCGTCCGGCCAAACCCCGCGTCACAAATTCCCGTTGCAGTTTCCGTTGCTCGATGCCGTCGCGCAGGGCCTTCTCCATGAAACCGGAGAGGGTTTCCCCTTCGTGTAAAACACTTTCGGCTGCCGCGCGCAGTTCGGGATCGACCCGGAGGGACGGTATCGTGGCTGTTTTCATGGCGAACTCCTTGCATTGCGTTTGCAACACATTCTAGAGGCTTTTGGCGCCGGCGGCAAGCGTGCTTTCGCGTCGCGAAAATGGTGACGGATTTTGCCGAGTTCCGAGGTCATGATACTTCTCTATCCCTGTTGTTAATGCCCCCGGCGGCGGACTCCTTGACAAGGCGCAGTTCGAGGCGACAGCCAAGGGCATGGGCATATTTGCGAAGGGTGGCGAGTGAGGGCGAATGTCTGCTGTTGCCGGATTCGAGCCGGGCAATGGCCGACTGGGTGGTACCGATACGCTCGGCGACCTCCGCCTGTGTAACGCCCGCCGCCGCCCTGGCTTTCAGAAATTCATCGAGCAAGGCAAACTCTTCTTCCAGTTTGTCGTATTCATCCTTCACCTCGGCGTGGGCGAGGGCGCGCGCCTTAAGCTCTTTGTGAGAAAGCATCTTTGGCCTCCTTCAGACGCCTGCGCGCAATGGCAAGCTCATTGGGCGGCGTCTTATCGGTTTTCTTGACGAAGTGGTGCAACATGACGATCTTGCGTCCGATGACCGTACAGAAGAACACCCTGGCGATCCCTTCGGAAGCTTTCAGCCGCAACTCGAACAACCCTTCCCCCATTGCGCGGGTATGAGGCATCCCCAAGTCGGGGCCATATACTTCCATCCGGTCTGTGTAGCGAAGGTACCGGGCGAGCAAGCCGCCCGGCATTTCCAGGATGGCTGCCTGAACGGTTTCGCTGACGTAGGTGATTGTCCAGTGCATGGCCAGATTATAGCATATTTGCTATGAATGTCTAGGGGATCTGAACAGGGGAAATCCGGAAATGCGAAAAGCGCGCTTTCGCCCTCATTTTATCTTCGATTTCAGCTGGATCGTCTCGCCGGCCAAACTACCAAAAATTCCTGTTTCGCTTTGAATCATACGTCCAAACCGACCACCTGCAAGCTTCCGCTCGCTTCGCCGCCGTCATAACGACAAAAGGCGCCCTGTCCGGCGCCTTTTGTCGTTTGCTGTCGAGAATCCGCGAAAATCAGAGAATCACGCTGGCGATGGTGTAGGCGACGATGGTCGAGACGCTGACGCCGATCAGGCCGGGGATCATGAAGCTGTGGTTAAGCAGGTACTTGCCGATGCGGGTGGTGCCGGTGCGGTCGAAGTTGATGGCCGCCAGGTCGCTGGGATAGAAGGCGAAGAAGAAGTAGGCGTAGCTGGCTGGCACTAGGCCCAAGAGCAGCGGCACCGGCAGGCCGAGGGCCAGGCCCAGGGGCAGGGTGATGGCGAGGGTCGCCGCCTGGCTCTTGACGAAGGCCGAGATGCAGAAGGTGGCGATAGCGAAGGTCCAGGGGGCGATCTTGACCATGATACCGATGTTGTCGACCAGGAATTTCTTGTTGGCGGCGATGAAGGTATCGCTCATCCAGGCGATGCCGAAGATCGAGACGACGGCGATCATGCCGGCGATGAAGACGCTGGAGTGGGCGATATCCTTGGCTTTCACGTCGGCGGCGAACATGATGAAGGCACCGTAGGCGAGCATGACGAACTGGACGACGGTGGTCATCGGCACGGTCTTGCCTGCGGCGTTAAGCGGCAGCAGGTGGGGGTAGACGGCGAAGAGGATGATGGTGCCGACGCCGGTGAAGAAGAGGGCGACGGAAATCTTGGCGGCCTTGCTGATCTTCTTGTCCAGCGTGGTGACGTTCACATCGAGCGCCTTGCGGAATTCCGGATCCTGCAGGCGGGCCTGGTATTCGGGGTCCTTGTCCAGATCCTTGCCCCGGTTGAAGCTCCACAGGGCGGCGGTGAGCAGGCCGATGACCCCGGCCGGCATGGTCACGGAGAGGATGTCGATGAGGGTCACCGGATAGCCGGCCTTGGCGGCAAAGCCGAGGAAGAAGGTGACGGCGGCGGCCACCGGGCTGGCGGTGATCCCCATCTGCGAGGCGACGCTGGAAATCGCCATCGGTCGCTCGGGGCGGATGCCGGTCTTGAAGGCGACATCGGCGATGACTGGCAGCAGGGCGTAGACGGCATGGCCGGTGCCGACGCAGACGGTGAGGAAGAAGGTCGAAAGGGGGGCGAGGATGGTGACGTACTTGGGATGGGCGCGCAGCAGTTTTTCCGTCAACTGCACCAGGTAGTCGAGGCCGCCCGCCACTTGCAAGGTGGCCGAGGCGGTGACCACCGCCAGGATGATGAGCATGACGGCGATGGGCGGTTCGGAGGGGGAGCTGCGGAAGCCGAGGACGAGCAGGGAAACGCCGAGGCCGCCGATCAGACCGAGGGCGACGCCGCCTCTGCGGATACCGATGAGTACCGCACCGAGAACGAGGATGAATTGGATCCAGAACATTGCCATGGGGCACCTCCATTGGTTGGGTCCGGGTTGCCGATGTCGTCTGTGCGACACCGTGCTTGCCTATTCCCTAGAGCATGGAGAGTGCCAAGTCGGAAAGTGTTTCTATCCAACCGAAATTATTGTGTTTTTCTTGAGAAGCTCAAAGCAGGCGGGAAGCGCGGCCATAACCCGGGGTTATGGCTCGGGGCGGCCGGGCGATAAAATTCGAAAGAATTTCAATGGGATGGAACCGTCCATAACCAGAGGTTATAGCTATAACCCCCGGTTATGCCCCGCCCTCGCGCATCTGTTTGAGGCGTTTGTTCAGGGCTGGCTGGGAGATGCCGAGCAGGCGCGCGGCCAGGGTCTGGTTGTGACCGGCGCGGTCCATCGCCTCCATCACCAGAAAGGCGGCGGCTTCGGTGAAGGTGGGCAATTCGGGAAACCCGGCGAAGGGGTTGCGGCTGGGGACGGCGGCCACCGCAGGAGCATCCGGGGCCTGACGCGCGGCCTGGACGAAAGCGTCCAGGGCCAGCGGCCCGTCGCGGTGAATGCTGAGGGCGTCGTAGACCATGGCCCGCAGTTCGCGGACGTTGCCGGGGAAGGCATAGCCGGCGAGGAAGCGCGCCAACTCCCGAGGGACCGGCGGTTTCTTCTTGCCCAGGGCGCGCGCCGCCTCGGCAAGAAAATGCTCCAAGAGCAAGGGGATGTCGCCGGGGCGCTCGCGCAGGGGCGGCACTTCGATGCGATGAGTACGCAGACGGTAATAGAGGTCGCGGCGGAAGGCGCCGGAATCCTCCCGCGCCGCCAGATCCCGGTGGGTGGCGACGATGATCCGGGCCTTGAGACGCTTCGGCAGGTCGGCGCCCAAGGGGAAATATTCCCCTTCCTGCAACAGCCGCAGCAGCTTGACCTGGGAGGGAATGCTCAGGTCGCCGATCTCGTCGAGAAAGAGGGTGCCCTCGGCGGCCTCTTCGACCATGCCGCGCCGCGCCTGTTCGGCGCCGGTGAAGGCCCCGCGCAGGTGGCCGAAGAGGGTGTCGGCGAAGACCGTGTCGTCGAGCCCGGCGACGTTCACCGTCACCAGCTTGCCCCGGCAACCGCTCAGGCGATGGGCGGCGCGGGCGAAGAGTTCCTTGCCGACACCGCTCTCGCCGGTGATCAGCAGCGGTTGCGGGCTGGGCGCCACCGCCTCCAGATAGGAGAAGAGGGCCAGCATCCCCCGGTCGCCGGTGACGATGCCGGCAAAGGCTTCGGGGTGGCGCAGCTCGCCGGAAACGAGGCGACTGGAGAGTTCCTGATTGTCCCGCCGCATCTCCTGCATGCGCACCGCCCGCAGCACCGCGCCGACGATGCGCTCCTCCTCGTCGGTCTTGACGCAGTAGTCGAAGGCGCCGAGCTTCATGCAGCGCACCGCCGTCTCCAGCTGGTTCAGGCCGCTGAGGACGATGGCCGTGACCTCGGGATGGCGTTCGGCGAGCTCCTTGAGCAGCGCCTCCCCGGAAAGATGGGGCATGGTCAGGTCGAGCACGACCAGACCGATCCCCCCCTGATCGAGCAACTCCATGACCCGGCGGCTGTCGTCGCAGGTGAGGAGGTTGGAGAGCCCGGCGCGGGCTTCCAGGGTCAGGGCGAGGGAGCCGAGCCAGTCCGGCTCGTCATCCACCAGCAGAATTTTAAACGCGGGATAGAGCCGTTCACTCACGGGTCGGTTCCTCCTGGAAGACGGGCAGGCAGAGGGTGACGAGGGTTTCGCCGGGAACCGAGGCGAATTCGAGGGTGCCGCCGTGTTCCTTGACGATGCCGGCGGAAACGGAGAGGCCGAGACCGGTGCCACCGCTGTCCCGTTTGGTGGTGAAGAAAGGATCGGTCAGGCGCGCGAGGTTTTCCGGGGCGATGCCGGTCCCCTCGTCGCGCAGTTGCAGAACCGCCAGATTCCGCTCCGGATCATGGCGGGTGACGAGTTCAATGGCGCGACTCGGGTCGGGCAGGGCCTGGCAGGCGTTGAGCAGCAGATTGATGAGAACCTGCTCAATGCGCTGGGCGTTCCCCCGAATGGCGGGAATCCCGGCGCCGTAGTCGGCGCGAAAGCGCGCGGTGGCCTTGCGGATGGAGGGTTCCGTCAGGCGCACGGCGGCCTGGGCGACGGCGTTCAGATCGAGCGGGGCGTGGTCACCGCTGTCGTCGCGGCGGGCGAAATCCTTGAGATCGTCGACGATGTGCTTGATCCGTTTGGCCGCCTCCTGCACCTTGTCCAGCCCTCGCCCCACTTCCTTGCGCATGCGTGAATAGGGCAGGCCGCCGCATTGAAAATCGCCGTTCTCCGCGAAGTAGCGATCGAGTACCTTGACGGCGTCGCCGTGAAACCGCTTGAGCTTGGGCGCCTCCAGCAGAATCAGGCCGGTGGGGTTGTTGATCTCGTGGGCCACGCCGGAAACCAGGGTGCCCAGGGCCGCGAGCTTGTCCGCCTGCACCAGCTGGCGCTGGTTGAGGCGCAACTCCTCCTCGGCGTGGCGGCGCTCGGCGATTTCCCGGGTGAGGTCGGCGGTGCGCAGCGCCACCTGGCGATGGAGGATGCGTGACCAGAGGGCGAAGCCGCCGAGCAAGAGGAGCAGGGGGATGACCACCACCGCCGCGTATTTGACGAGGGTCCACCAGTCGACGGGGCGCGGTTCCAGCCCCCCCAGCCACTTTTCGTAGATCGCCTGCTGGCGACCGGTCTTCTTGAGAATCGCCAGGCCCTCGTCGATACGGGAGAGGAGTTCGGCGTTCCCCTTTTTCACCGCGTAGCCGTAGCGGTAGGTGGCGACATTGCGCACCGCCGGCAGCAGATTGGTCAGCTTCAGCTCGCGGATGTGGTACATGCCGGGAACGATGGCGACGATGGTGAAGTCGCTCTTGCCGGCGGCCAGCAGACGCATGGCCTCGGCCGGGGTTTCGGTGAGCAGCAGCTCCCCGGCGAAGCCGGTGCGCGCCAGGTAGTCGTGCATGATGCCGCCTCGGTGCAGGGCCACGCTGTATTCATTGAGTTCGGCGAGGGTGTTGACCGGGGGGGAATCACGGCGGGCGAAGACGGCGTGATTGACGATGGCCGAGGGGAGGGAGAAGTCGACTTCGGCCAGGCGCTCCTCGGAAAAAGACATCCCCTGCAAGACATCGACCGCGCCGCTTTGCAGGGCGTCGCGCATCTCCGACCAACCGCCGAGGCGGAATTCGATCCGCAGCCCCATGACCTCGGCGATGGCCCGGGTCAGCTCGACGTTGTAGCCGCTTGGCTGGCCGTCCCGGTCGAGAAATTCATAGGGGGGATAGGCGCGGTCGCCACCGACCACCACCACTTCCGGCAGGGTCTCCTTTCGCACCTCGGCGAAGGCCGGCGCGCCGATGCCCAGGCAGAAGAAGAGCGCCGGCCACAGCAGCAGGGAAACGCGACAGAAAAGCGTGAAGATTCGGAAAAACGGCATGACGGCTCCTTGCTTCAGGATGGCTTGAGGATAGCATATTCTCGGCTTGTAACGCCTTGCCCGGGGGAGGGTTCCATTTATTTTTTGTCGCTTTTTCGCTGTCGGAGTCGAAGATGGGTTTCCCTTTCGGCTTGGTAATGAAAAGAACTGGGGCCGGGATAGACCGAATATGAACAGATTTGCTGTCGTGCAAACGGCTTTTTTGTGGCACATTATAGGTGTCGATGTCCCTGGCGGAATTTGTAGGTCCGCCGATGAACACCCGCATCAAGAAAACCGTTTGAAATTGCAGGCGAGGGGAGAATAAAGCCATGCCGCAGACCGTAGAAGCCACTTATCGTGACGGAGTCGTCGAACTCAAGCACAAACCCGCCGGGATACGCAAGTCGAGAGCCCTGGTGATCTTTCTGGATGCCGAGGAAACCGAAGAGCGCCATGCGGTGGACCTGGAGCGGGTGACAAAGGGCAAAAGCTCCGTGGACAAGTGGATCGGGGTGATCGAAGGGGCGCGACTTGGAGACTGGAAGGCCGAGCGCCGGGCCGCCCTCGAAGGGAAGCCCCGTGAAGATTCTCATTGATACCAACGTCGTTCTCGATATCGCCTTGAATCGCCGGCCCTTCGTTAAACAGGCGGCACTGTTGTGGCGGCTGGCGGAACGGGAGGAAGTCACGGCCTGTCTCTCCAATACCAGCATCACCGACATTTTCTATATCATCAACAAGCACGCCGGCCAGGAAAAGGCCCGCGCCTTCATTGCCGACATCCTCGATACTTTCAGACTGGCGGATATCGATGAAGAAGGTTTCCGCGAGGCGCTCGGCACGGGCATGAGGGACTTCGAGGATGCTGTGCAGTACGTCATTTGCACCCGCAACGGGTGTGACGCGCTGGTGACCAGAAATAAGGGGGATTTCGGAGATCGGGCCAATGTGCTCGATCCCGCCGAGTTGATTGAGCGGATCAAAGCTTCCGGCGCTTGAAATAACCGGCCTGAATGTAAAACACCGTGGAGTCGCACGAAGGATTCACGGTGTTTTTGTCTTTGGTGACCAGTGGCGCAGGGATAGGAGTCCGGTGGCTCATCCTTGCGAGCCCCTTCCCTTGCCTCAACTTCGGTGCTATCTTTCCCGTCAATCATGACCAGCGACCCGCGCCATCATCAGCACGTCAACCCGCACACGCCGCCGGAGAATCCCGGGTTGGGGAGCATCCAGGTCGGCACCGCCGTCTATCGTCGGGTCAATCTCGCCTTCTTTCTGGCCGGGTTCGTCACCTTCGTCAGCCTCTACGCGGTGCAGCCGTTGCTGCCGGAATTCTCCAAAAGCTTCGGCGTCTCACCAGCTCTCGGCAGCCTGCCCCTCTCCCTGGCCACCGGCACCCTGGCCGTCGCCATGCTCTTTGTCGGTACCCTGTCGGAAACCTGGGGGCGCAAGCGGGTCATGAGTGGCGCGCTCATCCTGACCTCGTGCCTGACCCTGCTGATCGGTTTCAATGACAGCTTTGCCGGACTGCTCGGCCTGCGCTTTCTACAAGGATTGCTGCTCGCCGGGCTTCCGGCCGTGGCCATGGCCTATCTGAGCGAGGAGATGAGCCCGTCGGCCATCGCCTCGGCCATGGGCCTTTACATCAGCGGCAACGCCGTCGGCGGCATGGCCGGACGGCTGCTCACCGCCATCCTCGCCGATCTCTGGACTTGGCAGGCGGCCTTTTTCATCCTCGGCGGCGCCTGCCTGCTGACCAGCTTCTTCTTCTCCGCCAGTCTCCCCCCCTCGCACCTGCCGCCGCGCCCTTTTGCCGCCGCCTATCTCTTCACCTCCCTTGGTCGGCATCTGCGCGATCCGCTGCTGCGCCGCCTCTATCTCATCGCCTTTCTCGCCATGGGCGCCTTTGTCACCCTCTACAACTACCTGACCTTTCGCCTGCTCGAAGGACCCTATCTCCTCAGCCAGAGCCAGGCGAGCCTGATCTTTCTCGTCTATCTGCTCGGCTCCTTGAGCGCCTCGATCATGGGGCATTTCGTCAACCGCTTCGGTCGGGCGCCGCTGATCCGCTTCGGCCTGGCGGCCATGGTCGTCGGCGCGTTGCTGACTTTGGCCGCCGCCCTGCCCTGGATCGTGCTCGGCGTCGGCATCTTCACCGTCGGTTTTTTCGGCGTCCACTCCGTCGCTTCCAGCGGCGTCGGTCGCCGGGCGCCCGTCGCCAAGGCCCAGGCCTCGGCCCTCTATCTCTTCTTCTACTATCTCGGTTCGAGTATTTCCGGAACGGTCGGAGGCTTCTTCTGGAGCTGGCGGGAATGGACCGGGGTGACGGGGCTGATCATTGGCCTGCTGTGCCTGGGGCTGGCCGTGACCATTCGCCTCGGGCGCCCCTGGCCGCCGGCGCAAGCATAACGACCTGCACGGCTTTTCGTCCCTGAGGTTTCGATCCCGGGAAAAAACCGGCCCAACAGGAAGATCCCGTTGGGCCGGTTGTATTAGTGGCAAGGGGCGATGGGAGGTTGCCGCAGGCATGGATTCTTACGGTTCAGCGAAATAGTTTCACGGCGTTCTATCGGACAATCCGGTCGGATCCTGCCCCCTTTTGGCCTGGTGTGTGGAGCGCCGGAGAATTAAATCGCCGACATTGCACCCCAGATCCCGTGCAATCACTGGGCATTTCGCTTTCAGGATGAAAAAGATGTCTTTGGGTACATCATTGAGGGTTTCGTAATTGCCTTGCCCCTTGGCGATGACCAGATCGGCCTCGGCAAAGTGGCGCAGGAAGTTCTCGCTGCATTCGGCCAAAAGCGTTCCCGGCACATCCGCGCCGTTGTCGATCACCTCAACCAGTGCGTCGATTCCGGCGGCGACGGCGTCTTCACGAACGGCATCGTTGATCACCGGCGCCCCTTTCACCGCCAGCGTCACCCGCTCCAGGGGGAGCTGCTGCAGCAGCAGCCGGTCAAAGACGATTTCCCCTGCGTTGTCGGCCAGGTAGAGAATCTTCCTGGCCGCTTCCGCCGCCAGCAGGAGTTCATCGGGATCGCCTTGCAGGGGGGCAGCCAACGCATGCTCGATCGCCGCGAACACCTCCGCCTCGCTCAGCGTTCCGGTAACGCCCAGATCGATGACGTTCCCGGCGATTGCCAGGCGCAGGGCGGTTTCCGGCGGGTTCGGCGAATCTTCCACCGTTTGCGTCAATTCGTCGAGCAGACCGACCGCCAGATCGGTGAAATGCTTCTTGACCCAGCGGTAGGGATCCTTCTGCAGCGACAGTTCGCGGATTTGGCGATGAATCCCCTGGGCGAGGACCGGCGGCGGCTGGCTGAGGTCGGCACTGGCCAGTTCCGTCAGGACGTTGCGGACGAGGCGATCCTGAACCGCTTCCGGAGCGGCGAGCATGCGGCAGGCTGCGACCGTCTGCCGCAGCAGGCAGGGAACGCATTCAAGGTAGGTTTTCATGGTCAGAGCAACTTTTCATTTTTCAAGGCGTTGACGATGGCAAGGGGCGCCGCGCTTCTATCCATCGTATAGAGATGGATGCCCGGAACGCCCTGTTCCAGCAATTCGCGACATTGCTTGATGGCGAAAGCAATACCGAATTCCGCGACCGCCTTGGTATCGTCCGCGGGCAGCGCGGCTAGACCTTTTCGCACCTCTTCGCCGATTGTCGCGCCGCAGGTTTTCGTGAGGATTTCCAGCAACTTTACACTGTAGATCGGCATCACCCCGGGCAGAATCGGCACGCCGATGCCGATCGCCCGGCAGCGCTCAACGAAATCGAAGAAGAGCCGCGTGTCATAGACGAAATTGGCGATGATGAATTCAGCGCCGTTGGCCACCTTGAGTTTGAGATAGTCGAGATCCCTGGCCTTGCTCGCCGCTTCCGGATGCCCTTCCGGATGGCCGGCGCCCCCTAGACAGAAGGCGTAGCGGCCCTTGATGAAGTGCAACAGGTCGGAAGCATGGGCCAGGCTCTCCGGGTGCGGGGTCAGTCCCTCGGTCGCGCGGGGAGGGTCGCCACGCAAGGCGAGGATGTTTTCCACCCCGAGATCGGCGTAAGTATCGAGAATGGAACAGATTTCATCCGGACCCAAGCCGTATGCGGCGAGGTAGGCGATAACCCCCAGCTCCTTTTCCTGAATCAGTTTTTTAACCAGCTGGTACGAGCCTTCGCGACTGGAGCCGCCGGCGCCGAAGGTCACGGAGACAAAGTCCGGTTTCAATTCGGCCAGGGTGTCGACGACTTTGGCGAAGCTCGCCTCATCCTTTTCACTGCGCGGCGGGAAGAATTCGAAGGACAGGGTCGGGCGCGCATTTTTTGTCCACAGGTCGGTCACACGCATAAGCATCACTCCACAAAAAATTATTTTTCCCGGGGATAAGGCCAGGCCATGACGCCGCCTTCCATCACCTTGACGTTTTTCCAGCCGTGCCCTTCGAGCACCCGCGCCGCCTCGTAGCCGCGCAGGGAGATCTTGCAGAAGCAGATGATCTCGGCGTTTTTATCCGCCGGCATTTCATTCAGGCGGCCGCGCAGGGCACCCAGGGGCATGAGCCGTTCGCCGATGCCGAGGCGCATCTGGTCGAACTCCTCCGGGGCGCGATTGTCGAGAATGAAAAGCCTCTCCCCGGCATCGAGCTTCTTCTTCACCTCGACGCAGGAAATCCCCCGCATACGCCCTTTCAGTTTGTTTTGCATGAGATGGGCGGTGGCGATGGAATGGTCGATGGCCAGGGAAAAAGGAGGCGCGTAGGGCAGATCGGCATTGATCATCTCCTCGACGCCCAGGCGGGCCTTGATCGCCATCGCCCAGATGGCCAGCTGCTTGCTCACATCCCCCGGGCCGACGCATTGGGCGCCGAGAATCCGGCCACTGCTTTTTTCCACCACCAGTTTCGAGACGAGCAGCTTGCCTTCCATAAAGCCGGGTTTGTCAGGGCTGGCGTTGATCACCGTTTCGATCTCCGTCAGGCCCGCCGCCCGCGCCGCTTTTTCCGACAGCCCCGTCGATCCGGCGGCGAAGTCGAAGACCTTGCAGATGCCGGTCTGGATGGTGCCGGGAAAAGTGACGGCGTTGCCGAGCACGGCATTTTCGCCGGCGGCCCGACCCTGCAGATTGGCCAGATCGCCATAAGGGGCATGGACCTTCTTGCCGGTGATGAGATTGAGGGCTTCGACACAGTCCCCGGCCGCGTAGATGTTGGGGTCGCTGGTCTGCATATATTCGTTGACCAAAAGCCCGCCCGTCGCGCCGACTTCAAGCCCCGCCTCCTGTGCCAGGCGCACATTGGGGGTCACGCCGATGGCGACGACCGCGAGCTCGCAGGGAAGCTCGGTGCCGTTCTGGAGCTTGACCGCCGTCAGCCTGCCGTTTTCGCCGAGAAACTCGGCGATCCCGTTGTCGGTGATGACGTTGGCCCCCTTGGCGCGCACATGGTTTTCCACCAGCTTGGCCAGTTCCCAGTCGAGAAAGGTGAGCAACTGGGGGAGCATTTCGATGACGGTGATGTCGATCCCCGCCAGTTGCAGGGCTTCGCAGGTTTCGATGCCGATCAACCCGCCGCCGATGACCGCCGCCTTGGTGATTTGTCGGCCGTCACGGATGTCGCGCAGATAGTCGGCGTCCCCCATCGACTGCAAGGTGCTGATGCCGTCGAGCTCCACCCCGGGGATCGGCGGCTTTTTTGGCAGCGCGCCGGTGGCGATGATCAGCTTGTCGTAGGCCAGGGTCTCTTCCGCGCCGCTCTTGAGGTCGCGGATCAGCAGGGTCTTTGCCTGGCGGTCGATGCGCAACGCCTCGGTTTCGGTGCGGGCGACGATCCCCTTGGCCTTGAGGTAGAACTTGGGATCGCGGACCTCGCCGGTGGGGGTGCAGATGAGCATGTTGCGGTCGTCAAAGACGCCGCCCACATAATAGGGATAGCCGCAGGAGGCCATGGACAGATCGGGGGCCTTCTGGATGATGACGATTTCGGCGTTTTCGTCGAGACGGCGGGCCTTGGCGGCGGCTTTGGGGCCGGCGGCCGATCCGCCGATGACGATGATTCTCTTTCTTTCCGGCATGGCATCCTCCTCATTGCGCTGATTAAAATCCTGGCGCCGATTGTCGCACAATCGACGGGCCATTATGGATAAAAATTTTACATTGAAAGGGGGAGATCAGCGCACCGGGCGCTCCATGAATTTGGCTTCGGCTAGGGTCATGACTTCGCCGCCGGAAAGAATTTGCGCCTTGAGCCGGTGCAGCGGGGGGAAGGCGGAGAGTCGCCAGGCGCGGATTTCCAGCGCCGAGCCGCAGGGGATGGGGCGCAGGTAGCGGATGTTGAGCTCGCCGGTGACCGCCTCGATGCCGAGATGAAAAAGGCAGTGGGTCATGGCCGCATCGAGCAATGAGGCCATGACCCCGCCGTGCAGCAGATCGGTATAGCCTTGCAGTTCCCCATGGGCGAAAAAGGATGCCCGCACTCCACCATCCGCCGTCGGCTCGAAGCGCAGGCGCAGGGAATGGGGGTTGCGGCCGCCGCAGATCACGCAGCGGCCGTGCCCGTAGTGTTCGGCGAGCTCCGGCGACGGGTCAACGGCCATGCCCGGAACCTCCCCGTCCGCCACCCGCTCTTTTGCCCCTCAGCACGAAAGCCCCAGGCCGGCCCAGAGGGCGCGAATGTCCTTGGCGCAGGGGGCGTCGATCTCGACCACCGCCCGCTCCTGAATCTGCGCCTGGGTGACGGAGCGGTCGTAGCGGATGCGCCCGGCCACATTCGCACCTACCGTTCGGGCCTGCTTTTCGATGCGCTCGGTCATCTCCGGGTTGAGATCCCACTTGTTGACGCAGATCGATGCCGGAATCCCGAAATGCGCGGCCAGCTTCAGCACCCGCGCGAGATCGTGCTCGCCGGAGACGGTCGGCTCGGTGACGACCAGCACCTGGGCGGCGCCGCTCAGCGAAGCGATGACCGGGCAGCCGATGCCGGGGGGGCCGTCGACAATCACCAGATTGCGCCCCTGCTCCTCGGCGATGCGCCGGGCCTCCTGGCGCACGGTGGCGACCAGCTTGCCCGAATTCTCGGCGGCCACCCCCAGCCGGGCATGGACCATCGGCCCGCAACGGGTATCGGAAACCATCCATTCGCCGCAGAGCCGCTCGGGAAAATCGATGGCCGTTTGCGGGCAGAAACGCACACAGACCCCGCAGCCCTCGCAGGCCACCGGATCGACGACGCAGCGCGCACCGGCTTCGGTTTCATGGGTCCGCACCGCGTCGAACCGGCACAGGTCGAGGCAAACTCCGCAGCCGGTGCAGTCCGCCTCGCGGATGACCGCCTCATGCCCGCTGCGAAAATCGTGGCGCTCCCGGACATCCGGCTTCAACACCAGATGCAGATCGGCCGCGTCGACGTCGCAATCGGCGAGTACCGCCTTTTCAGCCAGCACGGCGAAAGAGGCGGTGACGCTGGTCTTGCCGGTCCCCCCCTTGCCGCTGATAATGACCAGCTCTTTCATAGTTCAACCTTTTCCTTATCTAGAAATGGAAGCAGAGCAAAATTCCGTAACCCGGATCGTCAAGGCCGCCATGGCGTTCATACCGGCCTGAGCGCCTCTTTTTCCGGCGCTTGCCGCGCGCGGTAAAAGGGCTTTCCACCGATGACGACCGCGTTGATCTTGCCGGCGGCAAGGAGAGGATCGAGGGCTTTCATCGCCGCCATGACATGGAGGCCTAGGCCCTTGGCGAGATCGCCGCAGGTGCAAGGTCGCCGCTCCAGCAACGCCAGGATCCGTTCCTCGTCGACGGCGCTCGTGTCGGAATACTCAGGGCTTGCTTCAGGGTTTTCGTTGATCAGCTCTGCCGGGACGGTGAACGATTTCTGCAACGCCCGCATCTGCTTTGTCGAAAGGGCAAAAGCAAAGTCTTCAGCTGGAGGGCGCGCCACGGTATTGAGTTGCACCCGCTGGGGCTGAATCCGCTCGATGAGATCATTGATCTTTTCCGCTTCGCGGGGAATGCCGGTCACGCCGCCGAGGAGTAGCACCTCCAGCCAGACCTCGCCGGGAAAGCGCCGGGTAAAGGTCACCAGCCCTTCCACCATCCGCTCGAAGGAAATTCCCCCATGAGGCCGGTTCACCAGTTCGAAAAGGGCCGCATCCCCGGCATCCAAGGAGGGCAGAACCAGATCGGCGGCGAGCAGTTCCTCTTGCACATCGTCCCGCCAGAGTAGCGAGCCGTTGGTCAAGACCGCCACCGGAATCGAGGTGATCTCCTTGATGTTCCGGATCAGTTCGCCGATGCCGGAATTGAGCGTTGGCTCCCCGGAACCGGCGAGACTGATGTAGTCCGGCGCCGCGCCTTGCGCCAGCAGGCTTTTCAATTCGGTCAGGATTTCTGCAATGGGAACGTATTCCCGGCGCTCAAGGGTCTTTTCGGTCGTCCGCCCCAACTGGCAGTAGATGCAGTCATAGGAGCAGACTTTGAAGGGGACGAGATCGACCCCTAAGGATCGTCCGAGGCGCCGCGACGGCACCGGTCCGTAGACATGTTTCATGGTTGCTGCTCTCATAGGCCCAGGGTCTTTTCCAGCAGCCCCTGGAAGAGGTGGCGATATTCGGGGAGGGCGTCGACCATCAGTTTTCCCCGGGAATAGGCCTCGGCGATGCGCCGGTCGTCAGGGATTTCGAGGAGGATGGGAATCTTTTCCGTCCGACAGAAGTCGTGGGTGCGGAGGTCGCCGCTGCCCATGCGGTTCACCACCACGCCGAAGGGGAGGCCCAACTCCCGCACCATGTCGACCGCCAGCTTGAGATCGTGCAGGCCGAAGGGGGTCGGCTCGGTGACCAGTAACACATAATCGACCTCGCGCAGGGTGGCGATGACCGGGCAGGAGGTGCCCGGCGGCGCATCGAGGATGGCCGGTTGATCGTCATGCAGGGCATCCTTGACCGCACGGATCAGCGGCGGCGCCATGGCCACGCCGACGTCGAGACGCCCCTGGGTCAGGGTAATCTCCCCCGCTTGCAAGGTTTCGACCACGCCGATGCGCTTGTCGACTTCGCTGATGGCTTTTTGCGGGCAGACCCGGGCGCAGCCGCCGCAGCCGTGGCAGAGTTCGGGAAAGACCAGAGGCGCCGTGCCGAAACTGACGATGGCGTGAAACTCGCAGAACCTGCCGCACTCGCCGCAGCCGTCGCAGAGGGTTTCATCCACCTGGGGGATGGCGAGGGCGACGGTCTCTTCCTTGGTCAAGCGTCCCTGAAGAAAGAGATGGGCGTTGGGCTCTTCGACATCGCAATCGAGCAGATGCACGGCCCGCCCCAGGGTGCGCGCCAGATTCACCGAGACCGTGGTCTTGCCCGTCCCCCCTTTACCGGAAGCTACCGCCAGTTTCATGCCGTTTTTTCCTTTCCGTATGCTGTTACGCTCATGCCCAATGCCCCGAAACATCGGCGCCTTCGGCTTCGACCAATTTCCCCGCGCGGTATTGCTCCAAGGCTTCCGCGACCGTCGCGGCTTCGCAGTTGTAGACTTTGACCCCCGCCGCTTGCAGTACGCGAAAGGCCTTGGGGCCGCAATGGCCGGTGATAAGCGCCTTGGCGCCGGTGCGAGCGACCCGTTCGGCGGCGAGAATCCCCGCCCCGTGCGAGGTTTCCTGGGCTTTCGCATTGTCGATGAGTTCGAAGGCCGCGCTTTCCGTGTCATAAAGCAGATAACCGACCGCCCGGCCGAAGCGGGGATCGAGCGGCGCCTGAAGATCGTTTCCCGATGTTGTGACAACTATTTTCATCGTTTCCGTCCCTCCTGAAAGTCTTTCGTTGCCGTTCATGGCCGCGTCGCCCCTTGGCGCGACGCGGCCATGCCTGTTGGCCGAATGCGGCTTGCCTTTCGATTAGTCCTGGGGTTTTTTACTTTCCAGGGCCTCGAGCCGTGCCTTGATCCGCTCCAACTCCGTCCCGAGGGCTTCGGCCCGCCCTTTGAGCGCGGCCTGTTCCACTTCCGGATCGGCCAGGGAGGCGTTCACCCCGCCGAAGCGTACCCAGCCCGGTTGACCGGTGGCGTAAAACATATTCCGCCGCCCGTAACCGCCGCCGGCGAAACCGCGGCAGCGGCCACCCCAGCCGGCGCCGTAACCGGCACTGGCGAAACCCGGAGCCGTGTTTCCGGCACAATAGCCGACGCCGCGTCCCGTCATCGATCCCGTTCCCATCGGTCCTGTTCCATCACCTCTTGGCATGATCCTTCTCCTTTCGTGTTTTTGTCTGTTTTACCATTTATGACCTGACCAGCGAGGTTCCGCACTGGGGACAGGCCTGCTCGACGCAAGGGTGTCCCCGTTCGTGGCTCTGCTGGTGGCCGCATTTGGGGCAAACGCAGGCTCCCGCCGGTCCCCCGGCCAGGGCGCCGCCCCGACGTCCCCGTCCGGCCATGCCTTGCCCCATGCCTTGCCCCATGCCTTGCCCTGCTCCCTGACCCATTCCTTGCCCTTGACGGCGCCCGGCTCCTTGTCCCTGGCCGCCGCCGGCGCCCGTATTACGTCCACGTCCTTGCATGATGTTCTCCTTATCTGCTGACCATCGGCCATGCCCGCCCCGTCCGAGACAGCCGGGCATGGCGAAAACTTCCTGGTTCATCTTGCCTTCGAGCCAGGCACGTACCACCTCATGCAAATCTCCGGCGACGAAACCCTGTACTCGGATGCCATAGGTGAGCAGCATCTCCTGCAACGCCCGGGAAATCGCCCCGCAGACCAGGGTCTCGACCCCCAGCTCCACCAGGCGCAGGGTCCGCGCCAAGGGTGGTTCGTCCGCCAGCGGCTGTCGCTCTTCCCGGGTAATGCGCTCTCCTTCGCTCTCCACCAGCAATAAATCACGGGCGGTGTCGAATACCGGGGCGATGCGGTTTTCCCAATAGGCAAATGCCGTCTTCATCGCGATCATCCTGCATGAGGTTGGTACCCTGTTCTATAGGCAAGGACAGTGCCAATATCGAAGATTCGGAATCTGCGGTATAACTGTCTAAAATTGATGGATTATTTGTCTTGGTGGGGACGTGGGGAGGAAGTGTAAGAACTGCAGTAATGCAACCCTATGAAAGGACAGGGTTGCAGTAATGCTACTCTTTTGCGTCGCGGCGGGTGCGGCCGTCCTGGGGGGGGAGGGGGATGTCGAGCTTCTTCAGCTTGCGAAAGAGGGTGGTTTTGTGGATACCCAGTTCGCGGGCCGCCGCCAGCCGGTTGTAGCCGTGCCGCTCCAGGGCGGCGCGGATCGCTTGGGCGTCGAGGATGTCGTGGGCGCCGCGGATATCCCCTTCGTTGCCCAATGTCGCACCCCGGGCGGTCAGTTCGGCAGGCAGGTGGGGGATGTCGATGCGCCCCTCGCGGCAGAGGACAAAGGCCCGCTCGATAACATTTTCCAGTTCGCGGATGTTGCCCGGCCAGTCGTGGGCCATGAGCAGAGCCAGTGCCTCGGCCGTGATCCCGCTCAGCGCCTTGCCCTGCAGGCGGTTGAAGCGGGCGACGAACTCCTCCACCAGCAGCGGGATATCCTCCTTGCGCCGACGCAGGGGAGGAAGTTCGACCCGGACCACGTTCACCCGGTAGTAGAGATCCTCGCGGAACTCCCCCTGGCGCATCCGTTCGGCCAAGTCGCGGTTGGTGGCGACGATGATGCGGGCGTCGGCAACCTCGGAGCGGGTGCCGCCGAGGGGTTCGTAAGTGCGCTCCTGCAACACCCGCAACAGTCGCACCTGCAGGGCGGGGCTGACCTCGCCGATCTCGTCGAGAAAGAGGGTGCCGCCCTTGGCCAGGGCGAAGCGGCCGGGCTTGTCCTTTTGCGCGCCGGTGAAGGCGCCGGCCTTGTAGCCGAAAAGTTCCGATTCGAGCAAGGTATCGGGCAGGGCGCCGCAGTTGACGGCGATGAAAGGCCCCTGATTGCGGGGACTGAGGGCATGAAGGGTGCGCGCCAGCAACTCCTTGCCGGTGCCGGTTTCGCCGAGAATCAATACCGTGCTCGGGCTGGCGGCAATGGCCGGGAGGATTTCGAAGACCCGCTGCATCAGGGGGCTGTGGCTGGTCAGATCGCCGACCCGGAACTTCCCGGCCAGTTCCAGGCGCAATTCCTCGACTTCGGAGAGATCGCGAAAGGTTTCGGCTCCGCCGATCACCTGGCCGGCGGCGTCGCGCAACACGGCAGTGGAGACGCTGATGGGGATGCGCCGCCCCTCGGCGTCGATGATGTAGCCCGCCTTGCCGATGATCGGCTTGCCGTCGCTCAAGGTCCGGCGCAGGGCGCAATCCTCGCCGCACATGCTGGAGCGAAAGACCTCCGAACAGTGCCGCCCCAGCGCCTCTTCCCGGGGGACGCCGGTGATCTCCTCGGCGGCGCGATTGAAGGAGGTAATGCGCCACTGATCATCGACGGTAAAAACCCCGTCGGAGATGCTCTCGAGAATCGCCTCGGTCGGCGTCGGCGGATTTTTCTTGCGTGCGCTCATCGAAGACTGCTTTCGGGGTGGGGCCGTCAGGGGATTGGGGAGGTCGCGCGGCCGGGGCGGAGTTATCCGGTCCCCGATAGCCCCTGCGTGACGAGGTCGAGTATATCGCTCACCGGCACGCCCTTCAGCCGGTATCCCCCCTTTTCATCCCGCCGCAGCTCGCCATAATCAGGGGCTTCTGCCCGCCGGTCCCGTTCCAGCACGACAAAGACCGCTCCCGGCGGCAGGCCGGGGACCTTGGGGATGCCTTCGCTCGGGGCGAGATCGCAGAGGCCGGCGACCATGGCGCGGGCGCCGTTCCAGGCGAGGTTTTCCAGGGCCAGTCCCAGGGGGGCGAGGCCGCCGGGGGGCGGTTCGCTGACGACCAGGGCCTCGCCGGTGAGGCCGAAGCGCAGCGCCGCTTCGCCGAGGAAGGTGTTGGAGAGGGTGTAGGCGAAGAGCTGTGGGCTGGCCAGGGCGCCGCCGTCGGGGATGACGGTGGCGAAGTAGTCGCGGTCGGTGGCGAGGCAGCCGTAGGTCGTGGCGGCGATCAGGCCGATGGGGCGTTTTTCCCGCCACTCTTCGAGCCCGGCGTCGCGCAGGGCGAAGGTGACGGCGGCGAGGCCGAGACGGGAGAAGGGGTCCATGCGGCCGAAACGGCGGTCGGGCTGAGGGAAAAGTTCGGCCCGCGACAGGGTCGGCAACTCGCCGGGGATGAGGGCGAACGCCGCTTCCTGTCGGCCCCAACCGAATCCTTGGGCGGTGACCCAGCCGATGCCAGTGAGGTGCGCGCTCAGCATGACGGCCTCCCGAGCAGCAGGGCGGCGTTGACCCCGCCGAACCCCGAATTGGTAGAGAGCAGATAATCCCCAGCGATGCTTTGCGCTTCGGCGGCGACCCGGCCCCGTCCGGCCTCTTCCGGCTCGACGAGGCCGACCGTCGGCGGCATGATCCGCCGGGCGAGGCACTCCAATCCGAACATGGCCTCGATCGCCCCGGCGGCGCCGAGGGTGTGGCCGACGGCCCCCTTGAGGGACTGAACCGGCAGCGGCCGCTCGCCGAAGACCCGGGCGAAGGCGGTCAGTTCCATGGCGTCGTTGTAGACGGTGCCGGTGCCGTGGGCGCTGATCGCGGCGACCGCCGCCGCCGTCAACGAGGCCTTCGCCAGCGCCTCTTCGATGGCCAGCACCAGCCCGCAGCCGTCCCGGGCCGGGGCGGTGATGTGGTTGGCGTCGTTGGCGCTTCCCCAGCCGGCAATGGTGCCGAGGGGTGTGCGCCCCTCCCGCCGCGCCCGCTCTTCGCTCATGAGCAGCAGCGCCGCCCCCCCTTCGCCGAGGGAGAGGCCGTCGCGATGGGCATCGAAGGGGCGGCTGGCCTCTTTGGACAACGCTTGCAGGGCGGAGAAGCCGGAAAAGACGAATTCACTGACCAGGTCGATGCCGACGACCAGCACCGCCTCGGCGGCTCCGGCGGCGATCCAGGAGGCGCCTCGGGCCAAAGCCAGGGTCGAGGAGGCGCAGGCGGCGTTGATGTTCAACCCGGCATCCGCCAAACCGAGCCGGCGGGTGACCAGGGTCGGCAGCGCCCCCGGCAGGACCGCTTCCATCGGGCAAAGCTCCCCGCGCCCGCGCCGCTCCAGGAGATCGATCCCCCCCTTGGTGCTCGCGGTCAGCACCCGGCAATCGCCGGGAACCGGTCCCAACTGGTCGAGCAATCGTTCGAGCAGGGGAAGCAGCAGCGATTCGCCGGACTCGGCCTTGAGCCCCGGCACGCAGGCGGCCAGCTTGCTCAGGTAGCGGTCGGCGGCAAAACGCGTCAAGGGAGCGATGGCCGTGCGTCCGGCCAGCAGCCCTTCCCACAGGGGCGGCAGGCCGTCGCCGAAGGCGCTGACCAAGGCCGTATCGACCACGCAGACGCGGTTCACGGCAGCTCTCCGGCGCGCCAGCGGTCGAGAAAGGCCTGCATGAATGGGGGATGGAGCAAGAGCACGTTCTCCGCCGTGTCCATGAGCATCTGCACGGTGTAGCCGCTGGTGGCGAGATGCCCGTCGCGGTCGCGGATGATGAACTCGTGGTTGAGGCGGGCTGCTTCCGACCAGTGGAGAATTCCCTCGATAGTGAAGGGCTCGCTGAAACGCAGCGGCCGGTGGTAGTCGATGTGCATCTTCTTCACCGGCGCCAGCACTCCCTGGCGGTAGATGTCGAGATAGCCGATGCCGTACTTTTCGCCGACGGCCACCCGGGCGTCCTCGAAATAGCTGGGATAGCGCCCGTGCCAGACGATCCCCAGGGGATCGACCTCCTCGAACCGGACCACCCGCTCGACACTGGCCCGCAAGGGTGCGGGATCGCCGGGGTGGGCCGGGAAATACGCCTTTCTCATCCCTCATCCTCCTCGACCAGGGTCATGGCGAAGGTCGCCGCCGGCTCGCCCTCGACCGCCAGCCGCGCCTCCCAGCTCCCCCGGCGCGGGCGGCATTCCACCCGCAGGGGTTCGCCGGGGCGCACCGGGCGCAGAAACTTGGCCCGTTCCAGCTTCGCCAGGTACAACGGCCGCCCGCGCAGCTCCTCGACCAGCACCTGGGCGGCCAGCACCTGCAGGACCGCCGGCAGCACCGGATAGCCGGGAAAATGCCCAGCGAATCCGGGAAAATCGGCGGGCAGGCAAAAGACCCGCGCGCCCCCCTCCGCTTCCCGTCGCAGCTCCGTTCCCGCCGCCGCGATGGCCCGTTTCATCTCACTCTTCGACACGTTTCACACTTTCCAGCCAGAGGGTCAGGCGATAGCCCGCCCGCCGGTCTTGCAGCAGGATGCCTTCGGGGATCGGCACGCCCGCTGCCTCCCGAAACTGATAATAGCCGACCCGCCAGTCGCCGGCGGCGCCTCGGACGCGGGTTTCCAGCAACAGCGGCGGCTCGCCGCCGAACAGAAATTCCACCCGCTCCCGGCCCGGCCGGGTCAGTCGATAGTCGCGCTTGCGAATCTCCAGCCGGTCGCCGGCGTCGGGGCGCGGCGCCAGGAAGATGCGGCGCACGCTCGCCGCGACCGCCTCGGCCAGCCGCGGATCCTTGGCGAGATCGGGCAAGAGGTGATGGACCTCCACCCCGTCGACGGTGACGGTCAGATCGAAGAGCTTGAGACCCAGTCCTTCGAGGGCGACCAGCCGGACCCGGCGCCCGTCGTTGTCGAGTTCGAGAAAGCCTTCCATGGGCAGACGCAGGCCGCGCAGCTCGAAGAGCCCCGACTGGCGGATGCGCCAGCCGCCCGGAACGGCGCGCCAGTCCGCCGCCGCCAGCTCGGCTGCGGTCAGGACCCGGGTCGGTGACAGCAGTGGCTTTTCGAAGGGAATCGAGGCGCAGCCGCCGAGGAGCAGTACCAGGCAGAGGCCGACTAGCCGTCTGTGCATGTTCGTTTCCCTTCCCGCCGCAGCGCCGGAATCACCAGCAACGCCGTCGGCATGGCCGCACCGATGCCGAGGAGGACGGTGAGGCCGATGGAATGCAGGGCCGGGTGGCGGGCGAGAACCAGCGCCCCGAAACCGGCCAGGGTCGTCAGACCCGCGAGCAGCACCGCCCGGGCCGTCTCCGGTTCCATCTCCGCCGACGAACGGCAGACCATGAAAATGCCGTAGTCGACGGAGAGGCCGATGACGAGGATGGTTGCGACGATGTTGAAGAGATTGAAGGACATCCCCAGCCAGCCCATGATGCCGAACATGGCCGTCAGCCCGGTCGCCACCGGCAGCAGCGCCAACAGAACCGGCCCGGGACGGCGCAGCAGCAGCGTCACCATGAGCAGGACCGCGCCTCCGGCGAGCAGGATGAAGCGGGTGAAATCGGCGCGAATCGCTTCCCCCAGCTCGTCGCCGAAGCGGGAGGGGGAGACGAGATGCACCCCGGCGGGAATGCTTTTCGCTTCTGCGAACCAGGCCGACAGCGCCGGTGTGTCCGGCGCCAGGGTCAGCACCCGCACCCGACCCTTCTCTTCCAGCAACAAGGCATCGAGCAGTTCCCCCAACCCCTGCTCGCGCAGAGCGGCGGGGGTGATCGCCGGGGGCGGATCTTCCAACGCGGCGAAGAAGGGGGCGAAAGCCGTCTCTGCGAATCCCAGAGGGGCGCCCGCTACGAGGAGTTGTTGCCGGGTCGGTGCCGACCATTCTCGCCAGAACGTCTGCCAGGCGGCACGATTTTCCTCCTGCCGCGCCGCCGCCGGCAAGAGCGGCGCGAGGCTGACCAGCGGCATTTCGGGAAAGCTTCGGCGCAATTCCTCGAAAAGCCGGTCGTTGTGGACCAGGGCTTCTTCCAGGGTGGACCCTTCGGCGAAGAAGAGCGCCTGGGAACGCAGCTCCCCCCAGGTGGCGCGCAACTCCTCTTCGGCGGCGACAAGGTCTTTCGGCATCAGCCCAAGACTGCGTAGATTGCCGTCGATGGGGACATCGGCGATGCGCGCGCCGCAGAGAAGCATCCCGGCCAGCCACAGGCCGAGCACCAGGGGCCGTCGACGGACCGCGCCGAGACGGGGAAGCATCGGCGGCCGGGGTGCTTCGGCCGCCGTCTTGAGCAGATGGGGAAGGACGATCAGCGCCAGCAGCACCGCCAGGGCGATGCCGGTCATGGCGAAGACCGCGAGCTGGCGCTGTCCCGGCAGGCTGGAGGTCAAGAGCACGGCGAAACCGGCCAGGCTGGTCAGGGCGCCGAAGAGAACCGGCCGGGAGACCCGGCCGAGGGCCTGATCCGGCGGCAGACTTCCGGTGCGCAGAGCGAAATAGACATGCAGCCCATAGTCGACGGCGATGCCGAGCAGGACCGCGCCGAAGCCGAGGGTCACGCCGGAGACGACCGGGGTGGTCCAGGAGACCGCCACCGCCGCCAGCCCGACCACGGCGACGGGGATGAGAAAGACGAAGAGCGAACGCCGACAGCGCAGAAAAACGAGAAAAAGCCCGGCCAGGGCTAACGTTGAGGCGGAGAGGACGACGAAGAGGTCGCGTTGGATCGTTTCGGCGTTGGCCACCGTATAGGCATGGCCGCTCACCAACCGGGCGCTGACCCCTTCGGGGAGGCTGCCCGCGGCGGTCTCGACGAAGTGCTTCAGCAGCCGGGCACCTTCCCGGGAGTCGGTCATCGCCACCGGCGAATCGGCGATGATCAGGGCGTGGCGGCCGTCGGCGCTCAAAAAATGCCCGTCGCGCAGGCGGGTCTTGGCCACGGGATTGACGAAGCGCAGCTTCTCCAGCCCCAATTCCCCCAGGCTCAAGGGGTCGCGGCGCAGCTGCCCTTTGATCAGCCAGCCCTCCGGCGAAAGGAGTCGATCGTAGGCCGCCGTCAGCCGCGTTTCAATCGCCTCGGGGGCGAGGCGTTTGCCGAGGCGTGGCAGATCTTCCGCAGCGAGCAGATTGGGCAGATTGTCCGTCAGCCATCCCGGCAGCCGGTAATTCTCCAAAGCTGCCGGGCCGGTAACGACCCGACTGAAGTAGTCGGGGGAGAGCGCCCCGGCCAGGCGATCCGTCGCCGCCAGCAACACCGCCGGCTCCTGTCCTTCAGCGGCGCTCAGGCCGATCAGCACCTTGCGGGAGAAGGGGGCCTGGCGCAGACGGCGAAAGTCCTCCGCCACCTGGGAATGATCGTCGGGGAGCATCGCCTCGATGTCTTCCCGCACCTCCAGCCCGGCCAGACCCGCCAGCCCGCCGCCGATGAGGAGCAGGGTCAGGGCGAAGAGCGGGATACGGCGGGGGGCGAAAAAGCGGTAGAGGGAGGCGAAAAGCGTACTGAGCATATCAGAAGAGAGCGGGATCGAGGGGTTGGTTGAGCACCGTCGCCGAAAAGCGGATCAGGGTTCGATCCCCTCCCGGCTCGTGCACCGCGACGCTCGCCACATGCCGTCCGCCGTCGTCGAAGCGGATCAGCAGATGGTCGAGAAAGTCCCGCGCCCCCACTTGCCGGGGAACGAGGCGCAGGGAGACCGGCTGGGTCTCGACCAGGGCGATTTCGTATTGGCTGCGCAGCCAGTCGAGATCGACCCGCGCCCAGGCCAGCAGTTGCTCGGCGATCAGCTTCATCCCCGGCTCGCGGCCGAGGTCGAAGGGGACCGGCGCCCCCGCCCGCTGATGCCAGCGCTTGCCGCCGGAACCATTGAGCAGAAAGCCCGAAGCGACCGGCGCCGTCGTCTCCCAGCGCAGCTTATCCGGCTTGGCGAAATAGAAGCGCCCCTGGGAAACGAGGGTTTCGCGAAAGATCTCCAGATGCTTTTCCTGGGTGAAGTCGCTGGCGAGGGTTTCGATCCCCGCCGCCGAAACCTTCAGTCCGGCCAGCACCCGTTCGAGCTCCGCATCCTCTTCGGCCCAGGCCGCAAGGGGGAGAGAAACGAAAAGCAGCAGCCACAGCGGCAGCAGATATTTCATGGACCTTCCTTGGGTATCCAGAGTTTCAGGGAGCCGTGGGCGATGCGTTCGGCGCCGCGCCAAACCTCCCCCTCGGCCACGGTGAAATCCTCCACGTCCGCCACCGCCCGCACGGTGACGCGCAGCCGGTCGCCCAGACGCGCCGACCCCGCGCAGACGAACTCGCGAAAACCGACGAGAAAGCCCTTGCGAATCGGTTCCCCGTCCCGCCGGGCGCCGTAGCCCTTGACCAGGGCGTAGGCCTGGGCCAGCATTTCGGCCAGGGCCACCTCGTCGAGGCACCCCTGGCCGTCGAGCAGGGGATTGCCCGCCGCCACCTCGGCCTCGACCACGCCGGAGTCGCCGCCATATTCCACAAGCCGGTCGACCAGGCGCATCGGCAAACGGTGCGGCATCAGGGCTTCCGCCGCCAGGGGCAGGGAGATGTCCATCAGTCCTCCTCCCGCCAATAGACCGCCAGGTCATCGAAGAGCTGGCTGGAGAAGAGCAGCTTGCGGAATTTCACCAGATCCTCGTGAAAGATCCGGCTGTTATCGTAAGGGGTGAAGTGCTCGGCGAGGAGCTGGTGGATGCGCCCGGTCCCCCGTCCCAGGCGGTCGGCGTTGCGGAAAGAGAGGGCCTGCAACTGGGCCAGCACTTCCAGGGTCACCACATGCTTGGCGTTGCTGATGGAGCGGAAGGCCTTACGCGCCGCCACTGTCCCCATGCTCACCACGTCCTGATTGGAGGCGTTGCAGGAGATGCTGTGGGTGCTCACCGGCGCCGCCAGTTGGCGGTTCTCGGCGGTGGTCGAGGTGGCCAGGTACTGGGCGCCCATGAAGCCCATGGTCAGGCCGAGGGTGCCGGGGATGAGGAATTCGGGCAGGCCCTCGTTGAGGTTCTTGTCGAGCAGTTTGTTGAGGCGTCGCTCCGAGAGGTTGCAGAGGGTGGAAACGGCCACACAGAGCATATCCATGACAAAGCCGATGCTCTGGCCGTGGAAGTTGCCGCCGTGGATGACCTTCTTCTGTTCGGGGATGATGATCGGGTTGTCGTTGGAGGAATTGGCCTCGGTCTCCACCGTGCGCGTCGCCAGCTCGACGGCCTCGGCCACCGGCGCCAGCACTTGCGGGGTGCAGCGGATCGAGTAGACATCCTGCACGTTGATGCTCGTCTCGAAGACCAGCCCCTCGGTCTGCTCACGGCGGATACGCTCGTGCATATCCTGACGCAGGGTGATGTTGCCCGAGCCCTGATAGAGGTTGCGAATCGTCTCCGCCGTTGCCAACTGGCCCGGATGGGGCTTGACCCGGTGCAGGTCGACATCGAAGGCGTCGTCGATGCCGCCGAAGATCTCCAGGGCAAAGGCCCCGGTGACGCAGGCGAGGTTGAGCAGTTTGCGGGCACCAAAGAGGGAGAAAGCGGCCAGGGCGGTCATGGCGCTGGTCCCGTTCATCAGCGCGATTCCCTCCTTGAAGGAGAGGCGCATGGGACTCAGGCCGAGCTCGGTATAAAGTTCCGCCGCATCCCGCAACTCCCCCTGATAGAAGACCCGCCCCTCGCCGATGATCGCCAGGGCGAGATGGGCCAGGTGGATCAGATCGCCGGAGGCGCCGACGCTGCCGCACTCGGGGACATAGGGAGCGACGCGGCGGTTGATTAGCTCGACCATGAAATCGAGGAGTTCCAGCCGCACTCCGCTGTAGCCCTTGGCCAGGGTGTTGAGCCGTACCGCCAGCATGGCGATGGCGATGTAGTCCTTGATCGGCTCGCCGAGGCCGGCGGCATGGCTGCGGATCAGGTTGACCTGCAACGCCTCGATTTCGTTGTCGCTGATGATCTTGTTGCACATCGGGCCGAAGGAGGTGTTGACCCCGTAGATCACCCGTTTCGCCGCCACTTCCCCTTCGAGAAAGGCGCGGCTGGCGGCACAGCGCTCGCGAGCGGCGCCGGCGATAGCCACCTGCTTGTCGCCAATGCCGATGGCGATGATGTCGTCGATGGTGAGATCGTTACCGGTGAGAATGACGGTGGAACGCTGGGACATGAGTTTCTCTCTTTCCACTAACTTATTGCTTGATCCGGTAATCAAAAAAGGTCACCGGCTTGCGCTTGTCTTCGCGCAGGGTGCGGCGGGTGACTTCTTCCGGGGTGACGACGACGACTTCCGGCTTGACCCGGATGCGGGCGGCGATGCGCTCGGCGATCTCCTCGGCGTCGAGGGCGGCAGAATCCAGCCCGACGACCACGCGGATGCGGTCGGAGAGCTCGAAGTCGTCGAAGACCTCGATATAGTGGCCGCGCACTTCCGGCAGTTCCTGCAACACCCCCTGGATCGCCGGGGGATAGACGGTGGCGCCGCGCACCTTGAGCATCTGCGCCTTGCGCCCGAGAACCGGGCCGAGGCGCCAGGAATGGCGGCCGCAGGGGCAGGGTTCGTTATGGACCGTGGCGATGTCGCCGGTCTTGAAGCGCAACAGCGGCATCCCGGTCACCTGCAGAGGGGTCGCCACCACTTCGCCGGGACTTCCCGGCGGCAAGGGACGCCCGGCCTCGTCGACGATCTCGACGATCATCAGTTCGGGATGAACGTGTCCGCCCCGTCCCGCTTCGCAATCGGCGAAGGAGGTCGCCATTTCGGTGCTGGCATAGGTGCCGAAGACCTCCGCCCCCCAGGACTCGCGCAGCCGCCGGCCGAGGGGCGAGAGGGAGAGATCGGCGGCGCGCACCGGCTCGCCGATGCAGATCAGCCGCCGCGCGCCGAGTTCGCGGGGATCGACGCCGCGCGCCCGCAACCGGTCGGCGAGGACCAAGAGCAGGGTCGGTACCCCGACCAGGGCGGTGGGGCGATAGCGGATGGCCAGCTCTTCGAGCATGGCGACACTGCTCGATCCCCCGCGGATGACGGTGGCGCCGATCTGCGCCAGCCCGAAAAAGTAGGCGAGCCCGGCCATGAAGCAGCGGTCGATGGCGGCGGCGATCAGTACCCGATCCGTAGGTCCGATCCCCGCTGGGCGAAAGGAGATCTCTTCGTTGTAGGTCAGTCGGGCCAGGTCGGCGCGGGTCTGATGCATGGCGACCGGCCGGCCGGTCGTTCCCGAAGTCAGGCAGAGATCGACAATCGCCTCCGGCGGCACGCAGAGGAACGCCTCGTTGTGGTCGGCGAGGTCGGTCTTGTCGGTGAAGGGGAGGCGGTGCAGATCATCCAGCCCGGCGACGGCGGCGGGGTCGACCCCGGCCTCGGTGAACCGGCGCCGGTAAAAGGGGGAATGTTCGGCGAGATAGGCCAGATGGCGGCGCAGCAGTTTTTCCTGAATCCCGCGAATCTCCGCCTGGGCGCGAAATTCGATTCCGGCGTCGCCAACGAAGGCGTTTCCGTTCAGCATCGCCGCTCCTCCATCCCTTCCAGGTGGCGGCGCATCCGCTCCTTGGTCGCTTTGCGCATCGCCACGTGCCCGTTCTCGCCGGGAAAATCCGCCGGGTCGACGGGGTCGAGGGCCTGCAGCCGCACCCGCGCCGGACGCAGCCAGAAGCGCCCCGGCGGCAGCAGGGTGTCGGTGCCGGTCAGGCACAGGGGAATGACCTTCGTCCCGGTTTCCGTGGCCAGGCGAAAGGCGCCAGAGTAGAAGCGCTGCAAGCGCCCGTCGCGGCTGCGGTGCCCTTCGGGAAAGAAGAGCTGCAAGGCCGGCTGCGTCAGCACCCGCTGCCCGGCGGCCAGGGCCTCGCGCCAGTTCATGCTTTCCACGTCGAGATAGCCGGCGCGGCGCATGATGAAGCCGTAGAAGATCATCCGGAAGGGCCAGGAGCGCACCGCGAAATTGACGTCGAAGCAGGGGAGCAGCGCCATGCAGTAGGTGTCGAAGAAGGAGAGGTGGTTGACCACCAGAATCGCCGGCGCCCGGAGTTTCTCCGGGTCGAGCCCGGCGCTTTCGAAACGGGTGAAGGGGCGCATGATCAGCAGCCAGCCCTGGCCGTAAACCCAGACGATATAGCGCATGCCCCGCTGGGTCGACCAGCCGGTGACAAGCCGGGTCAAAGGCAGGGTCAGGGGCAGGGTGGCCAGCCCGAGCAGGGTCCAGAGGACCAGCAGCGGGTAGACCGTCAGATTCATGAGCAGCGCCGCCAGCCAGGCCGATACGCCGCCGCGCTGGGCGCAAGGCCCGAGAGTCGCCACCTCCGTTACCTCCATCGGCTCAAGCCGCCCCATCCTGCCGGCGGTACTTGTCGATGACGAAGTTGTGGATATCCCCCAGGGTGCGGATTTCGCGAATGGCCGCCTCCTCGCGGATCTTGAACTTGAAGGCTGCTTCCAGCACGATCACCATATCGACGGTATCGAGGCTGTCGAGGCCGAGATCCTCATAGATGGTCGCTTCCGGAACCATATCCGCGAGATCGAGCTCGAACTCCTCGGCCAGCGAGGTGTCGATCCGCTCGATGATTTCCTGATCAGTCATGCCGATATCTCCTTAGGACGATGGATGAATTGACGCCCCCGAGGGCGAAGTTGTTTTTCAGGATGGTGTTTACCGGCGCCGCTTCGAGTCCGCGCACATGGCGGATCGGCGCGCATTCGGGATCGACCCGGTCGAGATTGCGGGTGGGGATAAGGCGGCCGTCGCCGAGCATGGCGACGCAGGCCGCCAACTCCAGCGAGCCGCTGGCCGCCATGGCGTGGCCGATGTGCCCTTTGAGGCTGCTCACCGGCACCCGGTCGCCGAAGAGGCGGTAGATGCTTTCGGCCTCGGCGCGATCCCCCAGGTCGGTGCCGGTGGCGTGAGCGTTGACGTAATCGATGTCGGCGGCGGTCACCCCGGCGTCGGCCAGGGCCGCCGTCATGCACCGGGCGATGGCCTCGGCGTCGGGGTTGGCGATGTTGCTCGGCGCCGACAGGGTGGCGAAGCCGGTCACTTCGGCGAGGATTTCGGCGCCGCGCGCCAGCGCCGAATCGAGTGATTCGAGAAGGAGGATGCCGCAGCCCTCGGCGCAGACGACGCCGTCCCGGCCCCGGTCGAAGGGGCGCGGGGTCCGTTCGGGATCGTCGTTGTAGCGCGCGGAGCCGGCGTTCATCACATCGAAGGTCGCCGCCGTCAGGGGATGAAATTCGTCGGCGCCGCCGCACAGAAGCCAGTCCTGCTTGCCCAGGGCGATCGTCTCGGCGCCGTAGCCGATCGCCTGGCAACCGGTGGAACAGGCCGCCGCCGGGGCGAGGATGCGTCCGGCGATGCCGAGGGCCTGGGCGACGTTGGCGGCGCAGGAGTGATTCATGATCTGGAAGAAGAGGCCGGATTTCATCCGCTCCAGGCTGCGGTCGACGAAGAAGTCGGCGAAGAAGCTTTCCGAGGCGGCGATGCTGCCGACCGTCGAACCGAGCACGATCCCCAGCCGCCCGCCTCGACATTCCTCCTCGCCCAGACCGGCCCGCGCCAGGGCCTCCCGGCAGGCGAGGTAGGCGAAGACCGACATCGAAGTCATGGAGCGGCGGAACTTGCGGGGAATAATCTTGGCGTCGAGTTCCGGAACGAGAGCCGCGACCCGTGCCCGCAGCCCCTGGATGGCGGCCAGTTCCGGCACCGGTCGTACCGCGCCGCGCCCGGCACGCAGGCTGTCGGTGAAGAGTTCCATCCCCGCGCCATAGGGGGATACCGCTCCCAGACCCGTTACCACCACGCGTTTCAGCGACATGCTTTCACCCTTTCCCGCAATCGTTCATGGCCGATGACCTCGCCGCAGGTGAGAAAACCCGAAAGCACCGCGCCCAACACCCCGGGGGCGGCCACTCCCTGTCCGGCCAGGAGCAGATTGGCGACCCGTGTCCGCGGCTGGGGATTGTACTGGCCGAGGCGATGCCTGACCCCATAAAGTCCGCCTTTGGGGGTATGCAGATAGTCGCGCATGGTCAGCGCCGTGGCTGTTGCCATCACTTCGATCCCACCCAGTTCCGGGCAGCCTTCCTCGATCCGTCGGACCAGCTGCGCGGCCTGCTCGGCCTTGTAGGCCTCGTACCCGGCCGGTCGGCGACCGGCGACGGAATCCTTCCAGCGCTCGACGGCGCCGGACGGTACCGGGGCGATGGCGATCAGCCCGGAACCGCTTCCCGGTCCGTTATCCGCCGCCGTCAGATAGATGCTGTCCTCCAGTCCCTTTTTCAGCGGCCCGAGGAGAAAGATATTGCGCCCCCGCAGCAGGTCGTTCGGTTTGCGGCAGACCCCATAGAGGGTGAAGGCCGGCAGGGAATCCTCCAGGGCAAGCAGGCGGCGGCGGTAGATCGGCCGAAAGACCCCTTCCGGCAACAGGGCCGGCAACAGGGTCGGGTGAAGGGTCGCCACGCAGCCCCGGGTTTCCACTACCGTTTCGTCCTCCAACCGCGCTCCACGCAGCGTCCCGGCCGGAGTGAAGAGCAATTCTCGAACGCCCCGCCCGAGGAAAATATCGACCCCCAGTTCGGCCAGCCGGGCCGTGAAGGCCTCGGCCAGGGCCAACCCGCCACCGACCAGGCCATGCACCGACTGGTAGTAGGGACCGACCACCGACGCATGCAGGCGAAAAGGGGCCTCTTCGGGGGGAACGCCGTAGAGCAGGGTATGCACGGCGAGGAGGCGCCGGAGCCGGGGCAGGTCCGTCCAGCGCGACAGCATCTTCCGCAGACTGGTGCCGTCGAGGCCGAAGAGGGCGCCGCTTCCTGCCAACGGCGCGTCCAAGTCGAGGTAGGGATGGACGGCGCAGGCCCGCCGCACCTCGGCAAGATAGCCTGAAACAGCTTTTTCCTGGCCGGGAAACTCCCGGCATAGCCGCTCTTCCAGCCGCTCTTCCCCGACCGGAAAGGCAAACTCGGCCTGCCCGGGCTCGCGCACCCGATCGAAGCCCGTCAAATCGAAGGGGGTGGTCCGCAGCCGTTCGGACACCCCCAGGTGGCGAAAAAAAAGGTCGAGAATCTCCCCTTGTCCCAGCCCGCCCGAATAGTGAAAACCGGTGTCGAAATGAAAATTCCCCCGGCGGAAGCCGCGCAGCAGGGGAGCGAGGCGGGGACTCTTTTCGACCAGGGCGACCCGCCGGCCTTCCTGGGCGAGCAGAACGGCGGCGGTCAGGCCGGACGCGCCGCCGCCGATGACCAGCCAGTCGTAGCTCACCGGGGAAAACGCAGGACCAGGGAGGCGTTGGTGCCGCCGAACCCGGCGGAGTTGCACAGGGCCGTCGTCGGCGGGCGGTTGATGGTTTCGGTGACGATCCGCAAGCGCGCCGACCATTCGTCCGGCTCGCCGAAGTTGAGGTTGCGGGCGATGAAGCCCTGGCGGGCCATGATCGTCGTATAGACCACCTGGGCGGCGCCGGACATCCACAGTTCGTGGCCGGTCATCGCCTTGAGGGAAGAGACTAAAGGGGTTTTGTCGCCGAAGACCGCCAGGATGTTCTGTGTCTCCGCCGTGTCGCCGGCCGGGGTCGAGGTGGCGTGGGCGCAGAGGTAATCGATCTCGGCCGGAGTCATGGCGGCATTATCGAGGGCCATGGCCATGGCCCGGCGCAGGCCGTCCCGACTCGGCACCGAGATGTGTTCGCCGTCCGAGGAAAAACCGTAGCCCGCCACCTCGCCGAGAATTTCCGCTCCCCGGGCGGCGGCCAGATCGTAGCGTTCGAGGACCAGCGCCGCCGCGCCGCCGCTCGGCACCAGCCCGTCGCGGCGGGCGTCGAAGGGGCGGCTGGCCGCTGCGGGCGCGTCGACGCGGGTGGAGAAGGCGCCGAGGCCGTCGAAGCTGCACATCGATTCCCAGTTGATCTCCTGGGCGCCGCCGCAGATGACCCGGTCCTGACGGCCGAAGGCGATCAGGTCGGCGGCCTGGCCGACGGCGTGGCCGCCGCTGGAGCAGGCCGAACTGAGGGTCCAGCAGGCCCCCCGGGTGCGGAGCAGGGTATTGAGATTCATGGTCACGGTGGAGTTCATCGAACGGAAGACCTGACCGCTGCCGATGAGCATCGTCTCCCCCCGCTCGCGCAAGAGTTCCACCTGCTCGATGGCGGCGATGCAGGTCGAATCGCAGCCGAAGATCAGGCCGGTGCGGTCGTTGGCAATATCGTCCCCGCCGAGACCGGCCATGGCCAGGGCGTCGCGGGCGGCGGCATAGGCCTGCACGGCGAAGTCGGGCATGGTCTTGCGCTGCTTCTTGCTCAGCACCCGGGCGGGGTCGAAATCGCGGATGACCCCGGTCAGGGGGCTGCGGAAACCCCGGCGCCGGCGCTCCTCGTCGACGACGATCCCCGAGCGCCCGGCGCGCAGGGCCGCGCCGACCGTTTCCGGGTCGCAGCCGAGACAAGAGACGATGCCGATGCCGGTGATGGCGACTTTATGCATAACATCCTTTTAGTAAAAACAAACGAGAAGACCTCCCCCTTTGGCAAAGAGTGAATGAGGGGGATTTTCCGTAACGTCTTAAATCCCCCCCGCCCCCCTTTTTCTAAGGGGGGGAACCCGGTCGTCCCAAGGCTGAGCAAAAATGCCCAGATGCAAGGCGCCCGAAATTCGAGGAGCGAGGCGTACCGAAAGATACGTCGCAGCGACGAGGATGAGGGCAACGCCGCAGATGGGCGTTTTTCATCAGCCTTACCCTTTACATGTGGGCGCCGCCGTTGACCGCAAACACCTGGCCGGTAATATAGGTCGCCTTGTCCGAGGCGAGAAAGGCGACGAGGCCCGCCACTTCCTCGACGGTGCCGAGGCGACCCAGGGGGATCATTGGCAGAATCCGTTCCTTCGGCAGATCCTTGAGCATTTCCGTGTCGATGAAGCCCGGGGAGACGGCGTTGACCAGGACGTTGCGTTTGGCCACTTCCGCCGCCAGGGAACGGGTAGCGCCGATCAACCCGGCCTTGGCCGCCGAGTAGTTGACCTGCCCCGGGATGCCGCTCTCCCCCGAGGTGGAGACGATGTTGATGATCCGTCCCCGGCGCGCCTTGACCATGGCGTTGACCACCGGTTTGGTGACGTTGTAGAAGCCGTCGAGATGCACCGCCAGCACGTCGCGCCACTCCTCTTTCGTCATCCACAAGAGCAGGGCGTCGCGGGCGAAACCGGCATTGTTGACCAGCACGAAGGGAGCCGCCTCGTCGAGGAGCGGTTCCAGCGCCGCCTTGACCGCCTCGCCGTCGGCCACATCGAAGGGCAGGCGCTTACAGGCGACGCCGAGCGCCTCGATCTCCGCCGCGACCTGCGCGGCCACCTGCTGATCTCGGCCGTAGTTAAGCCAGATGTCGAAACCCTCCCGGGCCAACTCCAGGGCGATGGCTGCCCCGATCCCCTTGCTGGCCCCAGTCACCAGGGCGATTCCACGTGTACTCATGACATGCCTATCCTTGGCGGGTAATGTCCGTTTTATCGCAACTGCCCCAGGCTCTGTTCGGCATACTTCTGCAGTTTGCGGTGCGGCGCCTTCTGCGCCACGGTTCGCAGCGTACTCCGGTACTTGCCGTTGCCCGAAGCGCCCAGGGCCTTGCACAGCCAGGCCATGGCGTCGACGGCGCCGCGGTCGTCGCCGCTGGCCTGGTAGCCCTTAAGCAATTCCTGTTCCACCACATCGAGAACGGCCGTATCTTTGACCCCTTCCCGCACAATCAGCTTGCCGGCGTCGGTTTTGCTCCGCAGGTTGCCGGAACGGAGCATCTTGATGTAGCGGCTCTCGCCCTTGGCCGCCGACGCTTTGGCGGCAACGGTCGGCGGCTGGGCGGTAGCCCTGGCCTGGGGTGTCTGCGACTTCGGGACCAGGGCCGTCGGCGGCGGCGACACCTCGACCGGGGCGGGACGGAGGCTGACCGCGACCCGCCGGTCCTCTCCCGCCGCCAGCTTCAGCCACTGGCGGTCGGTGCGATAGCCGGGGGCGGAAACCTCGATGTGATAAGAGCCACCGGCCAGTTCCATCCCCTCACGATAGACCGGGCCGATGTTGAGAATCCGGATCTTCGCCCCGCTCGGTTCGCTGCTCACGTAGAGCCGACCCTTGGGCAAATCCTCGGCCGGTTTTACCGAAGCGGCGGCCGCGGTGGCGGGCTGACGGCGTCCGCCGTTGCCGCCGATAACCGCGCTGCTGACCAGTTGTCCGTACTTGATGGCATCGTCCGCCTCTTCGTCGAGCACCTCCCCCTCGGAGATCTTGCCGAGAACGGTCTGAATCCGTACCCGGCCGGTGTGAATGCGCTCGACGTCGAGCACTTCGCCGGTCTTGGGGTGCTTGATGACTTCCCCCTCGCGGTAGACGACGAACTCCATCCCCGGCTTGACCCCGGAACGGCTGCCGAGATCGAGGGTCACCTTCTTGCCATCGCGGTCGACCACGTAGCCTTCCAGGGGGAAGTTGCGGATGATCTTGGCCGACATCTCGACGATCAGATCCTGCAGGCGCGAGGCCGTCGAACTTTTGACACTTTCGGCGGCGATGATCGAGGCGTTTTCCACGTCGATGATGCGGGCGTTGACCTCCAGCATCTCCCGTACTTTCATTACCGAGCCGGAGATGATGACCTTGACCCCGAGCAGCTTGCCGATCTGGGTGGCGCTGCTCTCGTCGACCACTCCGGTCATGACCAACTGCTGCTCACTGAGAATCTTCTGCAGCAACCGCCGCTCGATGACATCGAACCGCCCTTCCTTGACCATGGCGGTGATGAACCACTCGGCGACGATGCTCCCCATGTCCTGGTTTTCCTGCTCCTCCCCCTGCATCTGGAAGTCGAGGACGGCGATCTTGGTCTTGGTGAATTCCGCCGAGGCGGAGACCGGCATCAGGCCGAAGGCGAGAAGCAAAAAGATTCCGGCAAGTATTCTCATCGGCAGACCCTTCCGGACTGGGGTTAAAGAGGCGTTGTGCTTACTTCAGCGTCATGACGATGCCGCTGCCGGCGACCGAGGTGACGGCCAGGGTTTTGCCGGTCACGTTCTGCCCGTCCACCGCGTCGCAGAAGGCGTCGGCCTGGCCGCGATAGAGGACGGAGAGCTTCAGTTCGCCGTTGCCGAAGCCGCGCTTGGTCACCGAGTTGACCCCGGTCACCCCTTCGAAGAAGGCGGCGATCCCCTTCTGCGCCTGGTAGTCGGCGACGTTGCGCACGGTGACTTCGAGATTGACGCCGTTGTTCACCGTATCCTGGAAGGAGGCGACGATGGCCTCGAAGAGTTCGTCGTCCATGAGTTTCTGCGCCGCCTTGCCGGCCGCCTGGGATTGGGCGACGTCGGCCGAGATGTGCGGGCTGGCGCCGCTCGACGCCTTGCTGGCGACGATGCGGCCGTTGGAGCAGTTCACCACCTTGGCGGTGAGGCTGGCCTGGCCGGAGACCATGCCGCTGCTCTGCAGCAGGGGATTGGCGACCTGCGACTTGCTGACGGTGCCGACGAGCACGTATTCGGCGCCGTTATCCGCGCCGATCTTCGCCGCCGCCACCGGATCGCCCTGGGTGGCCCGCTGGATGAGATCGTCCCCCTTGTTCATCAGGGCGGCGGTCTGCGCCGGATCGACCAGATCGAAACCCTTGCCGCGCAGGTAGTCGACCACGGCGTTTTCCGCGTAGTTCCCGCCATCTTCTTTGATCAGCACCATCATCCGCGGCTTGTCCATCGATTCAAGGAGGATCTTGAGGGCGGCCAGGTCGGCGCGAATGCTGTCGAGGGAGACGACGGCGCGGATCTGCACCTGCCAGGTGCCGTCGGGCAGGTGCTGCTCCAGCAGGACGTCGTAGCGGCGCACCGACCCGGCGGTCTGGGTGATGACCACATCCTTCTGCAGCATGAAGTTCTTGACCTCGGTCTGCGACACCAGCATGGTGCCGATCCCTTTTTCGATGGCCTCGCGTTTGGCCAGCAGCAGCGCTTCTTCCCGGGTGTTGCCGATCCCCTCGCTATCGACGGTAAAATCGCCGCTGGGACCTTCGGCAGCGACGAAACTGGGAATCAGCAGCAGACAGACGGCGAACAGGCGCAAAAACAGTCTTTTCATCAGACCCTCCCGAAGGCAGGAAAAACGGGGAAACCTCATGGTTTGAATGATGATTCTAGTATAGGTCCCGGCCAAAATGCCACCCTTTTATCCCCCGGAGAACTCAGCGCGCCTCGGCCAGCAGGATCGCCCGCCTTGGCGCTGGATAGCCTTCGACGGTGCGGGAAGAGTCTTTGGGGTCGAGGAAGTCGGTCAGCGATTCGGTGCCGACCCAGGGGGTGGCGCGCTGCTCCTCCGGCGTGGTGAGGCTGACGTCGAGGCAGCGCCCGTCAGTAAATCCGCAGCGGCGCAGCCAGTTTTGCAGGACGCGCACGGTGGGGAGGAAGTAGACGTTGTTCATCTTGGCGTAGCGGCCGTCCGGGCAGAGCACCAGCTCGTCGTCGCCGGACAGCACCAGGGTTTCCAGCACCAACTGCCCGCCCCGGCGCAGCACCCGGCGCATGGCCGTCAGGGTGTCGAGGGGCGAGCGGCGATGGGAGAGCACGCCCATGGAAAAGACTGTGTCGAAGTAGCCTTCGAGGGTCGGCAACTCCTCGAAGGTGGCGGGGAGGGTGAGGATTTCCGGGCGGCGGGTGTAGTGTTGCAGGAGTTGGAACTGGAAGTAGTAGGTCAGGTAGGGTTCGGCGCCGAGGGCCAGTTGCGGCTGGTGCGCGGCCATGCGCAGCAGGTAGTAGCCGTTGCTGCTGCCGATGTCGAGCACCCGGCGCCCGGCCAGGGGGGCGATATGTCCGGCCAGGCGATTCCATTTCAGGGAGGAATCCCACTCGCTGTCGAGGTCGATGCCGAAGAGGGAAAACGGTCCCTTGCGCCAGGGGCGGAGGTTTTCCAGAGCGCTACGCAGCGAATCGGCCTGCCCCGCCGCCAGATCCTCGGCGGCGCCGATGCGCACCCGGTCGCCGGCCAACTCCAGAGCCGACGGCGTAACCTCCGGCAATGCGGCCGCATTGGCCAGATAGCGCCGCCCCTTGCCATCCGCCGCGATCATCCGCGTCTTGGCCGCGATCAGTTCGGCCAGCGCTTCCTTCCAGGGACCGAGACCGAGCCGCTCGGCCCGCTCCAACAGCCGTTCCACGCCTAATCCGCCTTGCGCGCCAACAGGGCGGCGAAGTTGAACCACTTGAGCCAGACCGTCACGGCGGAAAATCCCGCCCGCTCCAGCCGCGCCCGGTGCGCCGCCAGCGTTTCGGGGATAAGCACGTTCTCCAGCGCCTCGCGCTTTTGGCTGATCTCCATTTGTGAATAGCCGTTTTCGCCCTTGAGCCGGTAGTAGAATTCCCGCTCCAGCTCGGCCAGGGCGGCGTCCCCATCCACCACCTTCTCGGTCAGCAGCAGCACGCCGCCGGGCACCAGCGCCTCATGCACCCGCGCCAGCAGCGCGTCGCGATCTTCCAGGGGGAGAAACTGCAAGGTCAGGTTGATCACCACCACCGAGGCGTTCGCCATGGCGACCTGGCGGGCATCCCCCTCTTCCAGCACAATCCGTTCGCCAAAAGCGGTCGCCGCCAGCCGCGCCCGGTAGCGATCGAGCATCGGCGCTGAATTATCGACCGCGACCATGGAAAAATCCCGCGCTCCCATCTCCGCGCCCAGGGCCAGGCCGAAGTTGCCGTTGGAGCAGCCGAGATCGTAGATGCGCGTTCCCTCCCGATAGAAACGCGCCGCCAGTTGCGCCTGGCGGCGCAGGCTCTCGCGATAGAGCGGCACCGAGCGGTCGAGCATGTCGTCAAAAACCCCGGCCACCTCGGCGGTAAAAGCAAACGGCGCCGCTGGGCGCGGCGCGGCGAAGATGCAATCCTTTTTGGTCATGCTCAGCCCTTGAGCAGATCGCGGCCGACCCAGTGACTGGCGAACTGCAACGCGGTGCGCCCGCACCGCTTGCTCTTGTCGTGGGACCACTGGACGGCGGCCTTGCGCGCCTCTTCCGACCAGCGCGAGGGCACCCCCTGCTCGCGGCAGAGCTTTTCCACACACTGCTGCGCCACCCGCAGGTAGTGATCCTGGGTGAAGACATGGAAGGCCACCCACAGGCCGAAACGGTCGGAGAGGGAAATCTTCTCCTCGATCGCCTCGCCGTGATGGACCTCGCCGTTGACCAGCTTCGAGCCGAGGTTGTCGGTGGGATATTCGGGAATCAGGTAGCGGCGGTTGGAGGTGACATAGATGAGCACGTTCTTCGGCGCCGCGTAGACCGAGCCGTCGAGGGCGCTCTTGAGCATCTTGTAGGTCAGCTCGCCGTGCTCGAAGGAAAGGTCGTCGCAGAGCAGGATGAATTTGTAGGGCTGGCCCTTGATGGCGGAGAAAATGCCGGGCAGATGGATAAGATCCTCTTTGTCCACCTGGATCACCCGCAGCCCTTGGTCGGCGTAGCTGTTGAGCAGCGCCCGCACCAGCGACGACTTGCCCGTCCCCCGGCTCCCCCAGAGCAATACGTTGTTCGCCGGATAGCCCTTGAGGAACTGGCGGGTATTCACTTCAACGACCGACTTCTGTTCATCGATGCCGAGCAGATCGTCGAGGCGGGTCGAGGGGACCGACTCCACCGGCTCCAGATAGCCGGAAAAGGAATGGCGGCGCCAGTTGGCGGCATGGCAGACGCTCCAGTCCACCGGCCCCACCGCCGTCGGCAGCAACTGCTCCAGCGACGACAGCACCCGCTCCAACTGTGCGACGACTTCGGGTTTGAGATTCATCATGACGCGACTCCTTGCGTGACGAAAAGACCAGCGGTCGCCAAAGGAGGAAAAATAAAATCCCGTTTGCGGCCGGGATTGTTCATACAACTTTACCCCCGGGGTGTCAAGAAAAGGGATGGTCGGGAAAGGGGCGGCCGAGGCCGGATTTAGGCCTTGTCGGTGATGTTCGATTGCGTTAAGGTTTTTGCCGTGGATTGGCGGTGGGCGTGTTTGACGGACGCAGGTCTCGATGATGGGGGGCGTGTATGGATGTTTTTTGCAAAATATGACCCCCTAACGCGGGAACAACTGTCCAAACTTAGCTATGCATATGAACAAAAAACTTTCACATTGCGTTTGACTACTATCCAAATCGAATTTGCGAGGAGTTAAAAAATGACGCGCGCGACTACGGGACGCCATGTATTTTCATTTGAGGGAGGAGAACAGCTCACCACCATTGGCGCCACTTTCTTCGTTTCTTACCTCTACTACCAGCATGTCGACTCAAATCATAGAAACTGGGATTCGATAAAAACCAAGACTTCACGCATCAATACTATTAATAGATCGGAGCATCATCACCGCGCTTGGCTAGAACGAATCGGCGACATGAATGATGCCAACTTGAGTAAAAACACCCTTTGTTTGAATGGCGACGCGGTAAAGAAAATGGCGCGGGTCGTGCTCAAGGCAATATGAATACCAGGTGCGTGACGCCAGAACGTTTCTGGAAAACGCGGGAGTCAAACCATGAGCACCATGACGTATAAAGATTATGCCGCCCGTATCGAGTACAGCGAAGAAGACGGCTGCTTCATAGGTCGCATCGCCGGCATCAGGGACGTCGTCGGTTTTCACGCCGAATGCGTCCAAGAACTGCGCGAAGCCTTTCGTGAAGCGGTCGACGACTATCTGGCGACCTGCGAAAAAGTCGGCCAGGCGCCGCAACGCCCCTATTCAGGCAAACTCATGCTGCGCGTCCCCCCCGAAGTTCACGCCCGCGCGGCAATGATGGCCGAAGCCCACGGTATGAGCCTCAATCAATGGGCCGCGGCCGTTCTTTCGAAAGCCTCCTGACCAACGCTGACAATCCCCCCGAGGTGTTGGTCCCTCAGCCGGGGTCACATCTTGCCCCGTCACAGCCACATAGATACTGACTATTTCCTTGACCTTCTTTGGTTCTCCAATAAAATCAAAACCATGGTCAATGTAGACAAACAGATAGAGCATTGGCGCTCCGGCGCGCAAGAGGACTGGGATGTCGCCGAAGATCTCGTGGCGAGGGGCAAACTCAGGCACGGCCTGTTTTTCGCCCATCTGTCATTGGAAAAGACCCTCAAGGCTCTCGTTTGTCGGGTGACGAATGAACTCGCTCCCCCGATCCATAACTTGGTTAGACTTGCGGAAAGGGCGGCCTTGAGTTTGGAACCCGAGCAGTTGGACCTTTTGGCGGAGGTCAACAGCTTTAATATCGAAGGACGTTACCCGGAGCTTCACTTGCCCCCGCTATCGGCCGCCGAAACCACCGCATATCTCCACAAAATTAGAAGGCTTCTGGAATGCTTGAACAATCTGTTCTGATCTCGGTCAGAAAATATCTCGCCGCTCTCAAAGAGATGGGTACCGACGTGGAACTTGCCGTTGTCTTCGGTTCGCAGGCGACGGGAAAGACCCACCTTTGGAGCGACATCGACCTGTTGGTTGTCTCTCCCCTCTTCGACGATCTGCGCGATCGCAGCGCCGTCAATCTGCTCTGGCGCCTCGCCGCCCGGATCGACAGCCGCATTGAGCCGATCCCCTGCGGTTCCCGGCAATGGCGGGAAGACGATTCCAGCGCGATTATCGAAATCGCCCGGCGAGAAGGCCAAATCCTCGACGCAGCCTGAAATCACACTTCCGAACCGGGGTCAAATCTTGCTCCGACACAATTGGAGGGCTGTTCCGACCGGAGGAAGGAACAGCCTCGTAACAATAAAGAAGAGCGCAGGGTCAATAATGGTAGCGCGCCTGGAGGAAATCGATGCGGTCATCCCTGACGAGATAGACTATCCGATGCTCTTGAGTCAGGCGTCTTGACCATGCGCCGCTCGCCAGGTATTTGAGCGGTTCCGGCTTGCCGATGCCGGAGAAGGGGTCGCGCATGACGGCTTCGATCAGATCGAAGGCGCGTAACGCAAGCTTGCGATCGGTCTCGACCCAATACCGCAAGTCTTCGCGGAATTCGGGTTGGAAAACGGCATCCCGCGCTCTAGTCTTCAAGCCCGACCTCGGCACGGAGCGAATTCAGGGAAGAGGCCTCTCCGCCCCCCTTCAATGCGCGTTCCAAGGCGGAAAGCAGTCGCTCGGCATTTCTAGGAGAGCGCATCAGATAGGCGCTTTCCACCAGGCTTTGCAATTCATCGGCGGCAATCATCGCGACAGGGCTTCCCTTGCGGCGACGAATGACGACGATCTCTCTGTTTTCGGTGACTTCGTCACAGAGTCCGGCGAAATTCGCCCTGGCGTTGGTATAGGTCGTTTGCAGCATGATCGTGACACCTCCTTGATATGTACAGAAAAACCGTACAACAAAAACGGGAAATGGTCAATCTCGAACACCCCTCCGAACCGGGGTCGCATCTTGCTCCGCCAGAATTCCACGAAAGGACTTTCCTCCATGGCCCGACAATTACGCATCGAATATCCCGGCGCGGTCTATCATGTCACCTCGCGGGGCAACGCCGGCCACGATATCTTCGCCGATGACGGCGACCGCGCGGCCTTTCTCAAGGTGCTGCAAACCGTTGTCGGCCGCTTCCGCTGGCGCTGCCACGCCTATTGCCTGATGGGCAACCACTATCATCTGCTCATCGAAACCCCCGAACCGAACCTGTCGCGAGGGATGCGCCAGCTCAACGGCGTCTACACCCAGGCCTACAACCGCCGCCACGAGCAGGCCGGGCACGTCATGCAGGGGCGCTTCAAGGCGATTCTGGTCGAAAAGGAAAGCTACCTGCTGCAACTGTGCCGCTACATCGTCCGCAACCCGGTCGCCGCCAGGCTGACCAAGAAGGTGGAGGATTGGCCCTGGAGCAGCTTTCAGGCCACGGCCGGGCTTGTGCCCGCGCCGACCTGGCTGGAAATCGACTGGATTCTTGGCCAGTTCGGTGAAACCCGGGAAGCGGCGCAGGCCCATTACCGGCAGTTCGTCGCCGCCGCGCCGAAGGACGACCGCCCCTGGGATGAGCTGACCGGACGGATCTTTCTCGGCGGCGCCGATTTCGCCCACAAGCTGATGGACCTGCTGGATGATCGGCAGACGCCGACGGAAATCCCCCGTGAGCAGCGCTTGGCGTTGCGGCCGCCGCTGGAGGAGCTTTTCTCGGATGAGGTCATCGGCGACCGGGCCGAGCGCAATCTACGGATGCGCCGGGCGCATGTGGATTTCGGTTATTCCCTCAAGGAGATCGGGGATTTTCTGGGCATCCACTACGCGACGGTCAGTCGGATGGTTAAAAAGGTGGAAGAGGAAATGGCGGGTTCAAAGACCCCGGCTTGAACCTTCCCGCCTCAAAACAGCACTTTCAATCCCAGCATAACAACACTCGCATCACGGTCCTCGCCCTGTCTTTTCGCGATGGCGGCGGTTTCGCCGGTTTTGCGTTCGTAGCGCAGGTCGAGGTAGGGCGCGAATCTTTTGGAGAATTCATAGCGGGTCTGAAGGCCGATTTCGAGGTCGGCGAGGCCGGCGCCGATGCTTCGGTCACGGACATCCTGGGCGTACAGTTCCCCTTCGAGATAGGGCTGGATGATCAGGCGCTGGGTGAGGAGAACATCCTTTTCCATCCGCAGTCGGGCGCTGACGTCCCCCTCGTCGCTGAGAAAGAGATGGGCTTGCGTTTCGAGAAAAAAGGGCGCCAGCCCGTCGATGCCCAAAACCAGATAAGCGGTTGAGGTCGGCTGGAAATCGTGCCGCGCGCCGATTTGCAGATCCCAGAAGGTCGCGATCATACGGCTGTACATCAGCCAGGCCTCGGCCTGTTCGGTCTCCCCGGCGGTTCGCTCCCCCTCGCTCTTGATCCAGAGTTTGTGCTCGTCGCCGCCGATCCAGCCGTCGAAATCCCATTCCGCCAGGTTCTCTCCATCCCCCTGTCCCAGCCCCGCCTCCAGCCGGAAGGCGTGAAAGATCCCGCCGCCATGTTCCTTCAGCGCATGCGTCACCGCCTTCGGCGCCGCGATTTCGTGCGCGGTCCGGCTGTGGTCGGCATGCCCGGCATGGTCCATGGTATGGGTGTGCCCCGTGCCCGGTGCGGCCTTGGCGACGACGACCTGGGTCATCATGCCGGCAAGCATGTGATAGAGCATGTGGCAGTGGAAGGCCCATTCGCCGGGTTCGTCGGCGGTCAGCCAGGCGGCCTGGGTGTCGCCGGGGGCGACGATCAGCGTATGTTTGTTGGGCAGTTTGGCGGCTGTTTGGCCGTTTTCCAGCTGCACGAACATGCCGTGCAGGTGCATGCTGTGAGCCATCATCGTGTCGTTGACGAACTTCAGCCGCACCCGCTCGCCGTAGGCGAGATGAATCGGTTCCGCTTCGGAAAACTTCTTACCGTTGATGGTCCAGACGTAGCGGTGCATGTTGCCGTCCAGGCGGATTTCGATCTCCCGTTCCGGCGGCTGGACATCCTTTCGCATCCCCAGATAACGCAGATCCTGGTAGGCCAGCAGCCGGGTTCCGGGGGGCGCGCCGCTTTCGGCCCAACCGCTTCCGGGCACGCCGGTGGCGTAATCGTCGGTCGCGGACGGCGGTGGGGCGTGATCCATGGCGGCCGGTGCCGTCCCGTGGCCGTGATGCGCCATGGACTCATGGTGGCCGGCGGGTTCGGCCGCCGCCGGCGGCGTCATATCGTGCCCGGCGTGGCCCATGCCCATGTCGGCCAGGGTCAGCAGCGGGCGGGGGCGCTGGTTGGGGATTTCTCCCTTAAGGCCCGGCGCGGGGGCGAGGGTGGCGAGGGCAAAGCCCGCCCGTTCGAGCGATTCGGCGGCGATGGTGTAGGCCTTCGCCTCCGGTGGGGTGACGAGGACGTCGTAGGTTTCGGCGATGCCGAAGCGGAACTCGTCGATCTCCAGCGGCTCCACCGGCTGGCCGTCCGCCGCGATCAGGGTCATTTTCAGCCCGGGGATGCGCACATCGTAAAAGGTCATCGCCGAGGCGTTGATGAAGCGCAGGCGCACCCGCTCGCCGGGGGTGAAGAGCCCCGTCCAGTTCACTTCCGGCGTCTGGCCGTTGACCAGGAAGGTGTAGCCGGAAACGTCGGCGAGGTCGGTGGGGGCCATGCGCATCAGCCCCCAGGCCTTCGCCGTGGCCCAGGTCGGGCCGAGACCCTGCCGGCGCACGTCGGCGAAGAAGTCGAAAAGGGTGCGGCGCTGGTTCTGATAGTATTCACCGTCCATCTTCAGGTTAGCGCGGATGCGCTCGGCATCCTCCTCGCTGTAGTCGGAGAGCAGCACCACATAGTCGCGATCGGCCGCGACGGGATCGCCGTCCCGGGGGGTGATGATCAGGGCGCCGTAGAGACCGTCCTGCTCCTGGGCGCTGCTGTGGGCGTGATACCAGTACGTACCGTTTTGGCGGATGGTGAAGCGGTAGGTGAAGGTTTCGCCCGGAGCGATGCCGGGAAAGCCGCCGAAGCCCGGCACCCCGTCCATGGCATCGGGGAGCAGCAGCCCGTGCCAGTGGATGGAGGTCGGCCGGTCCATGCGGTTGGTGACGTGGATGACGGCTTCGTCCCCTTCGCTGAAATGCAGGGTCGGCCCGGGGATAGTGCCGTTGACGGTGATTTTTTCTACAGGTTGTCCCGTGATGTCGACAGCCTGCCGATCGATGGTCAGATGATGTTCGCTGGTTTTGGCCTGGGCGACGGCGGCGAGAGTGAAAAGCAGGGCGAGACCAAAGAGGATGATTCTCATGGGCGCCTCCTTGCGCGTTTCGGGCCTGGAAAAATGGGGAAAATCCGGCATAATTCAAACCCATGTGAAAGATTAATCCGATAGACTCGGTTGTCGACAAGTTTACTCGAACAATTCCCGATGAGAAAGGACGCGGCCATGGAATATGTCAATTTGCTGGTGGAGATCGCCGACGAGATCGCCCTGCTCACCGTCAACCGGCCGCAGGCGCTCAATGCCCTGAATCTAGAAACCCTCAAGGAACTCCGGCACTTTTTCTCGGCGGTGCAGGAGGACGCGGGGGTCAAGGTGGTGATCGTCACCGGCGCCGGGGAGAAGGCCTTTGTCGCCGGTGGCGACCTGGCCGGGATGGCGCTCATGGGGCCGCTGGCGGCGCGGGAGAGCGCGCTCCTCGCCCAGGAGGTGCTCAACCGTATCGAGCAGGGGCGCAAGCCGGTGGTCGCGGCGGTCAACGGTTACGCCCTGGGCGGCGGTTGCGAGCTGGCCATGGCCTGCGACCTGCGGATCGCGGCGGAGCACGCCCGCTTCGGCCAGCCCGAGGTCAATCTCGGCATCATCCCCGGCTGGGGCGGCACCCAGCGTCTGCCGCGTCTGGTGGGCAAGGGCCGGGCGCTGGAACTGCTCTTGACCGGCGAGATGATCGACGCCGCCGAGGCCTGGCGCATCGGCCTGGTCAACAGGGTGGTGCCGGCGGAGCGGCTGCTGGAGGAGGCGCGGGCGCTGGCGGGGAAGATCGCCGGCAAGGGGCAGGTGGCGGTGCGGCTGTGCAAGGAGGCGGTGGTCAACGGGCTGGAACTGGAAAGCCTGCGCGCCGCCGCCATGGAAGCGGATCTCTTCGCCCTCTGTTTCGCCACGGCGGACCAGAAGGAGGGGATGCGGGCCTTTCTGGAAAAGCGGACGGCGTGCTTCCGGAACGAATAGATCCTGTCCGATTAGTGCTCATACACCTGTATAAAAGACAGATACACCCTGAAATCAGGCGAATCATCATTGATTACAGTTGGTTGAATGTGATTTAGGCAAATTTAACGAAACCAGGATAACGAATAAATGTATATTTGTGTTATACGCCGAGGGCCTGCGAAATGTTCGCGCAGGCCCTCGGCGTTTGTTTTTTCTTCTGTGATTTCAATAAATTGAAAATATTTTATGGGATTTTTCCAAGATTGGTACGCTCCTCGCTTTAGATAAAGACAACAGCAAGGCACAACGCCTCAAGCTAATCACCTGCATCCATAGGAGGACATCATGAAAGTCAAATCCCTGATCGCATCCGCCACTCTCGCTCTTTCCGCCCTGGCCGCTCCCGCATTCGCCGCCTCGACCCGCACCGACCACAGCGGCATCGTCGTCTGGGTCTTCCTCGGCTTCTGCGGCCTGATCGTCGCCGCCCAGCTCATCCCGGCCCTCTTGGTCATGTTCGGTATCGTCAAAGCCGTGGCCGAGCCGAAAGCACAAGAAGCGAAACAGAGCGCCCACTAACCATCGCAACGAACCCGACCTTATAAAGGAGGAGACCATGAAAGCCATCGCCCGCACCAGCCTGCTCACCACCGGAATGTTGACCCTGGCCACCAGCGCATTTGCCGCCGGTTCCGCGAGCGGCGGCAGTGGCCTCCTCGTCTGGCTCTTTCTCGGCTTCTTTGGATTGATCGTCGCCACCCAGCTGGTTCCGGCCGTGATGCTGGTCATCGGCATCGCCAAGGGCGTGACCGCCAGCAGCGAAGCGACGGAAGCCGGCAAGTAATCGGCTGAAGCGAAAACGGTTAAAAAGACGACGGCAGGAACGGTTCGCGAACCGTCCCTGCCGTCTTTGTTTCGCGCTTCATGAGGGTGTGGCCTTCAGCGATCCTCGGCACCGGTGGTGAAGGTCGGCGGCAGCTCACAGCGTTCCGGAATCTGGAAGGGGATGGGGTAGCGGATGCCGGCCTTGTGGGTGGCGGCCAGGCCTTCCGCCGTCCGCTCCAGCCACCCGGCGGGAATGCCGACGATCAGTTCGTGATCCTGAGTCATGGCGAAGCGGCGATCCCCCAGGCAGGGGATCTCTATTACCGGCTCGCCGGTCTTGGCCACCTGGGCGATCCCCCGGGCGCAGACCCCGGCATCCCCCGAACTTTTCATGACGAATTCCCCCCCCTGATGATAGAGGAAGGCCTGGATGAAGCGCATGGCCTGGGCGCCGTTGACGTAGAGCACGACCAGGTCGGGCTCCATCCCTGCCAGCGGTCGGCTCAGAGGATAGGTCAGCACCCCGGCGATTCGTTCGCTCAGGCGCGGCATGGACTGCTGCATGGAGCGGGCGGCCAGTTCATCTTTCTGGTAGACCGAGCAATTGACCGCGCCGGAGAGCACCCGCTCAGGGGGCGCGACCAAGCCGGTGGCTGCCGCGCCGAGGACGCAATGGCTGGTCTCCGCCGTGCACCAGGTCGACCAGCCGTAATAACGGCTGTAGGCGATCTGCTGGCAGACCGCTAAATGCTTGTCGCGCAGGCGGATTTTTTGCCCCGCGAGCGTCTCCGCATCGCGTACCAGATTGACCCCCACCGCCTGGGTCGCTGGATTGACCGTTTCTTTTACTGTCGTCAGAAATCCTTCCATCCGTTCCTCCTTCTCTGATAAACAAACAATGTTTTATTGATATCAGAAAAGGGAGCGCAGGTCGAGACTTTTTACGCCCTTCGGCTTCGCTCAGGGGGCGGATTTGGCCGCCAGACAGAGGGCGGCGTAGATGCGGGCGGCGGCGACGACTTCGGAAAAGATCGTCTGCTCGTCGGAGGTGTGGGCGGTTTCCAGGGAGCCGGGACCGAGGATCAGCGGCTGGACCCCGGCTTCGAAAAAAAGGTTGCCGTCCGAGTGGGAGCGGAAGGCGTCGAACTTCAAGGGGAGGCCGAGGCGCGGGTAGAGTTCGGCCAGTTCGGTGGCGAGCCAGTTGTCGGAATCGAGCCGGTAGCCCCGGGAATCGAAGGTGAAGGTCATCTCCAGGTCGAGGTTGTCGACGGCGCTGGCGGCGACTTCGACCTGGGTTTCCATCGCTTGGCGCACCGCCGCCGGGTCGGTTTCGGGGGGCAGATGCAGGTCGATCCAGGCTTCGCAGCGGTCGGGGACGACGAAGCCGGCGCGGGAGGAACTGAGTTCGCGGATGGAATAGACCAGTTCCGGGGTCTCCCGGTCGAAGAGGGGGTGGCGGCCGAGGAGGAGCAGCACCCGCAGCATCGATTCGACGGCGTTGTGCCCCAGTTCGGGGAGGGAGGAATGGGTGCGGCGGCCGCGGGTGATGAGTCCGGCTTCAAGGTAGCCGTAGTGGCTGAAGCAGGCCGCCAGGGAGGTCGGTTCACCGATCACCACCCAGGGGGGTGTTTCCCCGGCGAGAAAGGCGGCGCTGCCGTCGCCGTTCTCTTCTTCACCGACGACCAGCAGCAGGCCGACCGGGGGACGCTCCTCCTCGGGGAGGGTGGCCAGGGCGAGAAAGGCCTCGACCATGGCGGCGCAGCCCCCCTTCATGTCGGCGCTGCCGAGGCCGTAGATGATCCCTTCTTCTTCGCGCGGGCCGAATTCCTCCAGATCCCAGGCGGTCACGGTGTCGACGTGGCCGACCAGATAGAGGCGCGGCGGCGTTGAGCCGATCGTCACCCGCAGGTTGTAACGGTCCTCCTCGACGATCTGCCGTTCGACGGTGAAGCCGGCCTGAGTCAGCAGGTCCTCGAGATAGAGCTGAACATCCTCTTCCTTGCCGGTGGGCGAGTAGATTTCCAACATCTCCATGAAGATGTGGCGCAGGCGGGTCGGGTCGATGGCGCGCCAGAGGGCGTCGCAGGTCGCGGTCATTTATTCTTCTCCGGTTTTTTTCGTTTTTTCGGACTCTTGCGCGAAAGGTTGAGGGTCATGTAGACATGTTGCTGAATGTTGCCGAAGCCCTGTTTCTGGAAGAAGTGAATCCCCGCCGTATTGTCGGCATCGGTGTCGACGATGATCATGCGCACCCCCTGTTCGCGCATGCGCCGCTTGATCTCCTTGAAGAGGGCGGCGCCGACTCCGCCTTTCTGCAGGCCCGGGCGTACGCCGAGCCAGACCAGATAGCCGTATTTCCAGGCGGAATTACTCTTTTCCACAGTCGTGCCGAGGGCGAAGCCGAGAATCTTTTCACCCAGTTCGGCGACCAGGCAGAGTTCGCTGTCCGAATTGTAGAGGGTGGTGATTTCGTACTCGTCCCAGGTTCGGTACATGCTGGGGGAATAGTCCGAGGTGAAGAGGTCCTCGCCGATATGAAAGACGATGGGAAAATCGTCGATGCTCATCTCGCGGATACAGAGGTCCTCATCTTCGGGTGGCAACGGTTCAGTCGGTTCGCTGGTCATGAAAAGCCTCGCAGGGAAAAGGGAAACGCACCTAATATAACAGACCGCCCGCTTTTGTGTGACTTGTTATGCGGGTCTTTTGCGGTTATGATGCCCAAAAAAATCGGAGTTGCCCTTGCCTGACTGGACTTTCCAAGAAATTCTGCCCTATCTCGTTCCTCCCCTGCTCGGGGCCTTCATCGGCTACGTCACCAACCATATCGCCATCCGCATGCTCTTTCGGCCCCTGCGCCCCTGGCGGGTCTTCGGCCTGCGTCTGCCGCTGACGCCGGGGATCATTCCCGGCAAGCGCGGCGAACTGGCGGAGAAGATGGGGGAGATGGTCGGCAGTCATCTGCTGACTTCGGAAGATGTTGGCCTCGCCCTCGAAAAAGAGGGTTTCCGCCGGGAACTGAAAGGCGCTGTGACCGACAAGCTCGGCCTCTTCCTCGACCGCGACCTGGGGCCCGTGGCCTCGCTGGTCCCGGCCGAGTTGCGCGGACGTTTTGCCGATCTGGTGGAACAGCTGCGCTGGAAACTGGTCAAGGGGATCTTCGACTATCTGGAAAGCCCCGATTTCGAGCGGCTGCTGCGCACCTATCTGGCGCGTAAGGGGAACGAGCTGCTGGCCAAGGATCTGGAAAACTTTCTTACCCCCGAACGCTATCAGGCCCTGCGCAGCCATCTCGACGACAAGCTCTCGCGGTTCTTGCGTTCCGACGGCGTGGCGCGCGCCGTCGCCGGCTTCGTCGATACCAAGACGGAGCAGTGGGTGACCTCGCAGCGCAGCCTGCGCGAGGTGCTGCCCGCCGGCCTGGTGGAGGTCGTGCTGAGCCAGCTGGAAAAAGAAGTGCCCCCGGTGCTGGAGCGCTTCGGCGGCATGCTCTACGACCCCGAATTCCGCGGGCGGCTGGTGAAGAAGGCGCGGGAGGGGATCGAGGGCTTTCTCGACTCCCTCGGTGGACTCTCGGCGATTCTCGCCGGTTTCTTCGACATGGACAAGGTCTACGGGCGCATCCCCGAATTTCTCGACAAGGCCGGCGAGGAGATTTCCCGCTGGCTGCGGGAGGAGAAGACCCAGGCCCAGGTGGCGGCGGCCATCCGCGAGCGGCTCGACGGCTTCCTCGACCGGCCGGTGGCCTCTTATCTGGAAAAGGTGCCTTACGAAAAGGTCGCCGGTACCCGCCGTTTCATCCGCGAGCGGGTGGTTGCCGGCGTGCAGGGGCGGCGCGCCGCGGAAACCCTGCTCGCTTTCGCCGAACGGGGGGTGGAGCGGATCAAGGACAGTTCTTTCGCTTCGCTACTGCAGCGGCTACTCCCCGAGGGAGGACTGGCGCGGGTCCGGGATCTTTTCGCCGACCGCTTGCTGGCCGAGCTGCGGACCCCGGCGGCGCGGGAGGCGCTCGACCGGATTCTCGCCGAGCGCTTCGAGCTTTGGCTCTTCCGCAAGCCGTTGGGACGACTCTCGGCCCGGGTGCCCGCCGACCTGCGCGAGGAGTTGGAGGCCGGGCTCTTTAACCAGCTGGCCGAGCTATTGAAAAAAGAGGTGCCGCCCCTGGTCGAAACCCTCAACGTGCGCCGGATCGTCGAGGATAAGGTCAATTCCCTCGATATACTTAAGGTCGAAGGGCTGCTCATGGGCATCATGAAAGAGCAGTTTAAATACATCAATCTCTTCGGTGCCCTGCTTGGTTTCATCATCGGGCTGGTCAATCTGTTTCTGCTGAAACTGGTCTGACCGCGTCCGACAGCGAGCCCCTGTTCGCTCGCGCCATAATTTCCGGACATTTCACAGGCGGAGCAAATCCGCATAGGAGTTGACGATGGATAAACCGCTGGATCCCAATACCCTGCGCGACAGCCTCACCGAACTCCCCCCTCTGGGCATGGACATTTTCGATCTGGTCGAGGATTTTCGCCACTATTACACCTACACCCTGGGGCGCGACCGTCATTGCCGCTCCCCCCATTATGCCTATCAGGCTCTGGTGCTGACCCTGCGTGACCGCCTGATGGAGCGCTGGAAGAGCACCCGCTACGCCTATGAGGCCGAAGGTTGCCGCCAGGCCTTCTATCTCTCCCTCGAATTTCTCATGGGCCGAGCTTTGGGCAACGCTATGCTCAATCTCGATCTCGACGAAAATACGGCGCTGGCCATGCAGTGTCTCGGCCAGGATCTGGAAACGCTGAGCGCCAACGAGCACGACGCCGGCCTCGGCAATGGCGGTCTCGGGCGGCTGGCGGCCTGCTTCCTCGACAGCTGTGCGACCTTGCAGTTACCGGTGATGGGCTACGGCATCCGCTACGAGTACGGCATGTTCCGCCAGAACATCGTCAACGGCCACCAGTCCGAGGAGCCCGATCACTGGTTGCGGGACGGCAACCCCTGGGAGCTGGCGCGGCCCGAGTACACCATGCGCATCCATTTCGGCGGGCGTACCGAGTTCTATCGCAGCGCCACCGGCGTGTTGCGGGCGCGCTGGGTCGACACCAACGACGTGCTGGCGATTCCCTACGACATTCCGGTCCCCGGCTACCACAACGGTACGGTCAACACCTTGCGGCTGTGGAAGGCCGCCGCCACCGACGAATTCGATCTCGGCGAGTTCAACTCGGGACTCTATCCCGAATCGGTATCGGACAAGAACGCCGCCGAGAACATCACCATGGTCCTCTATCCCAACGACTCGAGTGAAAACGGCAAGGATCTGCGCCTGCGCCAGCAATATTTCCTCGCTTCGGCAAGCCTGCAAGACGTGCTGCAGCGCTGGACCGGACAAAAGGGAGGGGATTTTACCGACTTCGCGGCCAAGAACTGCTTTCAGCTCAACGACACCCATCCGAGTTGCGCCGTCCCCGAACTCATGCGCCTGCTCATGGATGTCCACGGGCTCGGCTGGGACGAGGCCTGGAACATCACCAGTCAGACCATGGCCTACACCAACCATACCCTGCTCCCCGAGGCTCTCGAGCGCTGGCCGGTCTCCCTTTTCAAGCGACTTCTGCCGCGCCTGCTCGACATCATCTACGAAATCAATGGCCGCTTCCTGGTGGAAGTTTCCCGCCGCTGGCCGGGGGATCACGAGCGTCAGCGGCGCATGTCGCTCATCGAGGAAGGCCCCCAGCCGCAGGTGCGCATGGCCTATCTCGCCATCGTCGGCAGCTTCTCGGTGAATGGCGTCGCCGAGCTTCATTCGCGGCTGTTGCAGCAGGGGCTCTTCAGTGACTTCTATGAGCTCTGGCCGGAGAAGTTCAACAACAAGACGAACGGGGTCACCCCCCGCCGCTGGCTCGCCTGGTGCAATCCCGAGCTGGCCCAGTTGATTACCGAAACCCTCGGCGGCAACGCTTGGGTCACCGACCTGCAACTTCTCTCCCGGCTCGCTCTTTCGGCGGACGATCCCGCCTTTTGCGCTCGCTGGCGGCAGGTCAAGCAGGACAACAAGGCGCGTCTGGCGAGCCTGGTGCAGACCCGCTGCGGCGTTGAATTCAATATCGAGGCGCTCTTCGATGTCCAGGTCAAGCGCATTCACGAATACAAGCGGCAGTTGCTCAATATCCTCCACGTCATCCATCTCTACGACCGCCTCAAGCGCGGCGACGACGACAACTGGACCCCCCGTTGCGTCCTCATCGGCGGCAAGGCCGCGCCCGGCTACTTTTTGGCCAAGCGCATCATCAAGCTGATCAATAACGTCGCCGAGGTGGTCAACAACGATCCGGCTGTGGGGGATCGGCTCAAGGTGGCCTTCATCCCCAACTACGGCGTATCGCTGATGGAGATCATCGCCCCCGGCACCGACCTCTCGGAGCAGATCTCCACGGCCGGGAAGGAAGCCTCGGGGACCGGCAATATGAAGTTCATGATGAACGGGGCGCTGACCATCGGCACCCTGGACGGCGCCAACATCGAGATTCGCGAGGAGGTCGGTGACGAGAACTTCTTCCTCTTCGGCCTGACCGCCGAAGAAGTGGAGGCGCTGCGCGGGCATTATGATCCCCACGCCATTATCGAGGCCGACGAGGATCTGGCGCGGGTCATGCGCCTGCTGGAGAGCGGGCATTTCAACCAGTTCGAGCCGGAGATCTTCGACCCCCTGACCCGGGCGATTCGCAATCCCCATGATCCCTGGCTGGTCGCCGCCGATTTCCGCGGTTATCTCGAGGCCCAGAAACTGGTCGATATCGCTTATCAGGATCAGGAAAACTGGGTGCGCATGAGTATCCTCAACGCCGCGTGCAGCGGCAAGTTTTCCACCGACCGCACCATGCAGGATTACAACCGCGACATTTGGAAGCTGGAGCCGACTCCGCCGGTGCCGATGGTGTGAGCGGCTGATGAAAAACGCCCATCTGCGGCGTTGCCCTCATCCTCGTCGCTGCGACGTACCTGAAGGTACGCCTCACTCCTCGAATTTCGGGCGCCTTGCACCTGGGCATTTTTGATCAGCCTTAGATAATTGCAGCCACCGACTAAATAAAACAGGGCCGCTCCGGATGGGGGCGGCCCTGAACTTTTTTTGCGGGAGGGATCGGCGTCAGACGTCAGCTTGCGGGGAGGAAGAAGCCGATGCGGCTGCCCCGGCCGAGGGCGCTTTCGATCCAGACCCGGCCGCCGTGGGCTTGAATTATATTCTTGACGATGCACAGACCAAGGCCGGTGCCGCGGGGCGCGGTGTTCGAGTCGTCGGCGCGGTAGAAGGGGTCGAAGGCGCGAGCCTGCTCCTCGCTGCTCATCCCCCGGCCTTCATCTTCTATCTCGATGCGGGCGCCGCCGGCTTCGCCGGAAAGAAGCAGGCGGATCGGTTTTCCAGACGGTGAATATTTGATGGCGTTGCTGATCAGATTGCCCAGCACCTGGCCGATGCGCAACGGATCACAGAGGCAGGTGGCGGGAAAGTCCTCCCTCCGGCGGATGTCGATGGAACGGTCGGGGAAGAGCTGGCGGTAGCGGCGCGTGCTCTTGTCGATCAGGGCGGCGAGGTCGACGGCCTCGCGGTTGAGGGGAATCGCCTGACCGTTTTCCATGCGGTCGAGATCGAGCAGCTTGTTGGTCAGCTCGTAGAGGTACTCGGCGTTGTCGTGGACTTCGGCGATGAAGGCCCGTTTCTGCTCGTCACTGAAGTCGCCATACGTGTGTTCGTCGTGCAGCAGGTTGGCGTAACCGAGAATCGAGGTCAACGGCGTGCTCAGTTCGTGGGCGGCGGTGGAGATGAACTGGGTCTTCATCCGGGCGATCTGGCGTTCGGCGGTGATGTCTCGGAGGATGACCAGGGTCTCGCCCGGGCGGTCGCCGTCGGCGGCCAAGGGAGTACTGGTGATCGCCAGGCGGCGACCGCTCCCCCTTTCGCCGGTGGTGACCTCCAGTTCAACCCCCTCCTGGAGGTCTCTGCTTTCTTCGTTCACCAGTCGCCCCAGGGATCGAAGAGCCGTCCAGAGCGGTTGCCCCAGCAGCGCTTCTTCCGGCTGATTGAGTAGCCGCCGGGCCGCCGGATTCATCAGGCTGACCCGCTTCTGCCGATCGGTGACCAGCAGCCCGTCGGGGACGGAACGGATGATGTCGTCGAGATGGCGCTTGCTGTCGAGCAGGCGCCGGCGCGATTGATCGAGGTCGTCGGCCATGCCGTTGAAGGAGTGAGCGAGGAGGCCGATTTCGTCGTCGCGGCGGATGATCGCCCGCGCCGAGAGTTCTCCCCGGCCGAAACGCTCCGCCGTGTCGCGTAGCTCCGCCAGGGGGCGACTCAGCCGACCGAAGAGGGCGACGCCCACCGCCAGGGCGAGGGCGATGCCGGCCACCGTTGCGGCGATCGTGGTCTGGATTCCGTCATGGATGATGTCGTTGACCTGATCCTTGGTCTCAACCAGTTCCCATTTTTCGTGTTCGAGGGCCTTTTCGATGGCGATATGGAACTGGGCTTCCCGTTCCTGCAGGCGGTGAAAGGCATCGAGCAGCTCCTTCCCGCCGGCGCCGGCATGGATGATGTCCATCAGTGCCAGGGTCGAGCTTTGCAGCCGGCTCCCCCGGGTACGCACCTCGGCGAGAAAGGACTCCTCTTCGGGAAAGAGGGTGCGCACCATCTTTTCGTAGCGCAGCAGGGCTTCGACAAAGGTGAAACTGGCGCGGGTCAGTCTTTTGCGCGGCGCATCGAGGGCGGCGGGTCTTTCCGGATCGGCGAGCATGATCAGGCCGAAGTCTGCCGCCGACGCCGAGATGTTCATCCCCGCCCGGCGCAGGTCATCCAGGACATCGCTGACGGGCAAGAGGTCGTTGCGCACGAATTCGAATTCGTGGTGGATGGTTTGGGTGGCGCGGATGCCGATGGCGCCGATCAGGCCGGCGAGGATCGCCATGAAGACGTAGCTGAGGATCAGGACGCTGCGCAGGCGCATGGAACTCTCGTGGTCATTTGAGGAGTTAGGCGGTAAGGAATTCACCGGGTTTTTGTGTTGAATTGTCCGGCAGCTTACTACGGAAAGGCGGGATTAATCAAAAGGCTTTTTGCAAGGCGGGAATTTTCCGGGGGAGCGGACTCCCCCGGAAAAATGGGGTTGGATCAGGAACGCACCTGGGGCAGAAGCTCTTCGAGCAGGCGGAAGAGTTCGTCGAGGTCGGCCTGGGCCATGTCGGCCATGTGCGGAATGCGGAAGGTCTGGTTCTTGATCTTGCCATAGCCGTTGTCGATGGCATAGCCGCGCTCGCCGGCCAGCTTCTTGAGCTTTTCCAGATCGATGCGGCCGTCGTTGGCGCCGGCGGTGAGGGTCAGGCTGCGGTAGCCCTCGGCGGCGAAGAGGCCGAAACCCTGATCGAGCACCCATTGGCGGGTCGCTTCGGCCATGCGGCGATGGCGTTCGTAACGGTTCTCCAGTCCTTCGGCGAAGAACTTGCGCAACTGGTGGGCGAGGGCGTAGACCAGGCTCAGGGCCGGGGTGCTCGGGGTGTTGTCTTTCAGGTCGTTAGCGGCGAATTCCTCGAAATCGAAGTAATAGCCACGATTGGGAATGGTCTTGGCCTTCTCCAGGGCTTTCGGCGAGACGGCGAAGACCGCCAATCCCGGCGGCAGGCCGAAGGCTTTCTGCACCCCGGCCAGGCAGACATCGGTACCGAGAGCGCCGACGTCGATCTTCACCGCGCTCATGGAGGAGACGGTGTCGACGATGAAAGAGACCTCGGGATATTTTTTCATCACCTCGGCGATCTCCTCCAGGGGGGAGAGGACGCCGGTAGAGGTCTCGTTGTGGACCAGGGTCATGGCGTCGTACTTGCCGGAGGAAAGGGCCTTCTCGACCATCTCCGGGGTGATCGGCTGGCCCCACTCGGCGGTGAAAAGGTCGGCCTCCAGGCCGCAGCGCCGGGTAACATCGTGCCACTTGGTGCTGAAGGCGCCGTTGCCGAAGTTGGCGCAGCGCTTGCCCACCAGGTTGCGCACCGCCCCTTCCATGACCCCGAAGGCGCTTGAGGTGGAGAGAAAGACGGGGTTTTCCGTATTCAGCAGGCGCTTCAGACCGGTCGTGACCTCGTGCTGGAGGGTGGCGTAGTCTTTGCTGCGGTGGCCGATCATCGGCGCGCACATGGCCTGGTAAACATCGGCGGCGACCTGCACCGGGCCGGGAATGTAGAGTTTCTTGTCCATCATGTGATTCCTCCTGTGGCGAAGAATGGCTGATCGGGCGAGCGCGATGAAAAAACGCCCGGCTCCGTCAATGCGGAAGAGCCCAGGCGTTCGGCTGTCGCGGTCGAAAATCTCCTGCTCCCCGGTGGTTGCCCACCTTACGCCAGTTACAGGCGACCGTTGAATAAGTTTTTCGCGCCGAAAGGCTCGGCAAGTCGGGATTGGTTAACATATCCGCATGGTTCTGTCAAGGCATTCCCTCGTTGACTTTCCCTGGTCTGAAGGTTAGAATGCGAAGGTTTTCAATGGTTTCCCCGTTTATTTGCTCTTATTCCCGGGAGGATTGCAAAGCGTATGCGGCTGCCGACGAAATTGCTGCTGATGACTCTGGCCGGACTCCTGCTCATCCCCTTTTCGGCTCGCGCAGAGCTGGTGCTGGGGGCTTGTCCCCAGCCCACTTCTCTGCTTAAGTCCGTTCCCCAGGCGCAACGCCTTGCCGCCTATCTGGAACACCGCCTGGAGGAATCCGTCGCCGTGCGCATCTTCTTCGCGGAAGAGGAACTGCGGACCGCTCTTGTCAGCGGCGCGGTGGTCGATCTGGCGGTGCTGACGGACGCCGGCGCGGAGGCGGAAAAGGGTGTCCGTCTGCTGGCGCGGCCGACGCCGCGCGCCGAGGTTGCCGCTGCGGGAACGCTGGTAGCACGCGCCGGCCTGGATGATGCCCGCGTCCAGCGCCTGGCCGAAGTGCTTGCCGGCATGGAACAGGATGAGGGGGGGCGGGCGCTTCTTTATGATCTGGGACTGCAGAGCCTGTCCTCCACCGCCTCTGGCGCTACGCTGCCGCGGAGCGCACCGTTGGTCTCTTCTCGTACGGCCCCCGCCCGCTCCGGACTTCCCGTTTCCGGCGCGGGCAAGGCCCTGGTACTCGGCGCCCTGGCCGCAGATGTCATCCAGGCCGAGGTTTTTGCCCGGGATCTCGGGCAACGTCTCGGACGGCCGGTGCGGGTGCGGTCCTTTCCGGCCGAAGACGAGCTGCTGCAATGGGTGGGCCGCTATCGCATGATCGATCTGGCCTTCCTGCCCGAGTCCGCCGCCCGGCAGGCGCTCTCGGCTCAGGTTCTGCGTCTCGCCCGAAGCGCCGAGCCGGCAGGTCGCCAGTTTCCAGCAGAGAGCTTGCTGGTGGCCCGTCCCGGTCTTTCCCCCCGGCAGCTGAGCGCCGTGCGTCAGGCCCTGGTGGGCGATCCGGTGGTCCAGCGCTCCGCTCCCTCCCGTCCGGCGATGAGGAAGCCGGCCCCCATGTCGGCGCCGGTTTCCCGTTCATCGGCAGTGCGAGAGGGACGTGCCGTCGGCCGGGTTGCTTCTTCCCTGACTTTAGGCAGCGTCCCTGGCGTGCTCTTTCGCGACGAAGACCAGGCCCGGGAGTTCGCCCGGATTCTCGGGAACCGTCTCGGGGTGCCGGTGAACGCCCGTTCCTTCCCCGACCAACAGACCCTTCAGCAGTGGCTGGGGCGTCACCGCATGATCGACATCGGTGTCCTCGAAGCGGCCTTCCTGCGTCGCCAACCCGCCGGCAGCGCCTTGCCCTTGCTCCCTGCCGGCGCCTTCGGCGGCGGGGAAGTCAGTCTCGTCGCCCGTCAGGGCCTTTCTTCCGCGACCCTGCAACGCCTGCGCGACGGCTTGAATCAGCTGGTTGACGACCCGGATGTGGAGCGCCTGCTCGGTGGGGGTGCCGTCTCTCCCCCACCGCCGAGCACGGTCGCGCGTCCGGCATCCCCTCCGTCTCGGGTTGCAGTGCCCGCTCCCGCACCGCCGCCGGTCGTCGCCGCGCCCCCCGCGCCTGCTCCCCGTCCTGTTCCAGTGCGGCCCGCGCCCGTTCCTCCCGCGCCGGTGGTCAAAACTCCCCCGCCGCCGCCGGCACCACCGGTGGTCAGGGCCGAGCCGGTTCCGCCGCCACCGGCTCCGGCGCCCCAGCCGGAGTCGGAGCCGAAAGTGACGAAAAAGACCGCCGAGCCCGAGTTGCGCCTGAGCTTCCCCGGCGAGCGCGACGAAGTCTATCTGGTGCCTTTCACCACGGTCATGGTTCCCGATGCCGTGGTCGAGACGATATTCGACCGTTTTGTCGAAGCGATGAGCGCCGAAGGGTTGGCGGAGCGCTATAGCTTCATCATCCTCAAGGGCGGTCTCGACTCGGTCGATAGCGACTGGCGCCGCGATCACGACTACGTCACCGGAGAGGTCTTCGGCTATGTCGAAGAGTCGGGCTGCTGCTCCACCGACATCCGGACCAAGTCGCGGGTCGCCTTCCATCGCGCCGGTAGAGAAACCCCGACGCTGCGGCACGAGTATCCGGTCAAGACCTTCTTCGATCACGATTATTCGACTATCGACAAGGAGCGTCGCAAGCTGGCCGAGCTCATCGCCGACGAACTGGCCGCCAAGGTGCGCGCAGCCCTGGGTGGTTCCTGATCTCCCGCCGATTTTTTGCAGATTACCCTTGACATTCCCCCTCCCCTGACTATATTTAGCCCTGTTGTTAGCACTCATCGGAAGCGAGTGCTAACAACAGGGTCCCCCAAGAGGTCCGAGCCGCCGCGGTTCCAACGGTATCAGACGTCTTTTTTATTTTCCGCTTTCTATCGGGAGCAGCCCGAAAACTTTATCCAACAGGTCAGAAAGGAGAGAAGTACATGAACATCAGACCGCTTCAAGATCGTCTCATCGTCAAGCGCATCGAAGAGGAAACCAAAACCGCCGGGGGCCTGATTATCCCCGACACCGCCAAGGAAAAGCCGCAGATGGGTGAAATCGTCGCCGCTGGCAACGGCAAGAAGACCGATGACGGCAAGGTTCTGCCCCTGGATGTGAAGGTTGGCGACAAGGTGCTCTTCGGCAAATATGCCGGCACCGAAATCAAGGTCGAAGGGAAGGAATATCTGATGATGCGCGAGGAAGATATCCTCGGCGTCGTCGAGAAGTAATTTCCCCCCTATCATTTCAATAACGTGACAAGGAGATAGAGAGTAATGGCAGCCAAAGAAATCAAGTTTTCCCAGGACGCCCGCAACAGCATCCTCAAAGGGGTCAACCTGCTGGCCGAAGCGGTCAAGGCCACCCTCGGTCCCAAGGGCCGTAACGTCGTCATCGACAAGTCTTTCGGCGCCCCCCTGATCACCAAGGACGGCGTTACCGTCGCCAAGGAGATCGAACTGGAGGACCGTTTCGAGAATATGGGCGCTCAGCTGGTCAAGGAAGTCGCTTCCAAGACCTCGGACGTCGCCGGCGACGGCACCACCACCGCCACTGTTCTCGCCCAGGCCATCTACCGTGAAGGTGTCAAGCTGGTTTCCGCCGGGCACAACCCGATGGAGATCAAGCGCGGCATCGACAAGGCTGTGGAAGCGGCCGTGGCCAGCCTGAAAGAGCTCTCGAAGCCGATCAAGGACCACAAGGAAATCGCCCAGGTCGGCACCATCTCGGCCAACAGCGACGCCACCATCGGTAACATCCTCGCCGAGGCCATGGAGAAGGTCGGCAAGGAAGGGGTCATCACCGTCGAGGAAGCCAAGTCGATGGAAACCACCCTGGAGACCGTCGAAGGGATGCAGTTCGACCGTGGCTACCTCTCCCCCTACTTCATCTCCGACCCGGACCGTATGGAAGCCGTCATCGAAGACGGCCTGATCCTCATCTATGACAAGAAGATCAGCAATATGCGCGATCTGCTGCCGGTTCTTGAGCCGGTTGCCAAACAGGGCCGTCCGCTGCTGATCATTTCCGAGGACGTCGAAGGCGAAGCCCTGGCCACCCTGGTGGTCAACAAGCTGCGCGGCACCCTCAATATCGCCGCCGTCAAGGCCCCCGGCTTCGGCGACCGCCGCAAGGCCATGCTCGAAGACATCGCTGTCCTTACCGGCGGCACCGTGATCTCCGAGGACATGGGCCACAAGCTGGAGAACGCCACCCTCGACATGCTCGGCACCGCCAAGCGCATTGTCGTCGATAAGGACAACACCACCATCATCGACGGCGCCGGCGACGAAGCCGCTATCGCCGCTCGGGTCAAGGCGATCCGCGTTCAGATCGAGGAAACCACCAGCGACTACGACCGTGAGAAGCTCCAGGAGCGTCTCGCCAAGCTGGTCGGCGGGGTTGCCGTGGTCAAGGTTGGCGCTGCCACCGAAACCGAAATGAAAGAGAAGAAAGCCCGCGTCGAAGACGCCCTGCACGCTACCCGTGCGGCCGTGGAAGAAGGCATCGTCCCTGGTGGCGGCGTCGCTCTGATCCGTGCCATCGCGGCGGTCGAGAAGCTTGAGTTGGAAGGCGAGCAGAAGTTCGGCGTCAACATCGTCAAGCGCGCTCTTGAAGAGCCGCTGCGCCAGATCGCTGCTAACGCCGGTCTGGAAGGCTCCATCGTCGTCAACGAAGTCCTGAAGAAGGGCGGCGCCTACGGCCTTAACGCCGCCACCGACGAATACTGCGACATGATCGAGGCGGGCATCATCGACCCGACCAAGGTCACCCGCAGCGCCCTGCAGAATGCCGCTTCCGTGGCCGGTCTGATGTTGACCACCGAAGCCGCCATCGCCGACGCGCCCAGGAAGGAAGAAGGCATGCCCGCCATGCCCGGCGGCATGGGCGGCATGGGTGGCATGGGCGGCATGATGTGATCTGATTCCCCCAGGCTGAAGTAAAAACGCCCCCCGTTCCTTAGTTGGAGCGGGGGGCGTTTTTGTGGGGAGGGTCAGGAGGTGCGGTTGTGGCAGCCGTTGCAGGCGGTCGGTCCGCCTTCTTTCTGGTGGCAGTCCTTGCAGATTTTGTGGAAGAGGTCGCGCCCCTGAGGCGGGCCTTTGCCCAGCTCGTGGCACCCGTGGCACGGGCCGGATTCGACACCCTTGTGGTGGCAGACTTCGCAGCTTTGCGCCCGCTCCTGATGCAGTTCGTGGGGGAAGGGGACGGTGCCCATGCGCGGCGCGGGCAGGTCGATCCGTTCGGGGCCTTCGGCCAGAACCGGGGGGACGGCCAGAGCCAAAAGGCCGAGCAAAATCATCGTCAAAGATTTCGCGATTGTCATGGGCTTCTCCTTTCCATGGGTGGGGTGTCGGCTGCTTATTTACGATTCTATCTATAAAGATAATGGAATCATGGAAGATAGTCAAACGCTGTTCTATTAAAAAGATCATGATTAACAACGCCGGTTTTCTTTCCCGCCGGCCGGCACTATAATGTCATCTTCTCGCCTCTTGATCCTTTCTTGTCCACGAAAGGACGATCCATGCCCAAGGAAATAAAGCGTTCCGTCTGTCCTTACGATTGTCCCGATGCCTGCGGCCTGCTGGTCGAGGTGGAAGAGGGCCGGGCCGTCAAGATTTCCGGCGACCCGGAGCATCCCCATACGCGCGGCTTTCTCTGCCCGAAAATGAACCGTTACCAGGAGACGGTTCATTCCCCGCGCCGCCTGACCACGCCGTTGCTGCGCGTCGGCGCCAAGGGGGCGGGGGAATTCATTGCGATCGGTTGGGATGAGGCGATCGAGCGCATCGCCGGCCGCTGGCGGAACATCATCGGCGAGTCCGGGGCCGAGGCGATTTTGCCCTATTCCTATGGCGGGACCATGGGCATGATCCAGCGCAACTCGGGCCATCCCTTCTTTCACCGCCTCGGCGCTTCGCGTCTGGCCCGTACCATCTGCTCCCCGGCCAAGGAGGTCGGCTGGAAGGCCGTGATGGGGACGACCCCGGCGCCCCATCCCGATACGGTGGCGGAGAGCGATCTGGTCATCCTCTGGGGGATCGACGCGCTGGCGACCAACCTCCATTTTCTCCACGGCGTCCGTCAGGCGAAAGAACGCGGCGCACAGGTCTGGGTCATCGATACCTACCGCACGGCCACCGCCGAGTTGGCGGATCGGATCTTTCTGGTCAAGCCGGGGCACGACGGCGCCCTCGCCCTGGGACTGATGCATCTGTTGGCGCGGGAGGGACTGGTCGACCGCGTCTTTCTGGCCGCCTCGACCCAGGGCTTCGCCGAGCTTGAAGCACAGGTGCTCCCCGATTATCCGCCGGAACGGGTGAGCGAACTATCCGGACTTTCCGTAGCGACCCTGCGCGAGATGGCGCGCGCTTTCGGGACCGCCCGCGCCCCCTTCATCCGCCTCGGCGGTGGCCTCTGCCGCTACGGCAACGGCGCCATGACGGCGCGCTGCATCGTTGCCCTGCCGGCTCTGGTCGGCGCCTGGGGCAAGCCCGGCGGCGGCTGTCTCAGCGGCACCAGCACCAGCGGCGCCTTCGCCATGCACGAGGTGCTGCGCGAAGATTTCATGGCGACTCCGAGTCGCGTCGTCAACATGAACCGCCTCGGCGAGGCGCTCAATGAACTGCGCGATCCGCCGGTGCGAAGTCTCTACGTCTATCATTCCAACCCGGCGGCGGTGGCGCCCGACCAGAACCAGGTGCTTCAAGGGTTGGCGCGGGAGGACCTCTTTACTGTCGTCCACGAGCGCTTTCTCACTGATACCGCCCGCTACGCCGACATCGTTCTGCCCGCCACCAGTTCCCTGGAATACGGCGATCTTTACCGCGCCTACGGCAGTTACTGCATCCAGCGGGTACGGGCGGCGATCCCGCCGGTGGGGCAGAGCAAATCGAACTGGGAAGTCTTCGCCCTGCTCGCCGAGGCCATGGATTTCGACGAACCCTTTTTCCACCAGAGCGCCGACGAGCTTATCGATCGCCTGCTTGCCCAGCCGCACCCGATGCGGGACGGGATCGATCTCGCCGCCCTCGCCGCCGGGAAGGCGGTGGAACTGCGGCTACCGCCGGGGCTGCCCGTCTATGCCACGGCTTCGGGCAAGATCGAGCTGCTCAACCCGGCTCAGCCCCACCCCTTGCCGGTCTTTCTCCCCCCGCATGGCGGCGATCTGCCTCTCTGTCTGATGACCGCCCCCTCCCGTCATGCCCTCAACTCGACCTTTTACGAGCGCGACGAATTGCGCGCCCGCCAGGGCGGGATGTCGCTGCGGATGAACCCTACCGACGCCGCCACGCGCGGCTTGCGGGACGGTGCGGAGGTCATCGCTTACAACGAGCTGGGGGAGGTGCGTTTCGTCCTGAAAGTCGACGGAGCGGTTCCGTCCGGGGTGGTGGTGGCGGCGGGGGTCTGGTGGCGGGAGTTCGCCCCGGGCGAGCGCACCGTCAACGCCCTCACCTCCCAGCGCCTCACCGACCAGGGGGAGGGGAGTACCTTCTACGACAACCGGGTGGAGGTGCGCCCGGCCTGAAGGATGAAACCTTGAAAAAAGCAGGGGATTTCCACCCCCTCGGGTTGACATCGACGGCGGCCGTGCTTATCTTGACCGCCGGTTCCGCTCATTCATCCCATTTATCCCCACAGGAGGCAGCGACATAATGACCGCGAACAAGCACCCGTTTAAAGCCGAGGTCAACAAGATCCTCGACCTGATGATCCACTCCCTCTACTCGCACAAGGAAATCTTCCTGCGCGAGCTGATCTCCAACGCCTCGGACGCCATCGATAAGGCCCGCTATCAGGCGCTCACCGACAAGTCCCTGCTCGAAGGGGGCGAAGACTGGAAGATCGAACTGATCCCCGATAAAGCGGCCGGCACCCTGACGGTGCGGGACAACGGCATCGGCATGACCCGCGACGAAGCGGTCGAGGCCCTCGGCACCATCGCCCACTCGGGGACCAAGGAGTTCATGAAGCTGCTGGAGAGCCGCGAGGTCAAGGACAATCCTGAGCTGATCGGCCAGTTCGGCGTCGGTTTCTACTCGGCCTTCATGGTTGCCGACCAGGTCAGCGTCCTCACCCGCAAGGCCGGCGCGGACGCCGAGCACGCCGTGCTCTGGGAGTCCAACGCCGACGGCACCTATACCCTGGAAGACGCCGAGAAGCCGACCAAGGGGACGGATGTCATCCTCAAGCTCAAGGAAGACGCCAAGGAGTATCTTGAAGAGTGGGAGCTGCGCAAGATCGTCAAGCAGTATTCCGACTTCATCGAATATCCGGTGGTCATGAACGTGACCCGCTCCACGCCCGATCCCGAGGACAAGGAGAAGACCGTCAGCGAAACGACGGAGGAAACCTTCAACTCGCGCAAGGCGATCTGGCTCAAGGACAAGGCCGAGATCACCACCGAGGAATACAACGAATTCTATAAACACATTTCCCACGACTTCACCGATCCGGCGCGGGTGATCCACTACCGCGCCGAAGGGACCACCGAGTTCTCGGCCCTGCTCTACCTGCCGAGCAAGCGCCCCTTCGACATCTTCTATCAGGATTACAAGATCGGCCCAACCCTCTACGTGCGCCGGGTGCAGATCATGGACCACTGCGAGGCGATGTTGCCGACCTACCTGCGCTTCGTGCGCGGCGTGGTGGAATCCTCCGATCTGCCCCTCAACGTCAGCCGGGAAATCCTTCAGGACAACAAGACCGTCACGGTCATCAAGAAGAGCCTGACCAAGAAGATCCTCGACACCCTGGCCGAGATGAAAAAAGAGGATATGGAGGCCTACGGTGCCTTCTACGAGCAGTTCGGCCGTATCCTCAAGGAAGGCATTCATCACGATTTCGAGCGGCGGGAGACCATCGCCGACCTGCTTCTTTTCGAATCGACCAAGACCGAGCCCGGCAAGAAGATCACCCTGGCCGAATACGTCGAACGGATGTCGTCGGAGCAGAAGGAGATCTACTACATCACCGGCCCCGACCGCGCCGCCGTCGAGTCCTCCCCCTATCTGGAGGTGTTCAAGGAAAAAGAGATCGAAGTGCTGATCATGACCGACGACTTCGACGACATCATCATCAGCGGCCTCGGCGTCTACAAAGAAAAGGAATTCCAGTCGGCGATCAAGGGCGACCTCGACCTGGGCGACGGCAAGAAGGAAGAAAAGCAGAAGGAGTTCGGCGATCTGCTGGAACTGATGAAGGCCGAGCTGAAGGATCTGGTCGCCGCCGTGCGCGTTTCTGGACGCCTCAAGGATTCGGCGGTCTGCCTGGTCGCCGGCGAGCACGATCTCGACCCGAAGATGGTCAAGATGTTCCAGGCCATGGGCCAGGAAGTGCCCAAGGGCCAGCGGGTGCTGGAGGTAAATCCCGATCATGAGCTGATCGCGCGCATGAAGGGACTTTTCGCCGCCGACAAGGAGAGCCCCCGGCTCAAGGAGTATGTCGGCCTGCTCTACGATCAGGCCCTGCTCCTCGAAGGAGAGGCGCCGCGCAACCCGGTCGCCTTCGCCAAGGCCCTGTCGAAGCTGATGGCCGAAGGGGCGGGCGAAAACTGAGGATCGGCTTGAGGCAAGGATGAAAAGCGGCGGAGCCGGACCCAGCGACCCGGCTCCGCCGTTTGCCTTATGAAAGAGAGAGTCCTATGAAAATAACCAAAATCGACATCAGCCTAGTCGTCGTCGCAGCCGCCGTTTTGGGCTTTTTGTTTCTGGGATCGGAGAAGAAGCTTGGCCCGGAAGTGCCGGCTGACGAGGAGCATCAGGTTTTTTACCGGCGACTGGACGGCGGTGAAAAGCGCATCGCGTTGGAAAAGCAATGCGTTTCTTGCCACAAGCCAGGCTCGCTGCCTGCGGCGCATCCGCACAAGGAAGAGTGTATGGTCTGCCATCTGCCCAGGCAGAAACCCTGAATCTGCCAGCCCACCCAAGGTTTCTTCGCTCTCTTTGCTTCATGATTCCGCCGCCTTCGTCCTGCTCGTTTCCCCCTCTTGCCAGCTTCCGCCATTGGCATCACGAAAAAATCCGGCATACTTGATTTTAGAGGGATGCCGGAAGCGTACGGGCCGCGCCATCCCCGATTGGAGGGCGGATGAATCTTCCCAATGCGATCAGCCTGTTGCGCATCCTTCTGGTGGCGCCCTTTCTTGTGGCGGTCATCTATCGGTACTATCCCCTGGCCCTGGGGATTTTTCTGGTGGCCGGCTTCTCCGATTTTCTTGACGGCTTCCTGGCTCGCCGCCTGGGGCAGAAATCCCTCCTTGGTGCCTTTCTCGATCCCCTGGGGGATCGCTTGCTGACCACCGTCGCCTATGTCGCCCTGGCCGTTCAGGGACTGTTGCCTCCCTGGCTGGCGGTGACGGTGGTGGCCAAGGATCTTTACGTGGGCATCGGCGCCGCCATCCTCTATGTCGCCGGCTACCGCTTCGTCGCCACCGCCAGCCTCTGGGGGAAGTTGGCGACCCTCCTGCAGTTTCTGACGACCGGACTGATTCTCATGGCGGTCGTTGGTCTCTTCCCCTGGCCGCTCTTTCCCCTGTTCTGCCTGACCGGACTGATCACCGTCGTCGCCTGCCTCGATTACATCCGCCAGGGGGTGCGGCTTTTCAGCCTCCATCCCGTCCGGGGCGGGGAGGAGTGACGGTCCCTTTCCGGGCTTCCGGCGCGGCCGCGGAGGCCCGATCCGTCGCGATCTTTTCCCTCTGACACGGGTTTTTTAATGCATCACGGCGGGAAGTTGGTGTAATCTGTCGGGGCTGTCGTATGATTCCGAGATCCGTGTGGTTGATTGACGAATCAAACCCTGCCGTTTTCCTCCTGTCAGGCTGCTCATGTCTTTTTCAAAAAAATCTTGGTCCCGTCGTCCCCAGGTCGGCAGTTGGCGCGACTATCAGTCTTCCCTCCCCAGAAAGTATCCCCGTTGTGCCTGGCCGCGCGGCCGGAAGCGGCGGACCTTCCCTGTCGCCCCGGTCGTGGTCGCAGGGCTCGTGCTGCTGGCGTTTTTCGGCCTGTTCGGCTTTATGCGCGGTGGTGACGAGGCTCCCGCTTCGGTGGTCGCCGCGCCGCCGTCGGCAGCGTTGGTAACGGCGTCGGCGGAACTTGGGCCGATTTCGGAACCGGCGGCGGACCCTGCTTCTGTGCCGGTGGCTGAGGTTCTGCCCGAGATCGATGGGCCGCTCAACCGGGAGCAGGTGCGGCAACTGCTCGATGTACGGATGTTCGCCAATCTGACCGAGAAAAATCTCATTCTGCCGGTCGCCGATGGCATCTTGCAGGTGGAGACCAGCCTCGATCCCGATCTGCAAAACTTCCTGCTCACCGGCCTTGACCGTAAGAATTCCCGCCATCTCGGCATTGTCGTCATGGACCCCGTCAGTGGTCGGGTGCTGGCCCTGGCCGGTTTCGACCGCACTGATGACGGGTGCAATCCCTGCCTGCAAAGTGAATTTCCCGCCGCCAGCATTTTCAAGATCGTCACGGCGGCGACGGCGGTCGATCTGCTCGGCTATTCCGCCGACTCGCCCATGCATTTCAACGGCGGCAAGCACACCCTCTACAAAGGGCAGCTGACCGAACGGGTCGACCGCAACACGACTACCGTCCCCTTCGCCGAGGCCTTCGCCGACTCGATCAATCCGGTTTTCGGTAAGCTTGGCGAACTACGCCTGGGCCGGCCGCTGCTGGAGCGGGGCGCCGCCACTTTCGGCTTCAACCAGCCCCTCGATTTTGATGTCAGTCTCCCCCCCAGCCGCTTTCAGATCAGTGACGACCCCTATCACTGGGCGGAGGTCGCCAGCGGCTTCAACCGTCAGACGACCATCTCCCCGCTGCATGGCGCGGCAGTCGTCGCGGCGGTTCTCAACGAGGGGCGGATGCCGTCGCAATCGGTCGTCGAGCGCATTGCCGACGAGGAGGGGGAGCTGCTCTATCAGGCCGGGCCCGTGCCGGGACGGCAGATCATGTCCCCTCGCGCCGCCGGGGAACTGGAGCGGATGATGGAAACCACCGTCGCCACCGGCACCGCTCGCAAGGCCTTTCGCGGTCACGAGACGGATGCGGTTCTGGGTAATCTGCGTCTCGGCGGCAAGACCGGCTCGATCAGCAACAGCACCCGCGACGTGCGCTACGACTGGTTTGTCGGCTATGCCAAGGAACGGCAGGGAGAGCGGCAACTGGTGGTTTCGGTCATGGTCGGCCACGAGGATTTCATCGGCACCCGCGCCGGCGAATACGCCCGCCGGGCGATCAGTTACTATTTTTCCGCGCCCGCCATGGTGACGGAAGCCCTCCCCGGCAGTTTCGCGCCGCAGACCTCCGCTTCCGTCCCCTCCTTCTGAAGGTTTCCCCGGAGTTTTCGCCATGCCGTTGAATACCGCCCATTATGCGCGATGTATCGATACGCTTGAATCGTCTCTGCTGTTGTTGCAGGGGGCGGCGCCGGGATCCATCGAATATGAAATCTTCCGCAATGCGGTGGTCAAGGGTTTCGAGCTGACTCTGGAAACCGCCGGGAAGTTGCTGCGCAAGGCGCTCAAGGACTATAGCGGCAATCCGCGCGAGATGGATCGGCTCACTTTCAAGGAGCTGCTCCGCCATGGGGGCAAGCATGGTCTGCTGAGCGTTGCCGCCGTGGAGCGCTGGTTCGACTACCGCGATAACCGCAATAGCACCGCCCATGACTACGGTGTCGCTTTCGCCGAGGAAACCCTGGCCCTGCTGCCGGGGTTTATTGCCGATGCCCGCACCCTGGAAAGCACCCTGCGGGAGCGCCTGGGACAAGGCGATGCTTGATCTGCGACCCGAGTGGCTGGCCGAGGTGCGGCGGCTGCTCGATCAGTATGTGCCCGATGCGGAAGTGCTCGCTTTCGGCAGTCGCGTCAACGGCAATGCCCATGAAGGTAGCGATCTCGATCTGCTGATTCGTAACCCTGAAGCCCCCGAGCGTTCCCATCCCCACCTCAACCAATTGCGCACGGCCTTCGCGGAAAGCTCCCTGCCGATTCTCGTCGATCTGCTCGATTGGGCGGTAATTCCCGAGGATTTTCGCGCTGAGATCCACAAGGGGCCGGTGGAGGTTCTGCAACCGGGACACCCTCAAGATTAAACCAGAGCCAGGAAGGTTAAGTTGATGAAAATGCTGCTAATTTACCCGCGCTGGTCGAAGTTGGAGCGGCAGACCGAGTTTCACCTGCCGCCGCACGGGCCGGTGGTTTTTGCCGCGACGCTGCCGCCGGAGGTGGAGGTCGAATTTGTCGACGAGAATCTGGAAGCCGTCGATTTTGCTGCGAGCGCCGATCTGGTCGCCCTGTCGGTGATGCTCAGCTGCCAGCTCCCCCGTGCCTTCGAGATCGCCCGCCGCTTTCGTGAGCAGGGACGCACGGTGATCTTCGGCGGTATCGCCGTGATGTTGCATGCCGAAGAGGTGGCGCTTCATGCCGACGCCGTTTTCCTTGGCGAAGCCGAAGGGCGCATGGCGGCGGTCATCGACGATTTCCAGGCCGGGCGGCTGAAGCCGGTCTACGACTATATGAACAACCATCCCGACATCCGCCTGGTCGGCACCGCCCGCCGCGACCTTCTCAAGCGCGAGCTCTACAACTACCGGGGGGTGCAGATGCTCGATCTGGTGCACGCCTCGCGCGGTTGCAAGTTCGACTGCTTCCCCTGCTGCACCGGTTACCTCGGCGGCAAAAAGTTTCGGCCGCGGCCCGTCGATCAGGTCATCGCCGAGATGGAGGCGATCGAGAACAACCGCCTCTTCATCGTCGATAACTCCCTGGCCCAGGACCGTCAGTGGCTGAAAGAGCTGTTCACGGCGATGATCCCGCTGAAGAAGAAGTGGGTCTCCCACCCGATCCTCGACGATCCGGAAATCCTCAAGCTGGCCGCCGACGCCGGCGCCTGGTACGTCTATCAGGCGGTCTTCGACACCTCCGACACCATCCGCGACCGCATCCGCCGTCTCAAGGAGCACGGCATCGGCATCGAGGGGACGATCATCCTCGGTACCGATGACCAGGACGAGGACGCCATCAAGCGGCTGGTCGATTTCCTCATGGAAGTGGAACTCGACGTCGCCGAATTCACCATCATGACCCCCTTCCCCCATTCGCCGATCCGCGCCCAACTGGAGCGCGAAGGGCGCATCCTCTCCAACAACTGGCTCGACTACAGCGCCGACAAGGTCGTCTTCCAACCGAAACGGATGTCGCCGGAGAAGTTGCAGGAAATGTTCTATTACGCCTGGGACACCTTCTACGCCGGGGGCGGCTATGCCCTGAGGATGGGCGAGCTGTTCAAGACCGTGATGCGCCGGGAAATGGACGACGGCACCTACCGCCGCTACAACCCCCGCACCCGGCGCGGCTTCAGGACGGCCGGGACGACGGCATGAGCCGGATTTTCCTCCTCTCCGCCAACGTCGTCACCGAGCCCTATCCGGTCTATCCTCTGGGGATGGCGGTGATCGCCGGGGCGCTCGACCAGGCGGGCCATACCCTGCGCCAGTTCGATTTTCTCGCCGCCGACCAGTCCGAGGAAGCGCTGCGCGCGGCCCTGCTGGATTTCGCCCCCGAGGTCGTCTGCCTCTCCCTGCGCAATATCGATAACGTCGACTCTTTCGATGGCGAGGAGGGCTGGTATCTCGCCCGGACGCGGAGGCTGACGGCCCTGGTGCGGGAGACGACGAAGGCGCCGTTGATCGTCGGCGGCCCGGCTTTCTCGATCATGCCTGAGTCGATTCTCGACTACCTCGGCGCCGACTGCGGCGTCGTTGGCGAAGGGGAGCGGGTGCTGGTGGGGTTGCTGGAGGATTGGGCGGCGGGGCGGCCGCTGCCGCGCCTGGCCAGCGAACCGGGGGCGGGGCTCTCGGGAGCGGAGATGGCGGCGCCGCTCTTGGTGCCGGAGCTGGTCGCCTTCTACCGCGAACGCTCGGGGATGGCCAATCTGCAAACCAAGCGCGGCTGCCCCTTCCACTGCGCCTACTGCACCTATCCCGGCCTCGAAGGCCAGGTCTTTCGCTGCCGTCCGCCCGAGGCGGTGGTCGACGACATCGAGCGCCTGCAACGGGAACACGGCATCGACCAACTCTTCTTCACCGATTCCATCTTCAACGACCCGGCCGGTCATTACCTGACGGTGGCCGAGGAGATTCTGCGGCGCGGCGTGCAGTTGCGTTGGAGCGCCTTCTTCCGTCCCCAGGGGCTCGGTTCCCCGGAACTGACCCTGCTCAAACAATCCGGCCTCTACGCCCTGGAACTGGGGACCGACGCCGCCAGCGACGCCACCCTGGCCGGGCTTGGCAAGGGCTTCACCTTCGCCGAGGTCGAGGCGGTCAACCGCGCCTGTGTCGCCGCACGCCTCCCCTGCGCCCATTTCGTCATCTTCGGCGGTCCCGGTGAAACCGAGGCGACGGTGCGCGAAGGCCTCGCCAATCTGGCGCGGCTGGAACATACCGTGGTCTTCGCCTTTTCCGGCATCCGCCTGCTGAGCAAGTCCCCCCTGCACCTCCGCGCCATCCGCGAGGGGCTGGTGACGGCCGAGCAGTCGCTGCTCCATCCCCTCTACTACTTCGCCCCCGGCCTCGACCGGGAATGGATGAACGCGACCATCGAACAGGACTTTCACGGCTGTCGCGACCGCATCTTCCCCCCCTCCGAGGGGCAGAAGCGCATGCAGGTGATGCAGGACTTCGGCTTTCGCGGGCTGCTCTGGGACAAGCTGATCGCTTTCGACAAGCCGCGGAGGGGGCATGGCTGCCGCTGAACGCATCCTGCTGGTGCATCCCCTGGGCTACGAGGCGGAAGCGGCCGGGCGCGACATTTCGCGGCTGGCCAACATCATGCCCCCTTTGGGATTGGCGAGCATCGCCGCCTGGCTGGAGCGTCAGGGTTTCGCCGTCGATCTCGTCGACTGCCACGCCCATCCCGACGCAGAAAGCCGCATCCGGGAGCTTTTGCGCGGCACACGGCCGGGGTGGATCGGCTTCAGTTGCACCACCTCCAGCTTTCTCGACGGCGTCCGCCTGGCGCGACTGGCCAAGAGCGAACGGCCGGAGATCCGTACCGTCTTCGGCGGCCCCCACGTTTCGGCGCTGAAGGAGCGGGTGCTGACCGACTTCCCGGAAGTCGACATCGTCGTGGTCGGCGAGGGGGAAGAGACGCTGGCCGCGCTCCTTGCCGCCGGCGGCGAGAAGCTGGAGGAGATCCCCGGGCTGGTCTTCCGCGACGGCGGCGTGCCGCGCTTCACCGGCTACCGGGAACCGGGTCTGGAACTCGACTCCCTGCCGTTTCCCGCCTACGAAAAGCTCGCCGGCTACCCCAGGGCCTATCAGCTGCCGATCTTCAACTACCCCAAGGCGCCCAACAGCAGCTGCATCTCCAGCCGGGGCTGTCCCTACGCCTGCAGCTACTGCGACCGCAGCGTCTTCCGCCGCACCTTCCGCTACAACTCGGCCGACTACCTCTACGACCACCTGCGTTATTTGCGCGAACGTTTCGGCGTGCGTCACGTCAACTTCTACGACGACCAGTTCACCTTCAACCGGGGCCGGGTCGAGGCCCTGTGCCGGAAGCTGATCGATGAGCCGCTGGGACTGACCTACAACTGCGCGGTGCGGGCCGAGCACGTCGATCCCGAGCTGCTGCGGTTGATGAAGGCCGCCGGCTGCTGGATGGCCAGCCTTGGCATCGAGACCGGCGACCCCGAACTGCTGGCGAAACACCGGCAGAATCCCGACCTCGCCATGCTTGCCGAGAAGATCCGCCAGATCAAGACGGCCGGCATCCGCGTCAAGGGGCTGCTGATGATGGGCCTGCCCGGCGAGAGCGAGGCGAGCATCCGCAAGAGCATGGAGTACGTCTTCTCCCTGCCCATCGACGACTTCAACCTCTCCAAGTTCACCCCCTTTCCGGGCACGCCGATCTACGAAAACGCCCACGAACTCGGCAGCTTCAACGAGGACTGGGCGAAGATGGACTGCATGCACTTCCAGTTCGTCCCCAGCGGCATGACCCGCGAGCGCCTGGAAGAACTTTTCACCCTCTACTACAAAAGCCACTTCCAGCGCCCACAAGTCCTCCTCGGCTATCTCGCCATGCTCTGGAAATCCCCCGACAGCTGGCGCCGCTTCGCCCTCAACGCCGGCAGCTTTTTGCGATTCGCCCGCGACAGCCGGCGCCTGGGGGATTCGTGACGATGGCGGCGCCGCGCATCCTCATCGTCATCCCCGTCTACAACCACGCCCCGACCCTGCGGGCGGTGGTGGAGCGGGCGTTGGCGGTGCATCCCGAGGTGCTGGTGGTGGATGACGGCAGCGTTGATCGGCCCCTCGACACCCTGTACGGTCTACCGGTGCGGCTGGCGAGCCATCCCCTGAACCAGGGGAAAGGGGCGGCGATCATGACGGCGGCGCGGCTGGCCCGGGGGCTGGGGATGACTCACATCGTCACCATCGACGCCGACGGCCAGCACGACCCGGCCGACTTCCCGAAGTTTGCCGCGGCGGTCGCGGCGGAGCCGATGGCCATTGTCGTCGGCGCCCGGAATTTCGACACCGCCAACGTGCCGGGTTCGTCCCGCTTCGGTCGCAGGTTCTCCAACTTCTGGCTGCGCCTGCAGACCGGAAAAACCTTGAGCGACACCCAGAGCGGTTTTCGCGCCTATCCCCTGGCGGTGCTGAACGGGCTCCCCTTGCGTCAGCGCCACTACTCCTTCGAGATCGAAGTGCTGGTCCGGGCGGCCTGGGCCGGGGTGCCGCTGCGCGAGGTCGACATCGCTGTTCATTATCCCCCGCCCGGCGAGCGCGTATCCCATTTCAAGGCCTTTCGCGACAATCTGCGTTTGACCCTGCTCAACACCCATCTGACCCTGCGCTCGGTCCTGCCCTGGCCGCACCGCAAACTGGTCGCCGACGAGGGGGGCGAACTCAAGGTCAGCGTTCTTCATCCCCTGCGTTCGATCCAGACCTTGCTGACCGAGCATGCCACCCCCGGACAGTTGGCGACGGCGGGCGGGGTGGGGGTCTTCCTCGGCGCGCTGCCGCTGATCGCCTGTCACACCCTGGCCATTCTCTTCGTCTGCTCCTTCTTCCGCCTCAACAAGGTGGCGGCGGTGGGCGCCAGTCAGTTGTGCATGCCCCCCCTCGTTCCGGCCCTCTGTATCGGGGTGGGCTATTACCTGCGTCACGGCACATTTCTCACCGAGATCTCCCTGGAAACCCTCGGCTACCAGGGGCTGGAGCGCCTTTACGAGTGGCTGCTCGGCTCGCTGCTGGTCGGGCCCCTTTTGGCGCTCACGACGGCGGGGATCATCTATGTCATGGCTCAGTTTCTGCTGAGGAGCGGCCGTGTCCCGAACTGAACCGGAAATGACCGCCAAAGCCCAATCCTGGCACAGCCGCAGCGTCGGCTCGCGTCTGCAGCACGGAATCTTCTATCTGCTGATTCACCTCGGCGGGCGGCGCGCCGCCTACGTTCTGCTCCATTTCGTGGTCGCCTACTACGCCCTGCTGCGCCCCGATCTGCGGCGCAAGGGCGAGCCTTACCTGCGCCGGCGTTTTCCCGGCGCCACCGCTCGGCAACTTTTCCGCCACGGCTGCCGGCTTCTCCTCGATTTCGGCAAGGTGCTGGTCGACCGGGCGGTGGTCGGCATCCTCGGTCCCGAGTGCATGGCGGTGCGGCTGCGCGGCAAGGAGGAGTTGCTCCAGTTGCTCGCGGAGGGCAAGGGCCTGATCCTGATCGGCGCCCACGTCGGCTGCTGGCAGGCGGCGATGAGCGCCCTCGGCTTTTTGGAAACCCCGGTGAGCCTGCTCATGCAGCGGGAAGACGGCGACATCGACCGCCATTACTTCGAGCACGCCGGGCGCGAATGCCCCTATCGGATCATCGACCCCCGGGGCTTTCTCGGCGGCTCTCTGGAGATGCTCGCCGTCCTCAAGCGCGGCGAGGTGCTGTCGGTGATGGGCGACCGCCTGCTCGGCAGCGACAAGAACGCCGTCACCGTCGACTTTCTCGGCGGCCCGGCGCGCCTGCCTTTCAGCGCCTACAAGCTCGCCGCGACCACCGGCGCGCCCATTGCCGTCCTCTTTTCCGCCAAGACCGGCCCGGCGAGCTACGAACTGGAACTGGCCAAAATCATCCGTGTGCCGACCATCGCCGGACGCAGCGGCGCCGCCTTCGCCCCCTATGTGGCGGAATTTGCCGCCGCTCTGGAAAAATTCACCCGGGAGCACCCCTACCAGTTTTTCAATTTTTTCGATATGTGGCAGAATGACGAGACCAAATAATTGAACGGAGAGGAGTTTCACATATGGACATCAAGGACCAGCTGAAAAAGATTCTGGTCGAGGAGCTGAACCTCGAAGATCTGACCCCCGCGGAGATCACCGACGATATGGCGCTCTTCGGCGAGGGACTGGGGCTCGATTCCCTTGACGCGGTGGAGTTGGTGGTGCTGGTGCAGAAGCACTTCGGCGTCGAGATCAAGGATATGGAAGAGGGGCGCCCGGCCCTGCAGACCGTCGCCACCCTGGCGGCCTTCATCGAAAAAAAACGGCAGGGATGAGGAGCCCCGCTCCGGTGGCCGTCACCGGCCTCGGTTGCATCTGCGCCGCCGGCAGGACCCTGCCGGAAACGCTGGCGGCGCTCTTTCGCGGCGAGCGCGCCCCGGCGCCGCCGCGCCGTTTCGCCACCAGCCATCCGACGCCCTTTCCGGTTTTCGAGGTGGCCGAGGATTTCGCTGGTCGCGACGATCTGCTGCGCACCAGCCTGCTGGCCCTGGCCGCCGCCGACGAGGCCCTGGCCGATGCCGGGTGGAGCCGGGAGTCGCTGCGTCCCTTGCGGGTCGGGGTCTGTCTCGGCACCACCGTCGGCAGCGCCATGAACAACGAGGAGTTCTACCGGGAATACCGGCAAGGGCAGGATCCGTCGCTGGCACCGATCCGCCGCTTTCTTAACAGCAACCCGGCGGCGAGCCTGGCGAAAGAGTATGGCTTCGACGGCCCCTGCCAGACGGTGGTCAACGCCTGTTCCTCCGGTAGTGACGCCGTCGGCCTGGCCGCCGCCTGGATTCGCGCCGGGCTCTGCGACCTGGCCCTGGCTGGGGGGGCCGACGAGCTCTGTCGCACCACCTGCAACGGTTTTCACGCCCTGATGATCGCCTCCGATGCGCCGGTGATCCCTTTCGACCGCCGCCGCAAAGGGCTCAACCTCGGCGAGGGGGCCGGCGTGCTGGTGCTGGAGAGCGAAGCGGTGCGCGGCTCCCGCTCGGCGCGGGCTTTTCTGCGCGGCTACGGCGCGGCCTGCGACGCCCACCATCTGACCGCGCCCCATCCCGAGGGGGCCGGGCTCCAGCGGGCGCTCATCGAGGCGCTGGCCGAAGCTGGGGCGACGGCGGCGGAGATCGCCTTCGTCAACGCCCACGGCACCGGCACGGCGGACAACGACCGGGTCGAAAGCCGGGTTTTGGCCGCGATGCTGCCGCAGGTACCGTTTCTCTCCACCAAGGGCTATACCGGCCACACCCTCGGCGCCGCCGGCGGCATCGAGGCGGCCCTCACCGTCGCCTGCCTGGAGCGGGGGGAAATCCCCGCCAGCATCGGCTTCGTCGAGCCCGACCCGGAGCTGCCTGCAACCCCGGTGACGCAGACCACCGCCGCGACCGGCGAGCTGGCCATTTCCCAATCCCTGGCCTTCGGCGGCAACAACGCGGTGCTGGTCTTTGGGCGGGGGAACAGGGGCAAAGCTTAAACCGGCCTCGCGCCTGTTCGCTTCGCTCACTTGAGCTCGCAGAGAACGCGGAGAAAATCGAAAAATCTTTTCTCTCTGTGAGCTCGAGCGACTGTAAGGAGCGGGCGAGAGCTGCCTTGGTTTTTTTAAAGGATTGATTATGAACACCATGGCCATTCAAGGGATCGGGCTGGTCGGCGGTTTTGGCTGCGGGCTGGAGGATTTCGCGGCGGCGCTTGCCGGCGGAGCGGTGCCGACGCGCCCGGCGGCCTTCGCCGGCGGCGAGATTCCGGCCCTGCTCGCCGATACCGCCCCCTTGGAGCGCTTCGTCGACAAGCGCGCTCTGCGCCGCATCGACCATTTTTCCCGGCTGGCCCTGCTCGGCGCCCACCTCGCCCTGGAGGATGCCGGGCTGCCGGCTTTGGATCGGACACGGCTGGGGCTGATCGTCGCCACCGGCTACGGCGCCAGCGCCACCACCTTCTCCTTCCTCGACACCGTCCTTGACGGCGGCGACGCCCTCGCTTCGCCGACCCATTTTTCCAGCTCCGTGCACAACGCCGCCGCCGCCCACGTCGCCATCCTCCTCGGCATCACCGGCCCCAATCTCACCGTCAGCCAATTTGAGCTGTCCGTCCCCTCGGCTCTGCTCGCCGCCCAGGGCTGGCTGGCCGAAGGGCGGGTCGACGCCGTTCTTTTCGGCGGGGTCGACGAGGCCTGCGCGGTGCTGCGCTACTGCTGGGGGCGGTTTTTCCCCGAACCCTCGGATCTCATCTGTCCTTTCGAGTTCGACCGGCAAAGTGCCGTCCCCGGCGAGGGCGCGGCCTTTTTTCTGCTCACCGCCGCTTCGGGCGCGGCCCGTTATGGGCGGATCAGCGAGGTCCGCCAGGGCAACGCCGCTGTACGCCCACCACTGCTGGACGCCGCGCCCCTTTATCTGCTCGGCGCCGACGGCCACCGGGAATGCGGCGCGAACTATCCCCGCCATCTCCCCGCCGAGGCCCGGTGCGCCGCCTATGCCCCGGTTTACGGCAGCCTGCCGGCGGGGCCGGCCTTCGATCTGGCGGTCGCGGCCCTGGCCTGCCGGGACGACCGGCTGCCGGAGGGGGAAGCCCTGGCCGGGCGGGAGCTGTGCTGTCTGAAATTCGGGCGCGACGACGCCTATGGCTGGATCCGCTTGCGGAGGGAGTAGCATGAAAAAACAGGAAGTTCCGCAACATCCTGGCCTCTTCGGGGAGCGCAAGGCGGTCTGTTACGCCCTCGACGAGGAGGGCGGCTATGTGCTCGCCCCTACCGCCGGTTGGAACCCGGTCAACCTGGCCAACCGTCAGGCCTGGCAGGAGCTTGCCCGTGAGCTTGCCGCGATCCATGGCGAGGTATTGGCTGGGCGCAAGAGCCCTCTCGCCTACCACATGGCCTGGCGGCAGATGGATGCGGCGCTGCTGGCCCGGTACACGGGTTTGTTTCGCTGGCGGGTGCGGCGGCATCTGCGGCCCGCGATCTTCGCCCGCCTCGATCGGGGGCTGCTGGCGCGCTACGCCGAGGTACTGCACCTTTCCGTCGAGGAACTGTGCCGGTTGCCGGAGACCCCCGAGCTGGAGGTCCCCGAGATCGACGAAACGGAGGAATCCCGGTGAGCATCCCCTTCGTCCATCGCCAAGCGGCCCACTGCGAAAGCGGGGCGACCGCCAATCTCCTGCGCCATCAGGGAATCCACCTCTCCGAGGCCCTGGCCTTCGGCATCGGCGGCGGCCTCTTTTTCGGCTACCTCCCCTTTATCCGTCTCAACCGCCTACCCCTCGTCACCTACCGCAAGGGCCCGGGAGGGATCTTCAAGGCGGCGACCCAGCGCCTCGGCGTGCGGGTCGAGGGGCGCCGTTTCCGCGATCCCGAGGCGGGCATGGCCGCTCTCGACGAGCTTCTCGACCGGGGGATTCCGGTGGGGGCGCAGACCAGCGTCTACTGGCTCCCTTATCTGCCGCCGGCGTTGCGTTTTCATTTCAACGCCCACAATCTGGTGGTCTACGGCAAGCAGGGAGAAACCTACCTGATCAGCGACCCGGTGATGGACGAGGCGGTTCTCTGCCCGGCCGAGGATCTGCGCCGGGCGCGTTTTGCCGCCGGCGATCTGGCGCCCAAGGGACGCATCTACTACCTGACCGCCGTGCCGACCGAGCCCGACCTGCGCCGCGCGGTGCGGGCGGGGATGGGCGAGGTCTGCCGCAACCTGCGCAACCCGGTGCCGCTCATCGGCGTGCGCGGCATGCGCCGGCTGGCCCGGGTGATCGAGGGCTGGCCGCGCAAGTTCGGTGAACGGCGGACGGTGCAGCATCTTGGCCATCTCATCCGCATGCAGGAGGAGATCGGCACCGGTGGCGGCGGTTTCCGCTTCATGTACGCCGCTTTTCTTCAGGAGTCCGCCGGGATCCTTGAACGGCCCGAGTTGTTGGATCTTTCCCGGCGGATGACCGGCATCGGCGATGGCTGGCGGGAGTTCGCCCTGCTCGCCGCCCGGGCCTGCAAGGGGCGGATCACCGTGGCCGAGGCCTGCCCGGAGCTGGGCGAATGGCTGCGCCGCTGCGCCGATGGCGAGGAGGCCCTCTTTCGCGACCTCGCCGGGGTGATCCGGTGACGACGGCTGGTGCCCCGGCAGAGCTCGCCGTCGCCGCGCGGGAACTGGTCAAGCGCTACCCCGGCGCCGAGCAGCCGGCCCTGGATGGACTGGAGTTGGAGATCTTCGCCGGGGAGACCTTCGGCCTGCTCGGCCCCAACGGCGCCGGCAAGACCACCGCCATCTCCATCCTCGCCACCCTGCTGCGTCCCACGACCGGCAGCGTCCGCCTCTTCGGTCTCGATCCCGGGCGTCGCTGCCAAGAGGTCCGGCGCCTGATCGGCCTGGTTCCCCAGGAAATCGCCCTCTACCCGCGCCTGACCCTGGCGGAAAATCTCGCCTACTTCGGCCGTCTGCACGGGCTGGCCGGGGCCGGATTGAAGACCCAAGTCGGCGACTGCCTGGCCATGGTCGGCCTCGAAGCCCAGGGGGGGCGATTGGTGGAGGCCTGCTCGGGAGGGATGAAACGGCGGGCGAATCTCGCCGCCGGGTTGCTGCACCGGCCGCGCCTGCTCTTTCTCGACGAGCCGACGGTCGGCATCGACGCCCAGTCGCGCAACGTCATTTTCGAGAATCTGGCGCGCCTCAAGGCCGAGGGGATGACCTTGCTCTACACCACCCACTATATGGAAGAGGCGCGGCAGCTCTGCGACCGCATCGCCATTGTCGATGCCGGGCGGGTGGTCGCCCTGGGGGCGCCGGCGGAACTGCTGGCGGCACAGCCCGATTGCCGCGATCTCGAACAGCTCTTTCTGCGCCTCACCGGCCGCCATCTGCGGGATTGACGGCATGGGCGCTTTTTTCGCCACTCTGCGCAAGGAATTGCTGCTCCTTTCCCGGGATCGCGGTGGCCTGGCCCTGCTCTTTCTCATGCCGATGGTGCTGGTCCTGGTGGTGTCGCTGGTGCAGGATAACGTCCTCAAGCTCACCGGCGAGGGGAGCATCCGCGTGCTGCTGGTCGACCGCGACGGCGGCCCGGCGGCGCGGCGCCTGGTCGACGGTCTGAAGGAGAGCGGCGCGGTGCAACTGGTCGAAGCGGCAGGGGACGCCGAAGGCGAGGCCGAGGCTCGCCGCCGGGTCGCCGCCGGCGACTATCCTTTTGCCCTGGTGATCCCCGCCGGGCTCGGCGAAGAACTGGAGCGGCGCGCCGCAGCCCTCGCCCGGCGCGCCTTCACCGCGAATGAAGCGACCGAGGATGACGGGAATCCCCTGGAACTGGCCGTCTATTTCGACCCGGCGGTGCAGGGAGCCTTTCGCGCCACCCTGGTCAACGCCCTGCGGCGGGCGGCCCTCGGTCTCGAGGTCGCGGAAAAGGGTCGACAGCTGGGGGAAGTGCTGCCCCGCCAGGTGGCCGAGCAGGCGGGCAAAGCTCTCGGCCCCTATGGGAACCTGCCCGGCGCGCCGGCGCCCCCCGCCGTCACCTTTGCCTGGCAGGACCAGGAACTGCTGGCGGTGCGCGCGGAAATCGCCGCCGGAAAAATCATCGCCCAGCCCGACTCGGTGCAACAGAACGTCCCCGCCTGGACCTTGTTCGGCATGTTTTTCATCGTCGTCCCTCTCTCCGGGGCGCTGCTGCGGGAACGTCAGGAAGGAACCCTGCAACGGCTGCTGAGCCTCCCCGTTTCCGGCCTTCCCCTCCTCGGCGGCAAGCTCGCCGCCTATGTGCTCGTCGGCTGCGCCCAGGCGCTGGTCATGCTGCTGGTCGGGCGGCTGCTCCTTCCCCGCTTCGGCACCCCGATCCTGCAGTTCGGCGGCGATCTTTCGGCCCTGATCCTGCTGATCCTGGCCTGCGCCCTGGCCGCCACCGGCTACGGCCTGCTCATCGGCACCCTGGTGCGCAGCTACGAGCAGGCGGCCATGCTCGGCCCCGTTTCGATCGTGCTGGCGGCGGCCCTCGGTGGCATCATGGTGCCGGTCTACGCCATGCCCCCGGCGATGCAGTCCCTGAGCGCCCTGTCGCCGCTGGCCTGGGGGCTGGAGGGTTTTATCGAACTCTTTGTCCGCGACGGCGACCTGGCGCGGATCGCACCGCAACTGGCATCACTGCTGCTTTTCGCCACCGCCTGCCTGGGTCTGGCCTGGCTCGTTTTCGCCCGGCGCCGCAGCGGCGGGCGCTGATCTTCAATCGTGATGATTTGATGGAGAAACGTATGGAAGTTTTGTCTGCCGACAACCTCGAACAAGCGCTGCGCGACCTGATCGTCGACAGCTGCAACATTCCCGACGCGTCGGAAGAGGTCTTTCCCGACGCGCCGCTGATCGGTCCCGATTCCCCCTGGGGGCTCGATTCCCTCGACGCGGTGGAGATCGTGGTGGCGGTGCAGAAGGCCTACGAAGTGCGTATCGGCGGCCAGGATACCAGCCGCGAGGTGCTCGCCTCGCTGCGCACCCTGGCCGAGTTCATTCGCAAGGAGCGGGGCTAAAGGCCCTTGTCGTCAACCGGATTGCATGGGAAAGGAGCTTGAACATGAGGAAGCTGTTGCAGGGAGGGGTGCTTTTGCTGGTAATGTTGCTGGTCGGTTGCGCTGCGAGTCCCAAGGTCAAGGCGCCGACGCGCGCGGGAGGAGGCGGCTACGCCATTGCCGTTCTTTCCGATCGTGGCGTCACCCCGGAACTCGACCCGGATCGGGCCAACCAGTACAATCAGGTCGGCGCCTGGATGGAACAGGATCTGCTGCGCATGCTGGGCAAGGCCGGTTATCAGGCGCGGCTGATCGGCAGTCGCGGGGAATTTTCCGGCGCCGACGGCGAATATCTGCTGAGCGTGCGCATCGTCACCTACCGTTCCGGCAGCAAGGCGGCGCGCATCATCGTCGGTTTCGGTGCTGGCGCCACTTCTCTCGATACCCATTACGAACTGTACGGGGCTGGGCCGCAGCCCCTCCTCGCTGAAGACCACGGCGTCGGTTCCAGTATCGACTGGTATCAGGTGGTGCAAAAGCTCAATCAGCAGATGGTCGATGCTGTCTCCCGCAAACTGGCCGAAACAGGCGGGCGGGGCTAACGCAAACGTCCAGAAAAAGGAGATTTTTCATGATTTTACGAACCCTGTTGATCGCTTTGATGCTCTTCACCCTCGGCGCCGGTGTCGCCTCCGCCGACATGGACGCCTATCTCAACCGCCTCACTGCTTATGCCGGTGCCGACCTGGGGCGCTTCCGGGCCGACCTTGGCGCCCATTTCGGTGCTTCCGCCCCCGAAATTGATCTGGCCCTGCGCACCGTTTCCCGCCACGGCGACGCCGCCCTCGCTCTGTGGCTGAGTAATCGGACACGGCAGCCTCTCGACGTCGTCCTGCGGGAATATCAGGCGCGCCAGGGGCAGGGCTGGGGGGCGCTCGCCCAGAGTCTCGGCATCAAGCCCGGCTCGGCCGATTTCCATGCCCTCAAGCGCGGCGACCTCGGTTGGCATCCCGACCGCACTGATCGACGCGACCGGCGGGTTGAGGATTATGGCCGGGATGGCGGTAAAAGTAAGGGGAAAGATAAAGGCAAAGGAAAAGACAAAGGAAAAGGGTCGCATCGCTAGTGGTGGTTGAGTAGAAAGGACGGGGCATGGCGCGAGGCCGTGCCCCATTTTTTTTCAGACGACGGTGAGCAGGGCGTAGCTGATGGTGAAACGCCCGCTTTCAGGGACGAAGAGGAGCAGGCGCTCGCCGCGCTGGAGGCGACCGGAATGGAAGAGCTCTTCGAGCATCAGGTAGATGGAGGCGGAGCCGGTGTTCCCCCGGGTCGCCAGATTGGTAAACCAGCGCGCGAAGGGGATGGGGAAGCCGATTTCCTGCAGGTGGTCGTGAATCGGCCGGCGGAAGTAGTCGGAGGAATAGTGGGGGAGGAACCAGTCGATCCCTTCCGGGCGCAGGCCGTATTTTTCGATGAGCGGCGGCAGAGTGCGCGCCACCGAGGTCGGGACGATCTCGTTGTTGAGCAGCTTGACGTCCTGCTTGACATGCATGACGTGGCGGCGCAGGGCCTCCTCGGGGGGGAACTCGCGCCAGCCGGTGAGGCTGCCGTCGGCGTTCTTCACCGCCCCCGAGTACATGCAGGCCTCAAACTGATGGGCGAAGGAGACGATCTCGATCCATTCGATCTTCAGGGCGAGGCGGTCGTCGGGCGGAACGGTGGTGAGGAAAGCGGCGCCGGCGCCGTCGGAGAGCATCCAGCGCAGAAAGTCGGCGTCGAAGGCGAGTTGAGGCTGGGCATCGAGGTCGGCGTCGGTCGGCCCGTTGCCGCAGAGTTGGGCGCGCAGGTAGGTGGAGGAGAGCTCCGAACCGGTGGCGACGGCGTTTTCCGCCAGCCCGGCGGCGACATTCATCCAGGCGTACTTGAGGGCGGTCATGCCGGCGACGCAGACCCCGGCGGTGCTCACCACCTCGCAGGGGGCGGCGGCGAGTTCGCCGTGGACCATGGAGCCGTGGCCGGGTTTGGTCTGGTCGGGGGAGGAGGTGCCGCAGGCCAGGCAGCGGATAGCGGCGGTCGTGAAGCCGGGATAGGGGCGCAGGCGGCGGATCGCCTCGGCGGTCAGTTCGGCGTTGCTGTGGGTGGTGGCGCCGGTCGCCGGATCGATGGCGTAATGGCGGCGCTCGATCTTGTTGTTGCGAAGAATGATGCGCCGGGTGCGGGAAGGCAACTGGTGTACCATCCCGAGAACCTCTTCCATCCGGTCGTTGTCCACCGGGGCGTTGGGGAGAAAGGCGGCAAGGTCGGTGATGAAGACATCCATGGGCATGATTTTCAGAGTTTGACCTCTTTGTGGCCGGCCTGGTAGAGGGCGGCGAATTGGCGATAGAATTCCCCCTCGTCCAGCCGGGTTGGAAGCACGGCGTTGGCCAGGGTGTAGTAGTCGAGATCGTGGTTGACGATGCGCGAGCGCAGCTGTCGGTGCAGGGCCGTGCCGGGCAGGGGGGTGAGGACGGTATAGATCGGCAGGCCTATCCGCTGCTCGGCGACGTAGGCGGCCAGACGGGCGAAATCCGCTTCGACATAGTCAGGGGAGACGATGAAGTCGCCGACGATGTTGATTCCCAACTGGTGGAGGATGGCGATCGCCTCCAGGTTGGCGGCGGCGGAGGCCGACTTGTTCAAAGCGTCGAGGCCCTGGTCGCTGAGTTCCTCGAAACCAATGACCACCGAGCGCAGCCCGGCCTCCCGCCATTCCCGCAGCAGCTCCGGGTGACGGACGACGGTGTCGGCGCGGACATCGGCGAGAAAGGTTTTGTCGATGCCGGCGCCAACGATGGCCCGGCAGAGCGCCCGGGCGTGCTCGGGGTGGCCGAAGGTGTTGGCGTCGACCAGGCGGATGACCGGGACATCGCTAAGGAGCTGGATATCGCGGATGACCGTGGCGATGGACGCGCTCAGGTAACGGCTGTCGGTGAGACCGGCGATGCAGCAGAAGGAGCAGTCGTAGGGGCAGCCGAAGGCCGAGCTGACGAAGCCGAGGGGAACGCCGAGGGCGGCCAGGGTGTAGCGGTCGCGCTCGCCGGCGACCAGGTCGTAGCGGGGCGGCCGCTCTTCCACCAGATCGACGCGGCTGTAGGCGCGGGGCCGCCAGCGCAGCGGCCGACCCGGATTGGTGTGGGCGACGCCGGGGATGCTCGTCGTGTCGGCGCTGGTTTCAATGGCCTCGACCAGCTCCCGCAGGCTCTGTTTGCCGAGGCCGAGGACGACGTAGTCGATGCCGGGAGCGTTGAAAAATTCCGGATCGTTGCTGGCGTGAATGCCGCCGACCACCAGCGTCGCGTCGCATTCCGCCTGGAGTCGTGGCGCCTGGGACCGCACCCAGTTGGCCTCGCAGGTGACGGCGGTGAAGCCGATCAGGTCGGGGGTAAAGCGGCGCAACGCCTCATCCAACCCGTCGGGGCGGGCTTTGAGGTCGACAATTCGCACCTCATGCCCAGGCAGGTTGCCGGCCAAGGTCTCCAGGGCCAGAGGCTCGCCGCGAAAGATCTGCTTGATGCTGGTGATCCCGTAGCGTTCCTCGGGAATCGAGCGCCCGCAGTTGGGGGGATTGATGAGCAAAATGTTCATGGCCGGTCAGGTTTCGGTTGGGATGGGGAGGTTTCCGGCAGCCACCTTAACGGCTCGGCGGATTTTTGTAAAGAGCGCAATCCCTTGCAAACCGCTAATTTACAGCTTTCCCCGAGGTTCTTGGAGAGCTCTTAGCCCCATTCGAAAGCCATCGGCGGGCGCGGCGCCGGCGACGGAAATGGTCCGGGCCATTGCATAACGCCCGCGCTGCGTTAGTCTTTTAGTCTTAAAGCCAGTCTATTCAGGGAGATAACCATGGGCGACCGCATTGTTGAATGCCTGCAAGGCGATATCACCACCCTGAACGTCGACGCCATCGTCAATGCCGCCAACAACAGTCTGCTTGGTGGCGGCGGGGTGGACGGCGCCATCCATCGCGCCGCCGGGCCGGAACTGCTGGCGGAATGCCGCACCCGGGGCGGCTGTCCGACGGGGGAGGCGCGCCTCACCGGCGGTTACCGGCTGCCGGCCCGTTACGTCATCCACACTGTCGGGCCGGTCTGGCACGGCGGCGGTCAGGGCGAGGACGACCTGCTCGCTTCCTGTTACCGCGCGAGCCTGCGCCTGGCGGCGGAGAAGGGGCTGCAGAGTATCGCCTTTCCCTCGATCAGCACCGGTGTCTACGGTTTTCCCATTGCGCGGGCCTGTCGCATCGCCTTGGAGGAAATCCGCGATTTTCTTGCCGCCGGCGGTCCGTTGCGACGGGTGCTGCTGGTCTGCTTTTCCGCAAAGGACTTGACTCTCTATCAGAAGGCCTATAGTGAAATTTTTGGCAACCAAGGAAGCGAGGAGGGGGTATGAAACGTTGGATGAAGTGGACGCTGGGGATCGTTGTCGGGTTGCTGATTCTGGGCTCGGCAACCCTTTTGGCGCTGCCGAATCTGGTGCGGCACTTCGGCGGCAACTGGCTGAAGGAGAATACCGGGCGGACCCTGACCCTCGGCGATCTCTCCCTGAACGTGCTGACCTGGAAACTGGTGGTAGAAGATTTCGCCCTCAGCGAGCCGAACAGCGACGAGCGTTTCGCCGGCCTTACGCGTCTGGAAATTCAGGTCAGTCCCAAATCGATCATTGAAAAGGCGTTGATCGTCAACAAGTTCGACCTGGTCGCTCCCTACGCCCAGGTCTTCAAGGAGGGCGACGTCTTCAATTTTTCCGATTTCGCCGGTTCGGAAAAACCCGAGGAAGCCCCGCCGGAGGAAGCTGAGGAGCCGGCCGAGCCCTTCCTCTTCTCCCTCAACAACCTGCGCATCGTCGACGGCGAGGCGCTCTATGTCGAGCGCAAGGAAGGGGCTGAGGTCCAGCGCCACAGTCTGCGGGAACTGAATCTGGCCGTTCCCTTCATCGGCAATGTGCCTCACCTGCTCGATCAGTACATCACCCCGGCCCTGTCGCTGGTGCTCAACGATGCCCGAGTGCGCGGGGAAGGGCAACTCAAGCTCTTCACCGAGGCGGTGGAGGCCTCCGTCGATCTGCTTCTCAGCGACGTGGATATCCCCTTCTACCTCAAGCTGGTGCCGACGCCCCTGCCGGTGCAGGTGCGTTCCGGCAAGCTCGGTTCCGACCTGCAACTGGTCTATCGGGCGACGGCGGAGAAGGCGCCGGAGTTGGAGGTGGGCGGCAAGGTCCGGCTGTCGGCCATCGATGTCGCCGAACCTTCCGGGGCCGATCTGCTGAAACTGCCGCAGGTCAATGTCGATCTGGCGACATCAAAGGTGCTCGAAAGTCAGGTGCTGCTCGACGGCGTCTACATTTACAGTCCGATGATCACCCTGGATCGCAACCAGTCGGGCGAACTTAATTTCGCCCGACTGGCGCAGCCGGCCCCCGCTTCGGCGCCAGCAAAAGCGGCTGCGCCCGAGCCGCAACCGGCCAAAGAGAAGGCCGCCGCCGAAAAGGCCGCCCCCTTCCTGGCGACGGTCAAGACCCTGCTGGTGAAAAACGGTCGCCTCGCTTTCCGCGACGCCGTTCCCGAAGGCGGCTTCCAGCGCGACATCAGCGCTCTCGATCTGACCGTCAGGGATTTCTCCACCGCCCCCGCGAGCCGCGCCACCTACGATCTTTCCCTGCGGACCGACCGGGAAGAGCAGCTCAAGGTCGACGGCGGTCTGGTGCTGGAGCCGCTGGCGGTAGAAACGACGGTAGATCTGAAAGGGCTTAGCCTGAAGGAATACCATCCCTACCTTTCCCTGTTTCTGAACTACCCGCTGGCGGGAGCGGCGGCGGCGCGGGCCGGCCTCGATTTCCGCGAGGGTGTCCTCAAGGTCGCCGATGCCGCGCTGGATGTGCAGAATCTGCAAGTCCCCTTTGGTGGCGAGGAAGAACTGAAGCTGGCTCACCTCAAGGTGGATGGAGTCCAGTTCGACGACGCCCGCCGGCAACTGGAGATTGGCCGGGTCGAACTGGCCGAGGGGGCGATGGTACTGTCCATGGACCGCGACGGGCGGGTGTCGCCCCTCAATCTGCTTCGGGAAACGGAGCCGCCCCCCCAGAAACTGGAACAGATGCCCGTTGCCGCGGCCCTGGCCGAGGCCAAACCGCCGCTCAGCTACCGGGTGGGGGAGATCGCCGCGCGCAAGCTGCGCATCGACTTCACCGACAAAATGCCGAAAAAACCGGCGCGCCATCTTCTGGCCGGACTCGACCTCTCCCTCAAGAACCTGGCCGGTCCCGAAGCCGTCGTCAGCCCCTTCCGGCTGAAGAGTTCCTATAACAAAGGGGGATATCTCGATCTCTCCGGCGATGTAATCGCCGCCACCGGCAAGCTCAATCTGCACAGCCGCCTGAAGGGGATCGCCCTGACCGATTTCGTCCCCTATTTCCCCGATTCGGTGCGCATGATCCTGGCTGACGGCCAGCTCGACACCGACCTGGAGGTCAGGCTCGATCCGAAAAAGGCAGGACTCACCGGGGCGTTCACCGGCAATCTCGGGATTCGCAACTTCTACGGCCTCGACGGCGAGCATCGCGAAGAGCTGTTGCGCTGGGGCAGTTTGCAGATCGACGAAATCGCCGGTGAGATCGCGCCCTTCGCCCTGCATGTTGGCGGGATCGCCCTCAGTGATTACACGGCGCGCATCGTCATCGATGAAAAGGGGCTGCTCAACCTGAGCGGCATCGTCGCCGCCGATGAGCCGGAAACGACCGCTGGAGAAGCAGAGGCGGCTTCCGCAGAGGCGGCGTCTGAGTCGGTGAAGCCCGCCGAAGCCGTGGCGGTCGCCGAACCGGCTCCGCCGGAAACCACGCCCGCCGCGCCGGGTCCGGAGATCGCCATCGATGCCATCACCTTGCAAGGGGGCACCGTTTCCTTCAGCGACCGGCAGATGCAGCCGGCTTTCTCCACCACCATGTACCAGCTCGGCGGCAAGATCGGCCGGATTTCCACCGCGGGGGTGGAACCCGCCGAGGTCGATTTGCGCGGGCATCTGGAAAATCTCTCCCCCTTACAGATCTCCGGGCAGATCAATCCCCTGGCGCAGGAGCTTTTCGCCGACATCAAGCTCAGCTTCAAGGACATCGAGCTCTCGCCGGCGACCCCCTACACCGGCACCTATCTCGGTTACACCGTGGAAAAAGGGAAGCTGACCCTCGATCTCGAATACAAAATCGCCGAGAAGGCGCTGCGGGCCCAGAACCGGGTGTTGATCGACCAGTTCACCTTTGGCGACAAAGTCGAAAGCGAACAGGCGGTCAATCTGCCGGTCAAGTTGGCGGTAGCCCTGCTCAAGGATCGCAACGGCGCCATCAAGCTCGATATCCCCGTCGCCGGCCGCACCGACGACCCCGAATTCAGCATCTTTTCGGTGGTCTTGACGGTGTTGAAAAACCTCATGATCAAGGCGGCGACCTCGCCCCTCTCGTTGTTGCAATCGGCATTCGGCGGTGGCGGCGAGGAGGCCACGGCGGCGATCTTTCCCTTCGGCAGCTCGGTACTGCCGCCGGCGGAACAACAAAAACTCGACACCCTGGCGGCCATGCTCAAGGACCGCCCGGCGTTGCGGCTGGAGTTGGCCGGTTTCGTCGATGCCGACAAAGACCCCGAAGGGTATCGCAAGGAATTGCTGGAACAACGGCTGCGTAAGGCGAAATTTCTCGAACTGGTGGATGAAAAGGAGAATCTGCCGGGACAGACCGAGGCGAATGTGGAGATTCTGACCGAGGAGCGGGAACGCTATCTGGAAGAGGTCTACGACCAGGCCGACTTTCCCAAACCCCGCAATGTGCTGGGGTTCAACAAGAGCCTGCCGGCGGAGGAGATGGAAAAACTGATCCTGGCCAATACCGAGGTCGGTCCGCCCCAGTTGCAGGCTCTGGCCCAGGCGCGCATGGCGGCGGTGGTGAACTATCTGACCGGCCCCGGCGGATTGCCGACGGATCGCCTTTTCCAGACCCGGCCCGATATCAACAAGCAGCCGAAGGAGAAGGATGCCGACGGCAACCGGGTGGAATTCGACGTGGTCGCCCGCTGAGGGCGGACGGCTTTTTGACTTAAGGGGCGTGCCTCGCCGTTGCTGCTCGCGGGGCTGCCCCTTTTTTGGTGGAGCAGGTACGAAGATTGCAGCCGGTTAATTTGTGCGAAAAAGGGTTGTTCTTACCATACATTCTCTTTCCCCTCGCTGGAGGAATCCATGGCCGTCAAGATCATCATCGTCAGGCGCGTACCTAAGGAAAAGCAGAACGAAATCCGCCCGTTGCTGTTACAGATGCGGGCCGTGGCCAATGCCCAGGTCGGCTACATCTCCGGTGAAACCCTGGTCAACTACGACGATCCCGAGGAGAATCTGGTCATCAGTACCTGGCGGTCTCTGGAGAATTGGAACCAGTGGCTGCGCAACGAGCAGCGTATCGACTTGCAGTCCCAGGTCGACCGGATTCTCGGCCACGAGACCCTGTATCAGATCTATTACAACGGTTGATCGCGTAAAACGCGCCTCACATGTGAAGGATTATGGCCATGGCTCAAACGATGGAAGAAAAAATCAATCATCTTTTACTGATGCGTCAGCAGGCGATGCAGGGGGGAGGCACCGAGAGGATCAAAAAACAGCACAACCAGGGGCGGCGCACCGCCCGGGAACGGTTGGCGCTCCTTCTCGACGAGGGGAGTTTCGAAGAATTTGACATGTTCAAGACCCACCGTTGTCACCATTTTGACATGCAGAAATCCCAGGTGCCCGGCGACGGGGTGGTGACTGGCTACGGCACCATCGACGGCCGCCTGGTCTATGTCTTTTCCCAGGATTTCACCGTGCTCGGCGGCTCTTTGTCGGAAACCTTCGCCGAGAAGATCTGCAAGGTCATGGATCTGGCGGTGCAGAACGGCGCGCCGCTCATCGGCCTCAACGACTCGGGAGGGGCGCGCATCCAGGAGGGAATCGAGAGCCTGGCCGGTTACGCCGATATTTTCCTGCGCAATGTGCGCGCCTCCGGGGTTATCCCCCAGCTTTCGGGGATTTTTGGGCCCTGCGCTGGCGGCGCCGTCTATTCCCCGGCGCTCACCGATTTCACGGTGATGGTCCGGAACAACAGTTACATGTTCCTCACCGGACCCAAGGTAGTCAAGGCGGTGACCCACGAGGATGTGAACGAGGAGACCCTCGGCGGGGCGGCCGTGCATACGGCCAAGAGCGGCGTGGCCCATCTCGCCGCCGAGAGCGAGGAAGAGGCCATCGCTTCCCTGCGCGAGCTTTTCTCCTATCTGCCCCAGAATAATCTGGAGTCGCCGCCGCGTCTGGAAACAGACGATCCCCCCGATCGTGAAATTCCCTATCTCAACGGCATGCTGCCGGAAAATCCCAACCAGCCCTACGACATGAAGGAGATCGTGCTCAACGTCGTCGATGACGGGCGTTTTCTCGAAATCCAGCCCGAATTCGCGCCCAACCTGATTATCGGCTTCGCCCGTCTCGGCGCCATGCCCGTCGGCATCGTCGCCAACCAGCCCCAGTATCTGGCCGGGGTGCTCGACAATCACGCCTCGGTGAAGGGGGCGCGTTTTGTGCGTTTTTGCGACGCCTTCAACATCCCCCTGGTAACCTTCGTCGACGTGCCCGGCTTTTTGCCCGGAACGGTGCAGGAGTACGGCGGCATCATCCGCAACGGGGCCAAGCTGCTCTACGCCTATGCCGAGGCGACCGTGCCCAAGGTCACGGTGACGATCCGCAAGGCCTACGGCGGCGCCTATTGCGTCATGAGTTCCAAGCATCTTAAGGGGGATATCAACTACGCCTGGCCGTCGGCGGAGATCGCCGTGATGGGGCCCAAAGGAGCGTCGGAAATCCTCTACGCTAAAGAATTGAAGAAGCATCCCGCCGAGGCGGAACGGCTGCTGGCGGAAAAGGAGCGGGAATATGCCGAAACCTTCGCCAACCCCTACGTGGCGGCGCAGCGCGGCTACATCGACGACATCATCCTGCCCTACCGCACCCGGCTGCGTCTCATCAAGGCTCTGGGGATGCTGGAGAACAAACAGGATTCCCTGCCGGCCAAGAAGCACGGCAACATTCCACTCTGAGGTCAACGAGGCCCATCATGGTTCACGTAAGCTGGCAAAATGTGCTGGACGGTCAAGGCTTCGCCATCACCCTGATCGGCATGGTCATCGTCTTTTCCGGGCTGCTGCTGATCAGCCTCTTCATCGCCCAACTCCCCCGGATGCTCGATTTCTTCGACCGCCTGACAACCCGGGCGGCGCGTCCAGAGGCGCCGAGCGAAGCCGTTGCCGAAAGAGCGGCCGTGCCTCAGGGGGAGGAAATCATGGCGGCCATCAGCCTGGTGGTGCATATGGAGCTCGAGCGACTGACCGGGGAAAGCCAGAAGATCACCATCTTGAGACGTTCGGGACAGGGCGCGATCTGGGCTTCGGCCGGCAAGGTGCGCAGTCTCTCGCAAAGGAGTCCCCATGCGTAAGTATGAACTGAAAATCAACGACAAACCCTTCTCCGTCCATGTCGTGGAATTCTCCGCCGAGGAGGCGCAACTGGAAGTGAACGGCCAAAGCTACCGGGTCGCCATCGACAAAATCAGCGAAGAGCTGGGCGCTTCCGGCGAGGCACCGCCGGTGCGCAGCTTTTCCTCCTCCGCCCCGGTGACGGCTCCGGCCTATGTGGGAGCCATGCCAGGCTCCGACGATGCCGGTAGCGTGCGGGCGCCGATTCCCGGCTCGATCATGGCGATCTTCGTTAAATCGGGCGACAAGGTTCAGGCCGGTCAGCCTCTCTACAAGATGGAGGCGATGAAGATGGAGAACGAAATCAACGCCCATCTTGACGGCACCATCAGCGCCATCCATGTCCATCCCGGGGATTCAGTGAACCAGGGGCAGGAGATCATGGCCATCGCCCCCGCCGCGGTTCTGAAAAACCGGCGCAAGAGCGACCTCTGAAACCTTCCCGGGAGCCTAAGCCATGGACATGTTGTTAAAATTTCTCGACGGTACCGGATTCTCCCTGATGAGCTGGGGGAACGGGATCATGATCGTGATCGGCATCGTCTTCATTACCCTGGCCATCGTCAAGGATTACGAGCCGTTGCTGCTGGTGCCGATCGGTTTCGGGATTCTCCTCGGCAACATCCCCTTCACGGCGGGGATGGCGATCGGTGTTTATGAGCCGGGGAGCGTCCTCAGCTACATCTATTACGGCGTCAGTCAGGGGATTTTCCCGCCGCTGATCTTTCTCGGCATCGGCGCCATGACCGATTTCTCCACCATGCTTTCCAATCCCAAACTCGTCTTGCTCGGCGCAGCGGCTCAGGTCGGCATCTTTCTGACCCTGCTCGGCGCCCTCTTTCTCGGCTTTACCCCGCAGGAGGCCGGCGCCATCGGCATCATTGGCGGCGCCGACGGGCCGACGGCGATCTTCCTTTCGGCCAAGCTCGCCCCCCATCTGCTCGGGCCGATCGCCATCGCCGCTTATTCCTATATGGCGCTGGTGCCGGTCATCCAGCCGCCGATCATGAAGCTGCTAACCACCCGCGAGGAAAGGTTGATCCACATGAAGCCCCCCCGTCAGGTCAGCCGCCGCGAGCGGATCATCTTCCCCATCGCCGGTTTCATGATTTGCGCCCTGATCGCCCCTGGGTCCATGGTACTCATCGGCATGCTCTTCTTCGGCAACCTGCTTAAGGAAAGCCTGGTCACCGATCGCCTGGCCAATACCGCCCGTAACGCCATGATCGACATCGTCACCATCCTCCTTGGCGTCTCCGTCGGCGCCAGCACCAGCGCCGACCATTTCCTGACGCCCCAGTCGCTGCTCGTCTTCGGCCTCGGCGCCCTCTCTTTCTGTATCGCCACCGCCGGCGGCATCCTCTTCGCCAAGTTCATGAATCTCTTTCTCAAGGATAAGATCAACCCCCTGGTCGGCGCCGCCGGAGTATCCGCCGTTCCCGACTCGGCGCGGGTGGTGCACACCGTTGGGCAAAAGGAAGATCCCACCAACTACCTGCTGATGCACGCCATGGCTCCCAACGTCGCCGGCGTTATCGGTTCGGCCATTGGGGCCGGGGTGTTGTGGACGGTGCTGGTCCGCTGAGTTTCCTTTGTCGCCGCAAAAAAAAGCCGGGGCCGCTTTCGTGTCACACGAAGCGGCCCCGGCTTTTTTATGGTTGAGAGGAAAGAGAGTTAGCGCGATTCGATGCTAGCCAATCCCTGCAGGAGATTGGCGATAACGGGATTGGGGCGGTCATTTTCCCGGTGCCGATTGAGCAGGGGCTTGCTCCGGCCGATATAGAGGCGGATGCCCCCCAGCAGGTGGTCGTAGTGGTTTTCTCCAGCGGCGGCGTCGATAAAGGCAGCCAGCCCGGGAAGAAGCTGATATTCGGCGCCAAAGTGAAGGCGGCCGTCGTTTTTGTCGGCGAACGCGCCGCCCAGGGAGAGGAGGAGGTCCGGAGCCGGATACCAGTGCAGATCGATCGTGGCGAAGAGGTTGTAGTCGATATCTCCCTGCTGTTGTCCCGCCGTCGCCGCCAGGGTGAGCGTCTTCAGGTAGAGGTCACCTTCGACGCCGAGGCGATTGAAATCGACGTTCTGATCTTCGCCATGGGCGGCGAGCAGGCCGAAGAGGAAGCGCTCTGGTTCGCGGTAGAGAAGGTGCAGTGCGGCACCCTTGAGTTGGTTCTCTTCCCGTTCGGCGTAGGCACCATCGAACTGCAGGCCGAAGCGTGAGCCGATGGCGAGGCTGGCGCCGGCACCCTCTATTTCTTCATTGTCGACCTGGCCGTAAATGCCCTGAATCTGGCCTGAAAAGGCCAGGGCTGAAGTTGTCGGCCAGGCGGTTGTCAGGCAGGACAGTATAGCGAAAAAAAAGACGAGTCTTTGCGGCATGATTCCCCTCTTACGAAAATAACAATGTTGAATAGTTGTGGAAGCCAAGAAGCCGGAACTCCGAAAAGGTCAGGGCGGGGTTTTGAAGACGTACATGGACGGTGCGGTCAGCGGCGGTTTTTCTTGAACTGCTTGAGCCACTCTTGAAATTCTTCTTCCTCGTGCTCCAGTTCGAAGGCGTTGAGCAGGCCGCGCCGCAAGGCGACGGCGACCGCGCGGTTGCGCAGGTTGAAGGCGTCACCGATCTTTTCGCTGTTGAACTGGTCCTGGTCGAGGGCGAGCTTGTTGTACAGGGAGTTGAGCCGGCTCTGCACGCCGCGGCGGCTGAGGTAGCGACGTTGGGCGATAAGGTTGTCGGTGAGGCCGAGGGCAATGTCGAGCAGGGCCTCGAATTCGATGTCCGACAGGGCGGTCTGGCTGTGTCCGGCGCGCCCCTGCACCTTGCGCACCTCGGGGTCGATCCAGCACTGGTCGTCGAGAAGCACCGTGCGGATGGCCGAGGCGATGCGTTCCTTGGTGTTCGATTTGAGAATGTAGCCGTAGACCGTTTCCGGCGGGACGATTTTCGACAGGGCGCGCACGTACATTTCATCCTTGTACTGGCTCCAGAAGACAATCCGTGCCGTTGGCTGCCGTTGCCAGAGCTCCCGGGCGAATTCGATGCCGTTGAGCTCCGGCATCTGGATGTCGCTGATGACCAGCGGGTTGGCGCGGCCCAGGGCCAGGTCGAGGGCGACCTGGCCGTTGTGCGCCCGTTCCACCCGACACTCGACTTCCAGCCCCTGTAGCAGCTGATCGAGGAATTCAAAATCCTTGGGATTGTCTTCGGCGATCAGGATATCCAATGGCGGCATGCTTAGGCTCCTTGCCCGGCGTCGGGCAGCGGCAGGGTCAGTTCGAAACGGGTCCCCGAGGTGAAGCGGGATGCCCCCCAGGAAACCTCGGCGCCGATGGTCTTGGCGCGTTCGCGGATGTTGTAGAGTCCCCGGTGTCCCGAGGTCGGGACCGCGCGAGGATCGAAACCGTTACCGTTATCCTCGATGGAGAGAATCAGATCATTTTCCCGGCGGTCGAGATTGACTTCGTAGCGGGAGGCCTGGGCATGCTTGATGACATTGTGGATGGCCTCCAGGGCGATGCGGTAAAGGGCGAGGCGGGCGGCGCGCGACAGGGGCAGGGTGTCGACCCGGGGGGAAATATAAAGGTGGTAGGGGGGCAGGTCGGGCTTGCTCAGGTGCCGCTCCAGGTGGGATTCAAGGGCCGGCCCCAGGCCGAGAATATCCAGGGTCTGCGGATGGAGGTTGTCCATCACTTCGCGCAGATTGCCGATGGCCCGGCGCAGGTCCTCTTCGATCCGCGCCACACCGTTTTTGCATTCCCCTTCGCAGCGCACTTCCTGAATGCCGCGCAGTACCGAGGCGAGATCGGCCAGGGTCTGGTCATGGATATCCATGGCGATGCGCCGCCGCTCTTCCTCGGCCCCTTCCAGCAGCTTTTCCGTCCCCACCACCCGCAGCAGGCGGTCGGTCATGTGGTTGATGGCCAGGGCCAGGGCGTCGAGTTCGTCGTGGACCTGGGCCGGCGCCGGCGGCGGGGTGAGATCTCCGGCGGCGACACGGCCGGCGCTGTCGGAGAGCTCCTTGACCCGGCGCAGGATGCGGCGGCCGAAATACATGGAGAGGAAGATGCCGACGACAATCGCCGAGCCGAGGACGACGATGGAAACGAAAGCGGTGTGGTCGACCAGTTCGTCGACGTCCTGGCTGTGCAGCCCGCGCAATTTTTCCCGCTGGCGTTGAATCAGTTCGGACAGGGAACCGAGCTCGGGACGGAGCATGACGATGGCGGCGTTGAAGCGGTCCACGTCGATGCCGAGTTCCGGGTTGAGGTCGGCGACCGCCTGGCGCAGCAGGGTGCGGGACTGCTCGGGCAAGGGCAGAATCTGGAGGATGCGGCCGGTGGCGCCGTCCAGGTGTTCGTAGAGACCGTTCAGCTCGCCGAAACAACGCACGTCGACCAGCGGTTCGCCGCCCAGTTGCATGAGCAGGGAATGCATCCGCTGGGTCGCCAGCTCCGCCTCGGCCAGGGCGACGAAGACCGTGCCCAGGTTGCGGGCTTCCTGGCGCTTGCGGGAAAGATCCCAGTAGGTGTACTGCAAAAAGGCGAGAAGCAGCGCCATCAGCAGCAGGACCGCGGCCGGAGCGAGAATGATCTGGTGTTTGAGTGTCAGACGCATAGGTCGAAAAATAGCACAGGGCCTCGCGGAATACACTGTGTAAATACACAGAACCATTAGCGCCATGATCAGAGTTTAGACTGGGAGAAATCGTCGTCGGCTACAAAATATCGATTGACAAGACGTTAGCACATGATAATTTATAACCGTTTATGTCTTACATTGCGCGTCCGTTCCGGACCCCCCCACTCAAGGAGGCCAGATGATGAAGAAGTTGCTGCTGTTGCTCTGCCTGTCACTGTTGCCGGCCGGTGTTTTTGCCGAACCGCCGCCGGTCTTCGATGTCGACCGGGAATTTTATCCCTACTACCCGTCACTCATCAAATACGAGAAAAGCGGCGCCGAATTCACCCCCCCGGAAGTCTGCGCCGAATGCCATGCCAAGCAATACGAGGAATGGACCGGTTCGATTCATGCCCTGGCGTTCAAGGATCCCGTCTACCAGGGCGAGCTCAACCTCGCGGTGCAGGCCGTCGGTCATGAGATTTCCCGCCAGTGCGAAGGTTGCCATTCCCCCGCCGGCGTCGTCACCGGCGAGATCAAGGGTCCCGGCCTCAAAGGCTTGAGCCCGATGGCCCTGGCCGGGGTTTCCTGCGATGTCTGTCATTCCATCGTCGGCACCACCCATTGGCAGACCCCGACCCATGAGCCGCAAAACGGCTCCTTCATCATTCGCCCCGGGGTCGATACGCCCGAGGGGCCGCAGCTGAGGAAGATGGGGCCGGTGGCCGTGTCGGACGACTGCGGCATGGGCTTCCATGAATGCGATCAGTCCTCCCTGCATCTGCAGGCAGACCTTTGCGCCGGCTGTCACCAGGTCTATCATTACGACAAGCATTTCCCTCTCGAAGCCACCTATCTCGAATGGAAACACGGTGCCTACGCGCAGAAGACCATCCTCTGCCAGGATTGCCACATGGTCGATCTTGAAACCTTCAAGCGTGTCGCCGACGAGTTCAAGAAGCCCGAGCGGCATGAATACCGCCATTATTTCAACGGTGCCAACTATCTGCTCTACTACCTGGCCGCCGGCGCGGCCACCAAGGCCGGCGACGAGGCCCTGGCCGCCAATATCATGAAAAAATATGAAATGGCCGTCGGGCGTCTCCAGTCGGCCGCCGACCTGGAAGTCACGCCGGTCTACAACAACGGCCAGCTGGGCGAGGTGAAAGTGCGGGTGAAAAATATTCGCGCCGGCCACAACCTGCCGACCTCCCTGACCAATATTCGTCAGCTCTGGCTGGAAATTACCGCCACTGACGAGAAAGGGCAGGTGATCATGACCAGCGGCGCCGTCGACGACAACGGCCAACTCCCTGAGAATACTCGGCTGTTCAATTCCGACGGCATGGGCGACGATTTCCATTTCGCGGTCGATCCCTGGGTGATCACCGCCTTCTCCCGGCACGACACCATCCCTCCCAAGGGGCACAAGGAAGTCTATTACGGCATCAATGCCGGCACCAGCCCGGTGGTCAAGCTTGACGTCAAGCTGCGTTACCGCCAGGCTGACCAGAAGGTCGCCGAAAAACTCCTCGCCAATGTCCCCGAGGATATCGATCTGAACGCGACCTATGGTCTGACCGAAGTGCCGCCTCTGCCGGTGGTCGACCTGGTCGCCAAGCAGGTCAGTTTCCAGACCCGCGAGTAGACTCAGCTTCAAGCAAGCATGAAAAAAGCGGCCCCGGTTTCGTACTGGGGCCGCTTTTTTCGTGGAAGTCGGTTTTTCTGGTCAGGTGAGTTCCTGTTCCTTCGGCGGAGGGCCGTCGAGGGGGAGACTAACGGCGAAGGTGCTGCCGCGGTTCGGTTCCGAGGTGACTTCAATCCGGCCGCCGTGGGCTTCGACGATCCATTTGACGATGGAGAGACCCAGTCCGCTGCCGCCGATGTCGCGGTTGCGGGCTTCGTCGATACGATAGAAGCGATCGAACAGGAAGGGCAGGTGCTCGGCGGCGATGCCGAAGCCGGTGTCGACCACGCGGATGCGGGCAAAGCGGTCGTCGCTGGCGAGATGAATCGCGACCCGGCCGCCGTCGGGGGTGTACTTGATGGCATTGGAGACCAGATTGAGGAGCATCCGGTGCAGTTGCAACTGGTCGCCGCGCAGGTGGATCTCCCGGTTCACCTCCATGTGCAGGGCGAAATCGATCCCCTTGGGCTCGCTCAGGGTCTTGCCTTGCAAATAAAGATCCTGCAGCAGATCGCTGAGCTTGACATCGGCCAGGGCGAGGGGAATTTCCCCCGCTTCGCTCTTGGCCAGCGCCAGCAGATCCTCGATGATCCGGCTCATGCGGTCGATTTCTTCCAGGTTCGATTCGAGGGTGGTGCGCAGTTCTTCGGGGTTTTTCGCCCAGCGCAGGGCCACTTCTGTTTCGCCGCGCAAAATCGCCAGGGGGGTGCGCAGCTCGTGGGAGGCGTCGGCGGTGAACTGACGGACCTTGGTGAAGGCCTCCTCCAGCCGTTCGAGCATGGAATTGAAGGTTTCCTGCAGCTCGGAAATTTCATCACGGCAGTGATTTACCGGCAGGCGTTCGGAAAGGTTTTCCGCCCTGATCCGCTGTACCGCGTTGGTGATGTGTCGCACTGGGGAGAGGGCGCGACCGGAGACGAACCAACCTCCGACGGAAAGGACGAGCAACAGCAGGGGGCTGTAAATGGAGAGTTGCCAGCGGTGCATCCGCAGGCTTTTGAACAGGGGGCTCAGGTCTTCCGCGACCTGGACGACGTCCCGGTGATGGCCGTCGACATCCAGGGGAAAAGTCAGTAGGCGCAAGGGCCTCTCGGGATCGAAATGGACAGTTTCAAAGAGGGGTTTTTGATTGCGTGCCGCCCGCAGGGCGTCAGCGCTGATGGGCAGCCGGGCATCCAGCAGATTGCTGGTGTAGCAGACGATGTCGCCATATTCGTCGACAAATTGGACGAATTCGCTCCAGTTGTGTTCGCGGATAAAGGTTTCGAGCTTTTGGCAGGCGTCATCCTGATTGTTGCTTTGAGATTCCACCATGTGAAAGGAGATCACGTCGTTGGCGACCATTAACAGCTTGTCGTCCACATGTCCCAGCAGGTTGCGCGACAGGGTCCAGTACCAGTACGCACCGCTGGCCGTCAAAATGACGGCCAGGGTGACGAAATACCAGAATGCCAGGCGGAACCGGACCGAGCCGGGACAGGGGAAGCCGGCCAAGTTATTCCTCCTTGAGAACGTAGCCCGCGCCCCTGACGGTGTGGATCAGTTTCTTGTCGAAGTCCTTGTCCACCTTCTTGCGCAGGTAGTTGACGTAGACGTCGATGATGTTGGTAAAAGAATCGAAGGTGTAGTCCCAGACATGCTCGGCGATCATCGTCCGGGTCAGGGTCTGGTTGGGGTTGCGCATGAAATATTCGAGCAGCGCGTATTCCTTCGCGGTGAGATCGATTTCCTTGTTGCTGCGCCAGACCTTGTGAGCCACCGGGTCGAGGCGCAGGTCGGCGAAGAGGATTTCCGCCCCCCGGTCCTGTCCCCCGCGGCGCAGCAGCGCCCGCACCCGGGCCAGCAACTCGGCGAAGGCAAAGGGTTTGGTCAGGTAGTCGTCGCTCCCCGAGTCGAGACCGGAAACGATATCGTCGACCGTGTCCTTTGCCGTCAGGCACAGCACCGGCGCGCTCATCCCCTTCTCCCGCAGTTCGCGGACGACGGTCAGGCCATCCTTCTTCGGCAGCATGACATCCATCAGGATCAGGTCGTAGGGGTTGGTTTCGGCCATGTAGCGCCCTTCCTCGCCATCGTAGGCGACATCCACCAGAAAACCTTCCTCTTCGAGGCCGCGCTTGATGAAGCTGGCCACTTTTTTCTCGTCTTCGACGACCAGAATTCTCATATTCAACTCCTTCTCGTGTTTGATTCCGACGGGCGGTATCCTTATCGGAGATATACTGTTTTTTATTTCAACTTGAGTTTGACCAGAACCTCGTTGGCCGTCTCTTCCACCGCTTTGCCCGAAACATCGATGACCACCCATGGCTGACGGCGGAAAAAGGCCCGGGCGTGGCGCAGTTCATCTTCGATCTCGGCGAAGTCGGCATAGGCGGCCTTGGAGTCCATGCCCAGATGTTTCAGACGCGTCACCCGCATCTCCACCAGGCGCTGGGGGTCGATGATCAGCCCCACCACCCGCTTGGGATCAACGTCGAACAGCTCCTTGGGGGGATCGATCCCCTTGACCAGCGGCACGTTGGCGACCTTCCAGCCGGCGTGGGCGAGATAGATGGAGAGAGGTGTCTTGCTGCTGCGGGAAACCCCCACCAGGACGATGTCGGCCTTGGGCAGATGGGCGGTTTCCTGGCCGTCGTCGTGCTTGACGGTAAACTCCACGGCCTCGATGCGGCGAAAATAATCCTCGTCGATGCCATGGAGCAGACCCGGGGTTTCCCGGGGGGAGAGGCCGAAAAACTCGGTGATTTTCATCAGCAGAGGGGTGATCAGATCGATGCTGGGAAGCCCCAGGGAATCGCATTCGTCATGCACCAGGCGTGCCAGTTCGCGGTTGACAATGGTATACACGACGATACCCTGGGCCGCGAGGATTTCGTCCAGGGCTTCGTACACCTGATTTTTGCTGCGTACATGGCTGATGCGGCGCAACCGCACATCCCGGTCGCCGAATTGCAGAAGGGCCGCCATGACCATCTTTTCGGCGGTTTCGCCGGTAGCGTCCGAGAGCAGGAACACGATTTTCGGGTTGGACATCGCGAATCCTCATGAAAGAGCCGTCACAATTCTAGCATGTCAATCGTTCCATGCAAGAAAAGGAGGGAAGGGGATAGGGCCATCGCCACAGCGATTCATTTTCGAAGGCGGCGGTGAAATGATATTTTGTGAAATATGTAAAAAATATACCATAAATAGTAGTTTGCTCATTAAATACAGTAACTTAATTAAACCCGAAAGATGTGATTCTGTCAAGATTTTTTAGCGGCTTTTAGCGGCTTGCCCCTTGTTCACCTTCGGGCATACTTAAGGGTAACGGCAATGCCGCCGTTCATCCTTTTGTTTCGGACAAACACCCATGCATCCTTATCTGCGCGCGACCTTCTGGATTCTGCTCTTTCTGCTGCTGGTCCAGGCCCCGCTCTTCGTCCTGCTGCTCGGTCCCAAGCCCGCCGGGGACGGTTTCTGGTTCGACCTCTCCCTTGCTCTGGGCTTTGCCGTCACCGCCATGATGGCGATCATGTTCCTGCTCACCGCGCGCTTTCAGCGGGCCACGGCCCCCTTCGGCATCGACCTCGTCTACTATTTCCACCGCCTCGCTTCCATCGGCGCCTTTGCCTTCGCCACCCTCCATCCCCTGCTCCTCTTTCACGAGGAACCAGGACTGTTAAGGGTGATCCTTGCCGGCACCTTGCCCCTGCATCTGTGGACGGGACTCGTTTCCTGGGTGGCGATGGCGGCACTGATGATTTCCTCCCTGTGGCGCAAGCCCTTGCGCATCCACTACGACGCCTGGCGCGTCGTCCATGTGCTGCTGGCGTTGACGGCGCTGCTGCTGGCGGTGGCGCACATTGTCGCGGTCGGCCATTACAGCGCCACCCCCTGGAAGACCTGGTTGTGGCTGGGTATCGCCCTTTCCTGCGTCGCCGTGGTCATCCGCGTGCGGCTGATCAAGCCGGTGCAGCTGCTGCGCCGCCCCTGGCGGGTAACCCGGGTCATCAAAGAGCGTGGCAGCAGCTGGACCCTGGAGCTGCGTCCCGAGGGACACGGCGGCTTCCGCTATCTGCCGGGACAGTTCGCCTGGCTGACCTTGCGGAGTTCCCCGTTTGCCATGCGCGAACATCCTTTTTCCATCTCCTCCAGCGCTGACACCCCTGGGGTGATTTCCTTCACCATCAAGGAGTTGGGGGATTTCACCAACCGCATCGGTGAAATCCAGGCAGGGGAGAAGGCCTGGATCGACGGACCCTACGGCACCTTCAGTGTCGATATCAGCCGGGCGCCCGGGTATGTCTTCGTCGCCGGCGGGGTCGGCATCGCCCCGATCATGAGCATGCTGCGCACCCTCGCCGAGCGGGGGGATCTCCGCCCCCTGCTCCTCTTTTACGCCTATCACACCTGGGAGCGGGTAACCTTTCGCGAGGAACTGGAGGCGCTGTGCCAGCGGCTCAATCTGGACATCGTCTATGTGCTGAGCGAACCCCCCGCCGACTGGCAAGGGGAACGGGGCCTGTTGCGCGACGAGGTCTTTGCCCGCCACCTCCCCGATGACCGGGCCGTGCGGGAGTGTTTCATCTGCGGCCCGACGCCGATGATCGCCGTGGCGGAAACGGCCCTGGCCCGGCAGGGGATACCGCCCACCCACATCCATTCCGAAATCTTCGACCTGGTCTGAGGAGTTCCCCATGCGCCTGCGCTTTGCCCAGATTCTTGCTCTGGCCAGCACGTTACTTCTGCTCTTCTTGTCGGTCCTCTTCGCCCTGGTGCAGAATCCCTGACATCAACACCGGGTGGTTCCCGGGGACGGCGATGCGGTTCCTTTCAGTCACCGCATCCTACGGTTCGGAAAACAATCGGATTGTAGGGGCACAGGGTTCTCATAAAAAAGCCGCTGTCCTTGAATCGGAACAGCGGCTTTTTGTCGGCCTGAATAAATCCCGTGGGCGAAAGTGGTTTATTCCGCCGCCAGCCACTCGGCGATGCGGGCGTTGACGGCGGGCCAGTCGGCGCCGAGACGCAGGTCGAGGAAGTGCCGGTAGAGGCTGTCGAAGAGTTGCAGTCCCTCTTCCATGACGTGCATCTTCTCGTAGAAGACCGCCTCCTTTTCGCTGGCGGCATCGGTGATCTGATCCTTTTCGACCTTCACCGACGGGGTCTTGAAGGAGGCGAAGTGGAAGGTCTCCCCCTTGAGGGTCAGCTTCCACTGGTCTTCGAGCTTTTCCAGATGGACGATGGCCTCGGTGATCTGCTTGCCGCCATTCAGGGCGGTGCGCACTTCGCTGAAGGCATCCTGCGGGCCGACCACGGTGACCTTCTGCACGCCGCTTTCGCTTCCCCCCTTGAGCAGCAACCGGTCGTTGAGATAGGCGACGAAGCCCTCCCCCGCGATCGCCGGACCGGGGCGATTGACGGTATAGCGGGAGGATTCGGTAAGGGTCTGGTAGAGCAGCCAGCGCAGAAAATCTTCGCCGAGCCAGCGGTTGCCTTCGATCATCTCCAGCACCGAATCGCCGCCGGCGCGGTTTTCCGCCGCCAGGGCCGCGCGCCCGGTTTCGTCGAGGAGTCCCTCGCCGCGGCCGTAGGGATGGACGGCGATCAGGCGCGACCCTTCGAAGGTCTGGCGGAAGAGTCCTTCGAACATTTCCAGCACCTTGGCATTAAGACTGGCGAAGCCCAGGCGGCCCGTGCGGGTATCCCAGACGACGTCGAAGACCGCCGGCACCGGCAGGGTCTGGCTGAGCAGGGTGCCGCGCACGGCATCGCGCAACTCCTCCCGCTTCTGCTTGGGCACCCGGTTGAGCCCGGGATGGGCGGCGAGAAACTCGGCCTCGACCCGTTCCTGATGGGCTTTCAGCAGCGCCGAGGGGATCCGACGCTGGTCGCGGCGCAAGGAGAAGACCAGGTAATGATCCCGCCAGAAAGTGCGGGGTTCGGAAAAATCACTGGACTGGGGATCGTCGACCAGCACCCAGCCGACGGAGAGCTCTTCGCTGCCGCGATCGATGGGGCGGAAGGCCTTGGTCGCAAGTTGTTCGCTCGCCCAGGCGAAGAGATCGTCGGGCGGATTGTCGAGCAGAACCTGAAACTGGCAAAGACTGACGCTATTGGCAAGAATGCCCATGAAAAGATGCTCCTGTTGTTGAAAATGGGGAGTGAAGCGAAGGGATGAAAACGTGAGCGGAGGAAAGATCAGCCGGTGGCGGCGCGGCGTCTTTCATTGGCGGCGGCGCCGGCCACGCGGCTGTTGTGCTGGTGACATTCGGCGGCCAGGCGTTCGATCTGCAATTCGCTGAGTAGGCCGGCTTCAACGAAGTAGCGGCCGATCTTTTGCTGCCGGCTACGCTGGAAGAAGAGCAGGGTCTGCACCTGGGCCTGGCCGAGGAGACCGAGGCGCACGGCTTTTTCGCCAAAACGGCCGTAACCGCCGCGATCGCGACAGATGGTGAGGATGTCGCCTTCGCTCAGCCACTGCCAGCGCCGGGCGATATCCCCGAGCACTGGCCGCTGGCGACGCTGCCAGACCAAGGCGTCGATCAGCGACTGATAGGAAATCAGCCCACGATAGTAGAGGTAGCTGCCGAATTCCAGACGTCGCGCGGGGACGGCGCCGCGAAAGAAATGTCCTCCCGCCGCTCGCCGAGTCGGCCGCTTGGGGCGGGCCCAAGTCTGGGGCCGGGCGCCATGAAAAGCGCGATGGGCACAGTGCCCCTGCTCTTCGTCCCGATGCTTGATAAAGGCCTGCATCAGATCGAAGGCTTCGCGGACCTGACGGAAAAGCTCTGACTGGCGGTGCTGGATTTCGGGATCGTGGCTGGCGAAGAGATCGGGATGGTTCTGCTTGGCCTGTTCGCGAAAAGCGGCCTTGACCCCCCCCGGCTGCAGGTAGCCGAGAAAATCGAGGGACAGATGCACTTCGGGGCCGAACAGGGTTCGGCAGGCCGAAAAGACCTCATTTTCGTGAAAACGGGGCAGCACGCCGATCTGAGTCCCTTCGCGGAAAGATTAAAATCACCTGGCGAATTTATACACCAAGGGCTGGAAAAGCACAAGCGGCTTACCGGGAAACGCCCGTGCGCCTTTGACAGATCCCGGCGGATCGCTTTATAGTGCCTGAGTAAAATTTCCACTCAACTTCAGAGGTCGCCATGGAATCCTTCGTTGTCGCGCAACTCTCCCATCTCAAAGCCAAAATCGCCAGCTACGGCAAGGAGAACCTGGAAGACATCCTGCATGTACTGCTCGGCGCGGTGACACTCATCACCCGTCAGAACCGCTGCCGGGTCTACCTCGAAGACCTGACTGGCGGCATCCTCGTCTGCGCCGCCGCCAACGGCGCCCAGGCGCAGGCGGTCAAGGGGCAGTCTTTTCCCCTCAACAGCACCGACTATCTGGTGTCGCGGGTCTACATGACCCAGCAGGCGACCCTGGTCGAGGATGTGGCGACCCTGGCCGGACCCAACGCCTTGGAACTCGCCGACCGCTTCGATATCCGCGCCAGTTACCTCGTTCCCCTGATCCATCAGGGACGCTCGGCCGGCGTTCTCAGTGTCGACAGCAGTCGGGTCGGGCGCGTCCCCGCCGAATCCCAGCGGCGAGTGCTGCGGGAATTTCTCGACGAAGTCGTGCCGCTTATCGACCAGGCGCGCAAGTATCATCAGCAGATCGTCCTGGCCCGGCGCATCGACAAGGCGAAAAAGAAGGAAGCCGCTCTGTTGATGGTGAAGTCGGCGGTCCGTCTGATCGATAAACTGACTCTGGCCTCCGTCCTCATTCCTTCACCGCTGGGTCTGGAATCGAAGGAGGAGGGCTTGCAGGTGCTCGCCTCCTACACCAAGGACCAAGGCGCCCGCCAACTCTACGAGGACGAAAAACTCATCAACCTCGGCCCCGGCCAATCCCTCCTTTCCCGTTACATCAGCAGCAGCGGCATCATCAGCGACGACACTCTCCTCTCCCCCCTCTATATCCCCAACCTGCCGGCGGAGCCTTTGCAGAAGCGCTACCTCACCGAGCAGATGGGGCTGAAATCCCTCTATGTGGTCCCCCGCTACGAACCGCACACCCGGCGGATCATCTGCCTGGTCAACTACTACACCCGCGGGTCCTACCATTTCAGCGACTTCGAGAAGGGGCTGCTGGAGGCCCACGCCGAGATGGCCGAGCGGGTCATCCAGGAAATCGGCGTCGAGCATATGGAGATCCAGGTCCTCTCCGAGATCAACGACCTGTTGCAGGAAAAATTCGAGGGGTTACAGCCTTTTCTCAACCGCGCCCTGTCCAAGGCGACGGAGCTGATCGGCGCCGACACCGGCAGTATCGCCCTGGTGCGCGAGGAGGAAGGAACGCGCTGGCTGGTTGTCGAGGAAGCGGACGGCCGGCTGGCCGGGGCTAAGAGCAAGGAATGGCTGAAGAAGGACATTCCACCGATCCGCGTCGGCGGCGAGAAGCTGCCCCCCGAGGAGCGCAGCCTCACCGGCTACGTCGCCTACACCGGGCGGCCGCACGTCATCGCCGATACCGACGAGGAGAAGCGCAAGAAGGGGTTGTACCGGGAGATCACCGGGGTCATCAAGAGCGAAATCGCCGTGCCGGTACTCTATGACGATCAGGTCATCGCCGTCATCTGCCTCGACAGTCTGCGCCCCCACTACTTCACCGACGAACACAAGCGCATCCTGATGATCATCGAGCGGCTGATCGCGCCCTTTCTCTACGATCTGCAACGGATCGAGAAACTCACCGGCGAAGTCATCAACCTGCGCCGGGATGTCGGCTACAAAGACCCGAAGATCTCTTCCTACAAGTTGGGGAACATCATCGGCAACTCGGCCAAGACCTCGGAATTGATCGACTTCATCCAGCGCATCACCCCGCCCCTCTTCAACCGTCTGGCCAAGTGGACGGTGCGCGACCTGCAGGAGGCCTCCCTCGGCCTGCCGTCGATCCTCATTACCGGCGACACCGGCAGCGGCAAGGAGTTCCTCTTCAACAACATCTTCTCCCGGCTGCGGGAGATGTACCAGATCGAGATCGACCCGCGCGGCGAACTGCCGGTGAAAAAGACCAACATCGCCGCCTACAGCGGTGACCTCACCTATTCGGAGCTCTTCGGCCACAAGCGCGGCGCCTTCACCGGCGCCCATACCGACCGCAAGGGGATTCTCGAAGAAGCCCACGGCGGCGTCGTCTTTCTCGACGAAATCGGCGACGCCGACCCCAAGACCCAGGTGCAGCTGCTGCGCTTTCTCGACAACGGCGGCTTCGTCCGCCTCGGCGAAAACGTCACCCGCTTCTCGCGGGTGCTGCTCATCGCCGCCACCAACAAGAACCTCAAGCAGCTCATCGAGTCCGGCCATTTCCGCGAGGACCTTTTCCATCGCCTCTCCGAGCTGACCATCGAGGTTCCCTCCCTCAACCAGCGCCGCGAGGACATCCCCGACCTGGCGACCCACTTTCTCGGCAAGCTCTACCAAGTTTATCGCAAAGGGGGGGGCGAGGAGCGCGAGGAGGATGCTCCGGTGCTGACTCGCGGTGCCCAGCAACTCCTCTCCCAGCACCATTACACCGGCAATGTACGCGAACTGCGCAGCATCCTGCTACGCTCGCTCTTTTTTCGGAAAAAACGGGTGCTTTCCGAGGAAGACATTCGTCGGGCAATCGGCGAACCGGAACGGCCGAAGGGGACGGTGGCGGTGGAGAAACTTACCGCCCAGGTCGCGGAGGAGATTTTTTCGGATCTGCGCAAGGGGGAAGGGGATTTCTGGGAGCGGGTTTACGAGCCTTTTTCCGAGAGTCGGATCTCCCGGGATGTGGTGGCGGCGGTCATCGACCTCGCCCGCCGGGAAGGGGCGACCAACATGCCGAAGATCGCCGTCATGCTCCAGGCCTGCGACCCCCGCGCCAAGGACGCGGAGAGCCGCAAAACCTTTTTCCGTTTCAAGAATTTTCTCTACAAGACGATCCGTATCGCCTAGGCTTCCGTCAGCGGGGAATAGGCGACAAGGACCTTGTTCACCGCGCGCCGGTGCGCTTCTTTCCAGGGGCCGACGACGGCCAGCTTGAGATTGCCCGGGGCAAAGACCGACCGGGCCGCCTGCTGAATCGCCTCGGCCGTCACCGCCATGACCTCGCGCCGGTCGTCTTCGACGGTGCGCAGATAGCCGGCCAGTTCCCCCCAGCCATAGCGGGAAAGCATCGCCTCGGTATGGTCCTGGCTGAACTCCAGGTCGAAGAGATAGGCCCGCAACACCCCCTGCAGTTCCTCCTCCGGCACCGGCTCGCGACAGAGCCGCGCCACCACCCCAAGCACTTCCGTCACCGCCCGTTCGAGATTTTTCGGCGCCACCGCCAGGTCGATGGTGAAGGAGCCGCAGTCGGCGAGCATCGACAGACCCGCCTCCACATGATAGGTCAGGCCGAGCTGTTCGCGCAGGCGCAGCATCAGGCGCGAGGCGCCCCCCCAGGAAAGAATCCAGCGCAGCACCCGCAGCGGTACGGTATCGGCATGTCCCCGTCCCGGGGCACGAAAGGCCAGCTGTAGCAGAATCTGCGAATCCGAGTCCTTGGCCCAGGCCACCTCCGGCGCATGGGCTTCGCGGGCTGCCGGACTCTGTCGTTCGGGGCCGCCGCTACCGCGCCAGTGGCCAAAGGCTGCGGTCACGGCCTGCAGCGTCGCTTCGCGGCGCACGTTGCCGGCGACCACCACCACCGCGTTGACCGGGGTGTAATAGCGGCCGTGGTGGGCGCGCAGATCGTCCTCGCGGATCGCCTTGATCGAGGCGGTGCTGCCGATGGTCGGCAGGCTCAGGGCATGATCGGGCCAGAGCAGCCCGGCGGTGAGGTTGTCGGGACTGACATCCTCCCCCCGCTCGTTGAGATCGTCCAACGCCTCTTCGAGGATGATGCGCCGCTCCAGCTCGACATCGGCGAAGAGCGGCCGGGTCAGCAGCGAGGCAAAGAGGTGCGCCGCCTCATCCAGATGCTGGGGGTGGAAGCGGCTGTGGTAGCAGGTACTTTCCACGTCGGTGGCGGCGTTCACCGCCCCGCCGATGGCTTCGAAGGCTCGCTCCAGAACGAAGGTGCTGGGGAAATCGAGGCTGCCGCGAAAGAGGATGTGTTCGAGGAAATGGGAGATGCCCGCCAAGTCGGCGGATTCGTCCCGTCCGCCGACCTGGACGTAGCAGGCCATCTCCGCGCAGTGCAGGTGGGGCATTTCAACGGTGACCAGGCGTAGGCCGTTGGCCAGCCGGTCGCAGAAATATTCTCGCATGAGTCGGCGCGTGTTCCTTCGGCCTAGCGGCCGAGAAGCAGGCGAGCCGCTTCCTTGGCGTGATAGGTGATGATGATGTCGGCCCCGGCCCGTTTCATGCCGATCAAAGTCTCCATGACGATCCGGTCGTTGTCGACCCAACCGTTGGCGGCGGCGGCCTTGATCATCGAATACTCGCCGGAGACGTTATAGGCCACCAGGGGCAGGTCGAAGCGATCCTTGATGTCGCGGAGGATGTCGAGGTAGGCCAACGCCGGCTTGACCATGAGAAAATCGGCGCACTCCTGCACGTCGAGGGCCGCCTCGCGAATCGCTTCGCGGCGGTTGGCCGGGTCCATCTGATAGGAGCGGCGGTCACCGAACTGGGGGGTCGAATCGGCGGCGTCGCGGAAGGGGCCGTAGTAGGCGCTGGCGTACTTTACTGCATAGCTCATGATCGGGATCTGCTCGAAACCGTTGGCGTCGAGGATCTCGCGGATCGCCGCCACCCGGCCGTCCATCATGTCCGAAGGGGCGATGATGTCGGCCCCGGCGCGGGCGTGGGAGAGGGCCTCGGCGGCGAGCAGCTGGAGGGTTTCGTCGTTGTCTACGTCGCCGTCCTTGATCACCCCGCAATGGCCGTGGTCGGTATATTCGCACATACAGACGTCGGTGATGACGGTGAGCTTCGGTACTTCTTTCTTGATCGCCCGGATCGTCTCCTGGATGATCCCGGTCTCCGAGTAGGCATCCTGGCCCAAAGCATCCTTGATTTCGGGAATGCCGAAAAGAATCACCGCCGGAATGCCCAGTTCATAGACCTCCTTGGCCTCGGCGACGATGTGTTCGATGGACTGCTGATAAATCCCTGGCATCGACGGAATCTCTTTCTTGATCCCGGTGCCAAAGGCGGAAAACATCGGATAGATCAGATCGTCGACCCGTAGATGGGTTTCCCGCACCATGCGGCGGATATTGTCGTTGCGACGCAGACGGCGGGCGCGGTATTCGGGGAAGAACATGAATCAAAACTCCTTTGGCAAGTGAATTTATCGTTTACCGGTTGTTAAACATATATTCCACGGAGCTGGCAAGCACAAGGCCCCTGTGAATAATCATTCACCCAAGAGCCCCTCGCAACTTGCAACCAACCCTTGAATGCGGGCAAATAAGGCCGGCCGGTCTAAGTCATCATCCAGGGCCTCGAAGGATTCATATCGAAACTGAACGGCGAAAGCCGTCAGAGAAACCAGATCCCACAAGTTGTCGGCGGTGATGCCGGCTTCCTCCAGCAGCACGATCAGGTGACGGATGTTGTGAGATCGGGGGATTTCCCTTCCGGCCAGGGCCAGCCGGCTTTTCAGACATTTCTCCACCGCCTGTTGGGCGTGAAACCCAAAAATTTCAAGGGGAAAGGCTTGGGCATCGAGCATGTTGCCAAGGGCCTGGAGATCGCGTTGACCGGCGGTCAAAAAAAGGCGGGCGGCATCAATGTCGGGCATAAAGGACCGTCCCTTCACGCAGAGCGCGACCGATCACATGATGGGGTGAATCCTTCCATTTCTTGATTTCATCGCGACTGTAGATAAGCAGGTCGGTCGCATGGGGAAGTCGCCCCAAGGCGGCTTCCAGTCGGCCGATTTCCACCAGCCGGCTACGCTCTGGTCCGAAAGGCTCGGTTTCTATGACCAGTAGATCGATGTCGGAATCCGGTCGACCCTCGCCCCTGGCCAGGGAACCGAACAAAATGATTTCTTCGGGTTGGGCCGCAGCAACCAATCGTTTGACGATTTCGGGAAGAACTTTTTCGACCGTCATCGAACTCCTCTGTCTCTTTATTCTTGAAAAATCTTAGCGTTTTTACTAGCCGAGGCGAGTGCTTGGCGTTGATTTGGAACAGTATCCCAGCTATGCCGCCTCTCAGGCTTGTTCCAAGTCATAACCATTGGGATCCATCATTAAATAACACAGAACGTCATCAGGCGCACAATTTTCTATAGGACAATCAAGGGCGGCTAGCCAGAGCTTGGGAACCAAAGATTATGAAAAAGATCCGCCTGCGAAATACCCCACAATCCCCTCTACCAGGGCCTCCAGAGTGTATTCGGTGGGTTCGACGGCGACTTCCAGGCCGTGCTTGCGGCAGGTTTTGGAGGTGATCGGGCCGATGGAAGCGACGGCGACGCCTTTAAGGCGGGCGGCCAGATTGTCGCCAAGCAGAACCGCGAGGTTGTCGACGGTGGAAGAGGCGGTGAAGGCGACGCAGTCGATCTCGCCCGCCTCCAGGGCGGCGCGGGCCGTCTCCGGCAGGGCGGCGGGGACGACGTTGCGGTAGAGGACGGGAGCGATGACGGTGGCGCCGAGTTTGGTCAGTTCCGTGGGGATCACTTCCCGCGCCCGGTCGGCCTTGGGGAAGAGGATTTTTTTATCCTGCAGATCGGTATCCGCCAGCGCCGCCACCACCCCTTCGCCTTTGAACTCGGCGGCGACGAGGTCGGCGCGCAACCCGTGCGCGGCGAGAAAGGCGGCGGTCTTGGGGCCGACGACGCAGATCCGACAAGAGCCCAGGGCGCGGGCGTCGCGACCGAGTTCGGCCAGGCGCCGAAAGAAGCAGCGCACGCCGTTGGCCGAGGTGAGAATCAGCCAGTCGAAGGTTTCCAGTTCGGCGATGGCGCCGTCGAGTTCGTCATAATTCTCCGGCGCGACCAGCTCGATGGTCGGTGCCTCGATGACTTCGGCCCCTCGCGCTTCGAGAAGCGCCGTCAGTTCGGCGGCCTGGTCGGCGGCGCGGGTGTTGAGAATACGTTTGCCGAAGAGGGGGCGGTTGTCGAACCAGCGCAACTCCTCCCGCAAGCCGACCACCGAACCGACGATGATGACTGCCGGCGGCTTGATCCGGGACTGGGCCGCCTGCTCGACCACATCGCCGAGGGTCGCCGTCAGGGTCTGCTGTTGCGCCGTGGTCGCCCAGCGCACAATCGCCACCGGGGTGTCGGCGGGGCGGCCGTGTGCCATCAGTTCCCGGGCGATCAGCGACAGGTTGGCGATCCCCATATAAAAGACCAGGGTGCCGACGGCGCCGGCAAGTTTCTCCCAGTCGAGACTCGACATCTTCTTTGCCGGGTCTTCATGGCCGGTGATGAGGGCGAGGCTGGTGGTGTGGTCGCGGTGGGTGAGGGGGATGCCGGCGTAGGCGGCGGCGGCGAAACCGGCGGTGACGCCGGGAACGACTTCGAAGGGAATCCCCGCCCGGCGCAGACAAAGGGCTTCCTCGCCGCCCCGGCCGAAGATGTAGGGATCTCCCCCCTTGAGGCGGGCGACGGTCTTGCCCTCCCCGGCTTTTTCCACCAGCAGGGTGTTGATCTCCTCCTGGGAGCGGTGGTGGTTTCCACCCTTTTTCCCGACGTAAAGATGTTCGGCGTTGGGGGCTTCGCGCAGAAAGGCGGGATTGGCCAGATAGTCGTAGATCACCACCTCGGCCCGGCGCAGGCATTCGCGTCCCTTGACCGTGATCAGGCCGGGATCGCCGGGCCCGGCGCCGATGAGATAGACGATGCCTGGTTTCAAGAGTTCACCTGCCGTAAACGGATAGGGGCGACGCATGCGCCGCCCCTGGGGATCATTCGCCATGGAGACTAAGAGGTTGTTGAAAAAATCGTTTTCCAAGGCTGATCAAAAATGCCCAGATGCAAGGCGGACGAAATCCTGAGGAATAAGGCGTACCTGAAAGGTACGTCGTTGACGAGGGGTGAGGACAACGCCGCAGATGGGTGTTTTTCATCAGCCTGTTAAACGTCCTCGCGACCGACGTTGAAGGTCTCGTGCTTATAGACCTCGTTGAGAATTTTCCCGGCTCCCTGGATGATCAGGTCGTCGGCCAGGGAAATGCCGACCTTTTCCGAATCTTCCGGCTTGCAGACGACGGTCTTCTTGAGGAATCTGGCGCCGTCGACGCTGGCGACCACGCCGGTCAGGGTCAGTTGGCCGTCCTTGACCTCGCCGTAGGCGCCGATGGGCACCTGGCAGCCGCCTTCGAGACGGCGCAGCACCGCCCGCTCGCCCTTGACCGCGGCGGCGGTTTCCGGGTGATTGAAGAAGTCGATGAGGGCATTGACCTCGGTATCGGCGATGCGCGATTCGATGCCCAGCGCCCCCTGGCCGATGGCCGGCAACGACACGTCGGTCGGCAGGTATTCGCCGATCTGCCCGGTGAAGCCGAGACGATGCATGCCGGCGGCGGCCAGCACCACGGCGTCGAGGTTGTCTTCGGTGAGCTTACGGATGCGGGTCTCGACGTTGCCGCGAATATCGACCATCTGGAAATCGGGACGCAGATGCAGCAGCATCGCCTTGCGCCGCAATGATGAAGTGCCGATGCGCGCCCCTTGCGGCAGATCGCGGAAGCTTTTGAAGCCGGGTCTGAGGACCACGATATCGCGAGGGTCTTCCCGCTCGGTGATGCAACGCAGGGCCAGACCTTCGGGGAAAAAGGTCGGCACATCCTTCATCGAGTGCACGGCGATGTCGATCTCGCCGCGCAGCATGGCTTCCTCGATCTCCTTGACGAAGAGCCCCTTGCCGCCGACCATCGCTAGCGGCACGTCGAGGATTTTATCCCCTTGCGTCTTGATCTTGGTCAGGGTGACTTCGAGCCCGGGGTGTTTTTTCTCCAGTTCAGACTTGACCCAGTTGGCCTGCCACAGGGCCAGCTGGCTGGCGCGAGTACCGATACGCAGTGTCATTTTTTCCATGAATGCCTTATGTCTCCTTAGCTGATTTCGCTGTCGTCTTCTTCCTGGGCGATTTCCAGATCGAACAGGGTCCGCACCGCATCGACGTAGTCGCTCCCCGAGGCCGTTTCCTGGTTCTGCTTGAGGACCGAGGTCGGTGGGTGCAGCATTTTGTTGACGATGGCGGCGGTCAGGGCTTCGATCGCCTGCCGCTCTTTGGGGCCGAGATCCTTGAGATTGGAAAAGGTTTTCTGGAGTTCTCCCTGACGGATTTCCTCGAACTTCTTGCGCAGGGCGACGATGGTCGGAACGACATCACGATTCTCCAGCCAGCGGCTGAACTGACCGATCTCCTGGTCGATGATGACCTCGGCCTTCTTCGCCTCTTTATGCCGTTCCTTGAGGTTGGCCTGCACCACCCCCTGCAGGTCGTCGACATCGTAGAGATAGATGTTGTCGATCTTGTTGACTTTGGGGTCGATGTCGCGAGGGACGGCGATGTCGATGAGGAACATCGGCTTGTTCTTGCGCTGGCGGATGACCTCTTCCATTTTTTCCTGGCCGAGGATGAAATGGGGGGCGCCGGTGGAGGTCAGAACGATATCGACCTGATGCAGGCGCTGGGGGAATTCCTCGAAGGGAATGGCCTGTCCCTGAAACTCTTCGGCGAGTTTGATCGCCCGCTCCAGAGTGCGGTTGGTGACCATCACCGAAGCGGCGCCGTTGTTGAGGAAATGCCGCGCCGCCAGTTCGCACATTTCGCCGGCGCCGATGAGCATGACTTTCTTGCCGTCGAGGCTGCCGAAGATCTTGCGCGCCAGTTCGACGGCGGCGAAAGAGACGGAGACCGCATTGCTGGCGATATCCGTTTCGGTGCGCACCCGCTTGGCCACGGAAAAGGCCTTGTGCAGAAAGCGGTTGAGCACCGAGCCGACGGTCTTGTGCTCGGTGGCGTAGCCGTAGGCGGTCTTGATCTGCCCGAGAATCTGCGGCTCGCCGATGACCATCGAATCGAGGCTGGATGAGACGCGGAAGACGTGGCGGATGGCTTCTTCCCCCTGGTAGTCGTAAAGATGCTCCTCCAACTGCTCAGCGGGGATGCCGTGATAGGCGGCGAGGAAGGCCTTGAGCTGGCCGACGCAGGCCTCGGGAGCGTGAGTGCCGGCGTAGAGCTCCACCCGGTTGCAGGTTGACACGATGATCGCCTCGGCCACCGCCGGCAGGGCGCGCATCTCGTGCAGGGGGCGACCCATATCCGTGGGCGCAAAAGCGACCCGTTCGCGTATTTCCACGGGGGCGGTCTTGTGACTCAGCCCCACGACAATGATGTTCATCATGGTGAATTCCGTATTCCCTAAGGTCCTTCCATGGCCTTGAAGCTGTGCAGATCCGAAAGCAGCAGATTGACGCCGAGGAAGGTGAAGAGCAGGCACAGAAAGCCGAGGATGGCGAAGATCGCCGCCCGCCGCCCGCGCCAGCCGACGGTCAGACGACCGTGCAGCAGGGCGGCGTACAAAAACCAGGTGATCAGCGCCCAGGTCTCTTTCGGATCCCAGCGCCAGTAGCCGCCCCAGGCGGAATTGGCCCAGACCGCGCCGGAGATGATGCCCATGGTCATCAGGGGAAAGCCGAAGGAGAGGCACTTGTAGTTGATGCTGTCGAGCACGTCGAGGGGGGGCAGACGGTAGTAGAGAGCGCTGAATTTTTTGCTTTTCAGCATCCGTTCCTGCAGCAGGTACATGACCCCGGCGACGAAGGCCACGGTGAAGACGGCGTTGCCGAGAAAGGCCAATGTCACATGCACCGGGAACCACCAGCTGTCGAGGGCGGGATTGAGCTCTTTCATCGCGGTGGGGGCGGTGGAGCCGATCAGCATGAGGATCACCGCCAGTGGGCAGCTGAAGGCGCCGAGGACAGTCATGCGGTAGCGGATATCGAAGAGCAGGAAGATGCCGACCAGGGTCCAGGCGAAAAAAGAGAGCGATTCGTGCAGGTTGGCCACCGGGGTGTAGCCTGCTTCGAGATAGCGGGCAAGGAGGGTGGCGCAATGCAGGGCGAAGCCGCCGACCAGGATCCAGCGGGCGGCCTTGCCGGTTTTGCCGGCCTTTTCCTTCCGTCGAACCACATCGACCAAGTAGAGGACGGTCGCCACGGAATAGAAGATCAGGGTTATTTTGAACAGCAGGATGTTGACACTCATGGCATCCCTTTCGGCAGTTGAATCCCGAGATCGTCGAGGGTGCAGCCTCCCTCCGGCAGGGTGGCGAGGAGGGCGTCGACCCCCGCCTCGTCGCCGGCGGCGACCCGCCCGGCCAGCCCGGCGGCCAGAAGTTGGCGTAAAATCTCGTGATTGTATTTGGTTTGTTCCAGAGGTGTCAACCGCTTTCGGCGCAGCGCGGCGGCGATGTCGAGAACCGTTCCCCATTCGGGACCGAAGTGTTCGGCCAGTCGATCCCGCAGAATAGCGATCAAGGCCGGGCTGCGGCCGCCGCCGGCGACGCTGAAGAGCAGATCCCCCCGCCGCAGATTGGCGGGCAGGATGAAATCGCTGTCGGGTCCGTCATCGACGCGGTTGACGGGAATCCCACGGCGCCGCGCCTCGGCGGCGACGGCGGCGTTTATCGTCGGGTTGTCGGTGGCGGCAAAGGCCAGGAAGGCGCCTTCCAGGTCGCCGTCCCGATAGGGGCGTTCCAGGAACTCCAGAGCGTCACCCGCCGGCGGCACGGAAGTGGCAGCGGCGTCGATCAACCGTATCCGGGCTCCGGCCCGCAACAGCCCGGCGAGCTTGCGCCGCCCGACGGCGCCGCCGCCGACGACGACGCACAGCCGTCCGGAAAGACTGAGTTGCAAGGGATAGAAAACGGGCGCGGCCTTTACTTCCACATCGGTCGTCATGTGCCGAAGAGCTCCCCTTCGACCAGCTCGCACAGCATCTGCCCCATGAACAGGCCCATGTCAAGCAGGCGCGTGGGGGCTACGGTCTTCAGCGCAAAGAGGAAGTCGACCTCTTCTCCCGCCAGGGGCGCCCCTTCGGGAACGATCAGCGCCGTCTTGCACTCCAACTGCCGGGCCAGCGGCAGAAGGTCGAGCAGCGCTTCGTCCCGGTTGCTGTCCGCCAGGACCAGCAACAGGTCGTTGTTGCCGGCCAGGGCCCGCAGTTGGCGGGAAAAGTACGCCCGCCCCTGGCCGTCGCGGAGCATGCAGGCGGCCAAGGAAGGATCCCGTCCCAGGGCCAAGGCCGGCAGGGAGGGGCGCTCAAAGCTCAGGCGATAGAGAAAAAGGTCGGCGACGAGTTCGGCCACCGTTCCGAGCGGGCCGGAACCCGCCAGGAGCAGCCGTCCTCCCTGATTAAAACCCGCCACCAATTCCCCGGCCAGGCGTTCCAGCCCCTCGCCGTGGCCGGCGAGGCATTCGCCGAGCAAAGCCGTCTGTTCCTTGACCGCCAGATGAATCTTGGACTGCTTCATACGCTCTCCGCCACTTGAAGTCATCGGCATGATAGGGGCCCCCCAGGCGCCTGTCAAGGTTCGGGGGACGAGAGGAAAACCAAATAATCCCTTGATTTTTTCAAGGGGTGTTCTATCATTGCGAAAGTTGAATCAATCGAATCGCATCTAAAAACTTCACGGCAAGGAGACTCCATCATGGCCAGCGATAAGGTCGTCCAGCTTTCCGATGACAGCTTCGAAAACGAAGTCCTCAAATCCTCGACCCCGGTTCTAGTCGATTTCTGGGCCACCTGGTGCGCCCCCTGCAAGGCGATCGGCCCGGTCATCGACGGCCTCGCCGGCGAGTACGACGGCAAGGTCAAAATCGCCAAGCTCAATGTCGATGAAAACCCCGCCACCCCCGGCCAGTACGGCGTGCGCGGCATTCCCACCCTGATTCTCTTCAAAGACGGCAAGATCGTCGACCAGCTGGTCGGCGCCGCCCCCAAGAGCCAACTCGAAAACCTGATCAAGAAAGCCCTGTAATTCAGGATTTTCCTCAGCGAACCTGAGCAAAGGCCCGCTTTCCGGCGGGCCTTTTTGCGTCAGTCGTCGGCAGCGGCCGCTTCCGATGCGGCGCGCAGACGGCGAAAGATTTCCCGATAGGCCTTGCGATCGTTTCCGGCATGCACCGCCCGGGCGAGACGGGCGAGGCCGGCGCGGTCGATAGCGGGAAGCAGCCCCTCGGCCTCGACCAGGGCGGCGGCGCTCTGCTCGGGATCGCAGATCCGGTCGCGCAGTTCCTCCAAGAGATGAAAAGCCTCTTTGTCCTGCCGCTGGACCTGGTCCAGGCCCTCCAGAAATTCTTGAATGACCGCCGCCTCTTCGTCATGGCGGCGCAGAACCCCAGCCAGATGTTTCATTTGCCGTTTCCGCGCCCCGTGGCTTTCCGTTCGCCGCGCCAGCTCGATTTCTTCACGTAGTTCCGACGGCGCCGGTACCTTGGCCCAGGTCGCCTCCGGCAGCTCAATCAACTGGGCGGCGACCGTTTCCACCGCCTTGGCCGCGCGTTTTTTCGCCGAACGGCTCGGGCCGCTCCACTGGGGGATTTCGTGTTCTTCGTCGTGGGACATCAAAATTCCTTCCGGCTGTCGAGCAGCAGAGTAACGGGACCGTCATTGACCAGATGCACCTGCATCTCGGCCTGAAAAATCCCCGTGGCCACGGTCAGGCCGCGCTCGCGCAAGAGCGCGACGAATTGCTGGTAGAGGGTGTCGGCCGGTTCCGGCAGCGCCGCCCGGGAGAAGCCGGGGCGGCGGCCTTTGCGACAATCGGCCAGCAGGGTGAACTGGGAAACCGCCAGAATCTGCCCGCCGACATCCTCCAGCGAAAGATTCATCTTCCCGGCCGCGTCCTCGAAAATACGCAGCTGCGCCGACTTCTCCGCCAGGTAGCGGGCATCGTCGGCGTTATCCCCCTGCTCGACGCCGAGGAGGATGAGCAACCCCCGGCCGATCTCCCCCACGCTCTTGCCATCGACCTCGACCCGGGCCGAGGCTACCCGCTGAAGCACCGCGCGCATCTCAATCCCCCTGTGCCAGTTTCCGCAACAACGTCAGATTGATACGATCCCAGGCGTCGTCTTCCCCTTTGGGGGTTTCGAGGATCTTGGGGATCGCCGTGAAGCGCGGATCCGTCATCAGCGCGGCGAAGCCGGCACGACCGATGGCCCCCCGACCGATCTGTTCGTGGCGGTCGACCCGGCTGCCCAGGCCTTTCAGGCTGTCGTTGAGGTGAAAGGCGCGGATACTTTCGACACCGACGCGGCGGTCGAATTCATCCATCACCAGCCGATAGCCCTCGGGGCCGGCGAGGTCATAGCCGGCGGCAAAGGCGTGGCAGGTATCGAAGCAGACACCGAGGCGGCCCTGGGGCACCCGCGCCAGAATTTCCGCCAGATGCTCGAAACGCCCCCCGAGGTAATCCCCCTGGGCGGCGGTATTTTCCAGCAGTACGCCGACCTCGGCGGGGCTGTCGGCAAGAATCTCCTGCAGCGCCGTCACGACCCGCGTCAGTCCGGCCTCCTCCCCCTCTCCACGGTGTGAGCCGGGGTGCAGGACCAGCCAGGGGATGCCGAGGCGGGCGCAGCGCTGCAGTTCATCCAGAAAAGCGGCCTTGGATTTCTCCCAGAGTTCGGTGTCGGGCGCGGCCAGGTTGATGAGGTAGCTGGCGTGGGCGAGGACCGGTCCGATGCCGCTTTTTTCCCAGGCAGTACGAAAAGCCCGGGCGCTAGCATCGTCGATCGCTTTGCCTCGCCATTGGCTGGCGTTCTTGGTGAAAATCTGCAGAGCCGTGCCACCGACCGCCTCTGCCCGGGCGAAGGCCCGGTCCAGACCGCCGGCGATGGACATATGGGCGCCGAGAGGGTGCGGGCAGGCTGGCATCAGAAGGAGACGGGCAGGGCCGGAAGGGCGGCGAGAGCGGTCGGCACCTGCGCCGCGCGGTCGATACGCACGTCGACGAAATCTGCCCCTGGGCCGGCGCCGACGAGCACGGTCCTCATCCCCAAAGCCTTGGCGGTGCGCAGGTTTTCCTGGGAATCCTCGATCATGGTGCAGTCGCGGGCGTCAACCCCGAGCTCCGCAACGACCTGATGATAGGGAGCGGCGAAGGGTTTGGGCTGATACTGGGCGACACGGATGTCGAAGATGCACTCGAACTGGTCGCGCAGACCGAGGTGCGCCAGCACCCGCTCGGCGTGGCCGGTGGAGCCGTTGGTGAAGACCGCCTTGCGCTGGGGCAACTGTTGCAGCGCTTGGCGCAGTTCCGCGTCGGGATCGAGCCGGGAGGCGACGTCGACATCATGGACGTAATCGAGGTAATCCTCGGGATCGACCCGGTAGTGGCGGATCAGCCCTTGCAGGGTCACGCCGTACTCGGCCCAGTAGCGGCGGCGCAGGCCGTCGACCTCGGCGGCGGGGATGCCCACCACCTCACTCATGTAGCGGTTGATGCGCACGTCGATGAGGGAAAAGAGCTCCCGTTCCGGCGGATAGAGGGTGTTGTCGAGATCGAACAGGAGCATGGCGGTCAAAGTCCCAGGGCGCGGCGGATGCGGCCGGCGGCTTCTTGGTAGTCACTTGGGTTGAGAGTCTTTTCCTCGTGGGGTTCGCTCCAGATCGGGCGCGGCCAGAGGGGGTCGTCGATAAAGCGCGGCACCAGATGCCAGTGCATGTGCGGCACCATGTTGCCGAGCAGTTCATAATTCATCTTGCTCGGCCGATAGACCTCGGCGAGGGCCGCCGCCACCCCGTTGACCTCTTCCATGAGGCCTGCGCGCGTCGCCGGGTCGAGATGAAAGAGTTCGGTCAGGTGCTTTTTGGCGAAAACCAGGCAGTAGCCGGGGAAAAACTGGTCGCGGTTGAGCTGCACGTAGCAGTGCTCCAGCTCGGCCACGCGCAGCTCCGGTTCGTCCTGCCAGCGGGTACACATGGGGCAATTCATTGGGGTTGATAGTCTCCCTCGAAAACCTGCACCGCCGGGCCGGTCATGTAGATGTCACCATCCTCGGCCCATTCCATCTCCAGATCGCCGCCGCGTAGGTGGTTGAGCAGCCGACGGTCGGTGCGGCCGGTGAGTACGCCGGCCACGGTCACCGCCGAGGCGCCGGTGCCGCAGGCCAGGGTCTCGGCGGCGCCCCGCTCCCAGGTCCGCTGGCGCACCTCACCGGAGGCGAGGACCTGGACGAACTCGACGTTGATCCGGCGGGGAAAGCTGGGATGGTTCTCGATGGCCGGACCGTAGAGTTCGACGGGAAAGGCATCGACATCATCGACAAAGATTACGCAATGGGGATTGCCCATGGATACGCAGGTAATCGCGAAGGTGCGGTCAAGTACGGCGAGGGATTCCGCTACTACCTGCTCGGCCTCGGGGCCAGCCATGGGAATCAGGGAGCGCTTCAGCACCGGTTGCCCCATGTTGACCCGCACCCGCTCGACCTTGTCGGCGGCGTTGGTGAAAAGCTGCAACGGTTTGACCCCGGCGCCGGTCTCGACGCGGATCTCCTTGTTCGTTACCAAGCCGTGATCGTAGGCGTACTTGGCCACGCAGCGGATACCGTTGCCGCACATCTCCGCCTCGCTGCCGTCGGCGTTGAACATGCGCATGCGCACATCGGCCACTTCGGACGGCAGGATGAGGATCAGGCCGTCCGAGCCGATACCGAACTGGCGGTTGCTGACCGCCTGGGCCAGCGCCGCCGGATCGGTGACCTCTTCCGCGAAGCCGTTGACATAGACATAGTCGTTGCCGGCACCGTGCATTTTCGCGAATCTCATGAAGAAAAGGCTCCTTGCCCCGGTTTTGGTTGAGAAAAAGAGAGAACTGAATTATAAGCGATGTACCGGGGGGTCACAAGGACAAAACCCGCCGGCGAGCGGATCGCGCATTTCGTGCTATCCTTAAAAACCCAAGCGAATTCAATATAAAGGAGAAAACCGCATGGCTTTTAATCTCAAGACCAAGGTCTGGCAGACCGGCGCCCTCGACTGGTGGGGGATGATCGGCGGCGACGACGTCTATCTCGGCAGCCGCGAGTTCCCCTTGCCCCCCGACGAGGGGGATCGTTGGCACGTGCTCAAGACCGGCGACATTTTTCAGATCGTTGATGGGGAAATCTGTAAAATCGGCCACGAAGAACCGAAGGTTCCCGAGTGGCTGTGAGCCCGTTGGAAGTGGTCCAGATCGCCGCCGGCGAGATGGCCAACTTCGCCTACCTGATCTACTGCCCCGCCACCCTCGAGGGGGTGGCGGTCGACCCCTCCTTCGCCCCCGACCGCCTGCTGGATCAGGCCCGACAGCTCGGCGTCAAGCTGAAGCTGCTCATCAACACCCACGGTCATCGGGATCACGTCGCCGGCAACGACACCGTCTTGTCGGCCAGCGGAGCGAAGCTTGCCGGACATCCCCTCGATCTCCCTCAGGCTGACCTGCGCCTCGATGAGGGAAGTCGCATCACTCTCGGCGACGGGACGATTGAGGTTCTGCACACTCCCGGCCACACCCCCGGCTCCATCTGCCTCTACGCGCCGGGTCTGGTCGTAACCGGCGATACCCTTTTCGTCACCCGTTGCGGGCGGGCGGACCTTCCCGGCAGCGATGTCCGGGAGCTTTATCGCAGCCTGTGCCGCCTCGCCGCCCTTCCCCCGGAAACGCGCGTCTATCCCGGCCACGACTATGGACCGCAGCCGGTCTCGACCATCGCCTTCGAGCTGGAGCACAATCCCTACTTGCGCTGTCCGGACCTCGATTCCTTCATCCAACTGCGCCAAGGCTGAAAAACACGAAGCGCGCCCCCTTGGAGCGCGCTTCGTCGTTTTCGCTTCTTCCCCTTTTTTGCATCGGGCAGTTATTCCGCCGTCTCGTCTTCCAAGCTGGCCGCTACCACGCGCGTGCCGGCAAAGAGGTCGTTCCAGCCCCGCCGCCGCGCCGAGAGAATGCCAAGAAAGCCCAAGCCGCCGACCAGCAGGGCGAAGAGCCCGCCGGTGCTACGCAAAAAAGCCTGGGGCAGATCGAGGGGTGTGCCCTCGTCCGTCTCGACGCGCAGGCGCAAGAGCATTTTGCCGGGGGTCTGGCCGACGAGAAAGTGGAAGAGGGTGAAATAGCTGAAGCTCAGGGAAAAACCGACCAGAAAATAGGGGATGGCCAAGCGCAGCAGGGATTCGAGGGAGGGCAGCAGTCGCCCGGAGACTCCCGGCGTCAGCGCCCGTTCCCCGGCGATCAGAAAGAGAAGGAGGACGCCGCCCAAAAGGAGCAGATCCACCCCCAGGGCCAAGGCTCGGGGAAGGATCGCGGCGACTTTCGGCTCGTCGTCCTCGGCCGTGGTGGCCGCCTTGGATATGGACGTGCGCGGAATTTCGGCGGCACTGGGAAGCGCAACCGCTCCCATCATGGCCGCTGTCGCTGAGTCTTCCGCCGTTCCGGCAGACGCGGTGGATAGCAGGGAAAGGGGCTGGAGATCGACTTCGGGAACCGGGCTCTCCATCTCCGGTTCCCGCACCTCAAAAGGGTCGCGAGGGGCCTCCTGCCCCTTGGTTTTGACGGTTTCCGTTTCGGGAGGAAGGGGAGACTCGCCCTCGAAGTCCCAATCGGAAAGACTATCCATGTCGAGAGGATCGGAGGGGTCTTCCGGTTCGACCGCCGCCGTTTGCTCCAGCACCGGCAATTCCGTATCCCAGGAGAGGTCGAGACCGAAGCTTTCATCGCCGGCGGCCGTTTCGACGGCTTCCTCCACCTCATCGCCGCCGGTCGCTTCCTTCAGGGTTTCGTCTTCGGCATTCCAATCGAAGGCTTCACTATCGAAGGCCCCCTTGCCGGCGGAAGGCGCGACCTCGTCCGGGAAGGGAGATTCGGCACTGGCGGGGATCGGCGCGCTCTCGTCGGCGCCGGGGGTTTCATCCATGAAGTCAAAACCGAAATCGGTCGCATTCGTAGCTGTCGCGGTTGCGGCCGTCGCTGCGACAGCGGTCACGGCGGCAGTCGTTACCGACGCCGACGGTTCCGCTTCGAAGGCAAAGCTCTCGCTAGTGGCGGCGGGTGCGGCCGCCCCGTTCTGACGCTTGGGAAAAATCAGGCTGCGCAGATTGAATTTGGACTTGAAGGCGGCGAGATCGTTGCCGCACTTTCGGCAGCGCTCCAGATACTCGAAGCTGTGATAACCGCATTTCGGACACTTCATAGGGGCTCCTTTCGTCAACCAACGAACCGGCGCTTATGCTGCCGGCGCGCCCAGATCTCCATAAATGTACTGCAAGATGCTTGCCACCGCAAACCCAGCCGTTTCGCTGCGCAGAATGCGCGGGCCGAGGCGTACCGGCAGAAATCCGAAATTTCGGGCCAGTTCCGCTTCCCGCGGGCTGAAGCCGCCTTCGGGTCCGACCAGCAAAGCCACCGCCGATGGCGGGGAGGGCGGCAGAACCTCGGCCAAGGGGCGGCTCTCCTCTTCCCACAACATCAGCCGCAGGGGCTCGGCGCAGGACCCGAGCGCCAGGGCGAGGGGCTGGATTTCATCGAGCTGGGGGATGACGGGACGGCGGCACTGACGGGCGGCTTCGCGGACAATTTTTGTCCAGCGTTGGTGACGTTTTGCCTGACGGCTGTCAACAGGATGACAGACGCCGCGCTCGCTGAGAACCGGGGAGAAGACGGTGATTCCCAGTTCGGTCCCCTTCTGCAGCACCAGTTCGAGTTTGTCGGCCTTGGGCAGGGATTGGATGAGATGGATGGGCAGGCCGTGCTCGGCCTCGCGCCAGCGTTCCAGTACCCGAACCTGGGCGCCGCGCGGCCCGAAAGCGAGCAGCCGGGCCCGGCAGACCGCGCCCGCGCCGTCAAGGAGAAGCAGTTCCTCCCCCGGCGGAAGGCGCAGCACCCGCCCCAGATGATGGCCGACGTCCTCAGGCAGCAGCCCTTCATCGCCGGCGATAAGTTCGGGGGGAACAAAAAAACGCTGCATCGGTCTTTCCGGCAACAGCGGCCGACGTTCGGGTGGGAAAACTAGGCGGGTTTCCGGTAGCGGAGGCAGACCCATTCGGCTTCATGGGTGACTTCCGGGCCATGCAGATCATAACGGGCAAAGGCCTGGGTGACCAGGGCTTCCTTTTCCTGCAGGATGCCGGAGAGGATCAGGGCGCTGCCGGGGGCCAGCCGCCGGGTCAGCTCATCGCCGAGACGGATGTTTTCCTCCGCCAGGATGTTGGCCAGGATCACGTCGAAATCGCCTTCCAGCGACTCCAGCGGGGCGCCGGTGATCTCCACCCGGTCGCCGACCCCGTTCAGCTCGACATTTTCCCGGGCGACGCGGCAGGATTCCTCCTCGATGTCGCAGCCCAGAACCCGCCGGGCGCCGAGGGCGGCGGCGGCGATAGCGAGGATGCCGCTGCCGGTGCCGACATCGAGAACCCGCGTCGGCACGGGGGCCTGATCGTAGAGACCGGCCAGGGCCTCCAGGCAAAGGCGAGTGGTGCCGTGGGTGCCGGTGCCGAAGGCCATGCCGGGATCGAGATTGACCACCACCTCGTCGCCGGCGGGGGACCAGTCTTCCCAGGTCGGCTTGACGATCAGCCGTCGCCCGATGCGTGTCGCGCTGAAGTGCTGCTTCCAGCCCTCCGCCCAGTCCTGTTCCTGGACCGGCCGACATTGCAGGGAGAGGGGCAGCAGTCCCGGAGCCAGTTGGCCCAGCCATTCGAGGCGCTCCGTCACCTGCGTGCGCAGGGTCGTCTCATCTCCCTCGGTGGGGAAGTAGGCGCTGATGCCGTAGCGCTCCGGTGCGTCGGCGTCGGGATCGGGGGCGACGAAGGTATCCAGCGTCCGCTCCTCGACAGTAATTCCGGCGCAGCCGAGCTCCCCCAGTTCATTGCACACCAGGTCGAGCCCGCTCGCCGGCACATCGATTCGTATTTCGTACCAGGTCGTTTTCATCCGTCCTCTTTAGCAAAGAAGCCAGGGCAAGGCAATAAAATCCTGCCGAATAAACCGCTTGTTGGCGATTGCTAATCCGCTGTCTGTCGTCATCCTCGATCAATAGCCCAACAGCGCCCGGGCTTCGTGGGCGTGCAGAGGGCGGGGGGCCAGGTGTTCGGGGAGGGTGAGCAGCTTTGTTTCGGGGGGCGGCGCGAGTTCCGCGTACAGTTCCGGACTGCGTCTCAGGTAGGTTTTGGAGAGGTGCATGGGCAGAAAGGCGCGCGGGCGCAGTTCGGCGAGGAGGAGATTCCAGTCGGCGGTGCCGAGGTGGCGGGAGGCGCGGGCCTTGTGGGTTTCTGCCTGCAGAAAGGCGCACTCTCCGACCAGCAGGTCGACCCCGGCCATAAAATTCCGGACCTTCGCCAGGTTTTCCGGCGACCAGCCCCAGTCGGTGAGGTAGCCAATACTCGGCATCGCTGGCGTGGCTCGGATTTGCCGATAAAAGACCTCCGCATCGGCGACGCTTTCCTCCCGCGCACCTTGCGCCGTGCTTCGGGTGATGCGCAGCGGCGGCGCTTTCGGCCAATCTGCGAAAAAGCGCCGTTTCAGTTCCGCCAACCAATCCCCCGCCACCAGGCCGAGCGCCGCCAGTTTGGTTCCATCCAGGGCGAAGACTTTTCGCTCCCAGACCCGAAAGGCGAGGACCGGAATGCCGTGATCGAGGATTTCCGCCGCCACTTCCAGATGGTTATGGCGGTAGATGAGATTCCCCGGGCGAGGCGTCGCGCCCAGTTTGTGGCGGCGGAAAGCTTCCGGGCCGGAGAAGTGGGCGGAGATCATCTGTTCCGGGTGGACTTCATGCACCAGCAGGGTACACCAGTAGGGTTCGGCTAGATTCCAGTCGTAGCCGGCCAGTCGCGCCGCCACCCGGTCGGCCATCCCCGGAGGGCCGAACAGCTCGACGGTGCGGGGGCTGGCGTGAACCTGGCGGAGAAAGGCGTCAAAACCCATGAAGTGATCCATGTGCGCGTGGCTGACGAAGATGGCGCGGATCGGTTTCATCTCGCGTTTGGCGACCTGATGGAGGGCGCCGCAGTCGAGGAGGATGCTCTGGTGGATAGGGCGGTCGCGGATTATCAGGCAGGGATCGTCGATGAGTCCGGCAAAAAAGGTCGGTTCAAGAAAGCGAAAAAAGCGGGGCATGGCGGTTTCTCCATGGACGTTTCCTCAAGCTTAGCGCATTCGGAGGGAATTGACTCGGTTTCTCCCCCATCCCCTGCCGCCAGGGAAAAATCTGTTATTATTTGCCGGACAACGATGTTAATATCCGCATTTACTTTTTAATCCGGCCTGAAGGACGTGGCGTTTCTTGCCCGCCCGGGCCATCCTTGACGAACGGAGAAGAGCGATGAACAAGGTTCTGATTATCGGCGCCGGCGGGGTCGGCCAGGTCGTTACCCATAAATGCGCCCAGCGGCGCGATATCTTCAGCGAAATCACCCTGGCCTCGCGCACCAAAGCCAAGTGCGACGCCATCGCCGCGCAGATCTCCACGCCGATCGCCACCGCCCAGGTCGACGCCGACAACGTGCCGGAATTGACGGCGCTGATCCGGAAGGTGCAGCCGAAACTGGTCATCAACGTGGCCTTGCCCTACCAGGATCTGCATATCATGGATGCCTGTCTGGCGACCGGCGTCGATTACCTCGACACCGCCAACTACGAGCCGCTCGATACCGCCAAGTTCGAGTACTCCTGGCAGTGGGCCTATCAGGATAAATTCAAGCAGGCCGGGCTCATGGCCCTGCTCGGCTCGGGCTTCGACCCCGGCGTCACCAACGTCTACACCGCCCTGGCGGCGAAGAAGTACCTGGACGAGGTACAGGAGCTCGACATCATCGACGCCAACGCCGGCAGCCACGGCCAGCCCTTCGCCACCAACTTCAACCCGGAGATCAACATCCGCGAAGTGACCGCCGCCTGCCGCCACTGGGAGAACGGCCGGTTCGTGGAAACCCCGGCCCTCTCGACCAAGCGGGTTTTCGATTTCCCCGACGGCATCGGGCCGATGAACGTCTACCGCCTCTACCACGAGGAGATGGAGTCGATCGTCAAGCATATCCCGACCATCAAGAAGGCCCAGTTCTGGATGACCTTCTCGGACAACTATCTGAAGCACCTGGAGGTGCTGCAGAATGTCGGTATGACCCGCATCGACGAGGTCGAATTCCAGGGGCAGAAGATCGTGCCGATTCAGTTCCTGAAGGCTCTCCTCCCCGATCCCGGCAGCCTCGGGCCGCTGACCAAGGGCAAAACCTGCATCGGCGTCATCGCCCGGGGCCTCAAGGACGGCAAGCGCAAGCAGGTCTACATCTATAACCTCTGCGACCACGAGGCCTGCTACCGCGAGGTCAAATCCCAGGCGATCAGCTACACCACCGGCGTACCGGCGGTGGTCGGCGCCATCATGATGCTCACCGGCAAATGGCACGCCCCGGGGGTCTGGAACATGGAACAGTTCGATCCCGAGCCGTTCCTGGCGGAACTCGGCCCCATGGGCCTGCCGACGGTAGTCGTCGACGGCGGCGACTGGCCGGAGCTGTAGGCGGATATGGAGGTTTTCGGATTTTGTTCTTTAAGGATGAGTAAATGACCAAGGTTGATGACACATTGCTGCAAGAGATGACTGACCGGCTGGTCCGCACCTTCGCGCCGGAACAGGTGATTCTCTTTGGTTCCCGCGCCTGGGGCCGCCCGGATGAGGGAAGCGACGTCGATCTCTATGTGATCGTGTCGGAGAGCAGCGAGCGGCCCTTGCAGAGAGCTCGTCGAGCGTTGGCCTGTTTGAGCGGGCTGCAAGTCGCCAAGGACGTGCTGGTTCGGACCCGCGCCGAGGCGGAGAAATTTCGCGACGTGTATGCCTCCCTTGAAAGTCAGGTATTTGAAAAGGGCCGGGTTTTGTATGAACGACACTAAAGCCGAATTGACCAGAAGTTGGTTGATTAAAGCGAGCCGCGATTTGCTTTCGGCCCGGGAGTTGGCCGAGGCGGCAACGCCCCTTCTGGATACGGCGGCGTACCATTGTCAGCAGGCGGCGGAAAAGGCTTTGAAAGGATTTCTTCTTTACCACGATGTTCGCTTCGAAAAATCCCACGACCTCGAATTGCTGATTGGACAAACGGCGAATATCGACGGTCGGTTCGCGGACTATGTCGAAGCAGCCCGACTTTTGACGCCGCTGGCCGTGGAATATCGCTATCCCGGTCTCTTTGTCGAGCCGGAACCCGAGGAGTTTCGGGATGCTTTTGCCGCTGCCCGCGCTCTTTACGATTTTATCCTGGGGTTGCTGCCGCCGGGAATCCACCCCTGAGAAAGCACGAGCTGTGTCTATGGTCGGTATCGATATCGAAAAAATCCTGCAACTCGCCCCCTCCCCCGCCTATGTGGTCGATCTGGGGCGGTTGCGGCATAATCTCGCCATTCTCGATGAGGTGCAGAAACGCAGCGGAGCGAAAATCCTCATGGCGCTCAAGGCTTTTTCCATGTGGAGTCTCTTTCCCCTCATTCGCGAAACCCTGCACGGGGTCTGCGCCTCTTCCCCCTGGGAGGCCCGCCTTGGGCGGGAGGAATTCGGCCGCGAGGTGCACAGCTTCGCCGCCGCTTTTAAAGAATCCGATGTGGTGGAACTGCTCGCCATCTCCAACCACCTGGTCTTCAACTCCTTTAACCAGTTGGAACGTTTCCGGCCGCTCTGGGAGAAAGAAAAGGGGCGGGTTTCCATCGGCTTGCGGGTCAATCCCGAGCATTCCGAGGGGCATACCGCCATCTACGATCCCTGCGCCCCCAAGTCCCGTCTCGGCATCCCCCGCCGGGAGTTCGACGGGCGCTCCCTGGAGGGGGTCGAGGGGCTGCATTTTCACACCCTCTGTGAGCAGTTGTTCGAGCCGTTGGCGCGGACGGCGAAAGCCTTCGAGGAGAAGTTCGGCGCCTTTCTGCCGGGGATGAAGTGGATGAACCTCGGCGGCGGCCATCACATCACCCGCGAAGGCTACGATATCGACGGACTGGTCGAGCTGATCAAATATTTCAAGGGGAAATACGACCTGGAGGTCTATCTGGAACCGGGGGAAGCCATCGCCATCGGCACCGGCGTGCTCGTCTCCGAGGTGCTGGACGTGGTAAAAAACGAGATGGAGATCGCCATCCTCGACGTCTCCGCCACCTGCCACATGCCCGACGTGCTGGAGATGCCCTACCGTCCCGGCATCACCGGCGGTTTCGATGCCGGCGTCAAGGCCCACAGCTACCGCCTCGGTGGGCCGTCCTGCCTGGCTGGGGACGTGATCGGCGACTGGTCCTTCGCGCAGCCGCTCAAGCCCGGCGACCGCCTGGCTTTCGAGGACATGGCCCATTACACCATGGTCAAGACGACCACCTTCAACGGCATCCAGCATCCGGCCATCTGCACCTTCGAGCCGACCAGCGGTGAACTGCGAGTCGTTCGCCGTTTCGGCTACCAGGATTTCAAGGCCCGGCTGTCCTGAGCGATCCGCTCATCCTTTGATAAAAAAAGACCCCGTCTCCAGTCGGAAACGGGGTCTTTTTTTACGTAATGGGCAAGAGAAATCAGGCTTTGACGTTGATGAGCTTTCCCTTGCCGGTCATTTCGGCCAAGCTGGAATCCTGGTTTTTCCGCGGGGATTGAGCCTGCTCGATGCCTTGCATGGATTTCTGCATGACTTCGAGGGCGACCTTCGGTTGTTCGTTGGCCTTTTTCAGGATGGAAAGACCGGCCGTTGCGTTTGCTGCGCCATTCACGTTCATGGTGACCTCCTTCAAGTGCGCGGGCCCTTCCCACGAAAAAACCCGCCTGCGAATCGACGAAGGCGGGTGGGGTGGTTGCCCGTTCGATTCGGTAACCCGGCCATCCGAAACGTTCGGACCCGTGGTTTTGCGTCGCCGGGTTGCCCCGGGTTTGCCCATTCGTCGATGGATTAAGTCTATGGGAAGAGGAGGGGCGCTGTCAACAGCCGATTCTGGCCCAAAGACTACTTAACGGGATTCAAGAATGGCGCGGGGCGTCGGGGCAACGCGCCGGCCCTTCCCCGGCCGAGGCACAGCTGCAACTCTCCTTGCCGCCGCCGCAGGTGCGGCGCGGCTCGCGGCGACCGAGCAGCAGCCCGGCGGCGAGGCCGGCGAAGCTGAGCAGAAAGAGGATCAGGCTGAGGAAAAAGATCTTCATGGCTACATGCCGAAATCGTCATAGAGGATGTTTTCCCCCTCCACGCCGAGGTTTTCCAGCATATCCCGGGTGGAAAGGAGGAACATGGGCGGACCGCACAGGTAGTATTCGCACTCTTCCGGCGCCGGGTGATCCTTGAGGTACCGTTCGTACAGGACGTTGTGGATAAAGCCGGTGGGACCGTCCCACTGGTCCTCGGGCAGGGGTTCGGAGAGGGCCACGTGCCAGCTGAAATTATCGTGCTCGGCCGCGAGTTTTTCGAATTCTTCGGCATAGAAGAGCTCCGGCAGGCTGCGGGCGCCGTACCAGAAGGAAATTTTCCGAGTGCTCTCGAGGCGCAGCAGCTGATCGAAGATGTGCGAGCGCAACGGCGCCATGCCGGCGCCGCCGCCGATGAAGATCATTTCCTTGTCCGTCTCCTTGGCGAAGAAGTCGCCGTAGGGGCCGGAGATGGTGACCTGATCCCCCGGCTTGAGGTTGAAGATGTAGGAGGACATCTGCCCCGGCGGCACCTCGGGATGGCGCGGCGGCGGACTGGCGATGCGCACGTTGAGCATGATGACCCCTTTTTCCTCGGGATAGTTAGCCATGGAATAGGCTCGCTGGATCGGTTCCTTGACCGTGGAACGGTACTGCCAGAGGTCGAAGCGGTCCCACTCAGGGCGGAAGCGTTCGTCGATGTCGAAGTCGCGGTAGGCGAGTTCGTGGGGCGGCGCCTCGATCTGGATATAGCCGCCGGCACGGAAATTCACGTCTTCGCCGGGCGGGAGTTCCAGCACCAGCTCCTTGATGAAGGAGGCGACGTTGCGGTTGGAGCGCACCGTGCACGACCATTTGCGGATATCGAAGATTTCCGCCGGAAGGATCAGACGCAGGTCCTGCTTGACTCCCACCTGGCAGGCGAGGCGCGTCCCTTCCCGGGCGTCGCGACGGTTGATGTGGCCGGTTTCGGTGGGAAGGATGGCGCCACCGCCGGCGAGGACCTTGACCCGGCACTGGCCGCAGGTTCCGCCGCCGCCGCAGGCCGAGGGGATGAAGATGCCGTTGGCACCGAGGGTGGTGAGCAGTTTGCCCCCCGGCTTGACCGTCAGGGATTTGCCCGGATCGTCGTTGATGGTCAGCGTGACCTGGCCGCGCGGGGCGAGAAAGGCCCGCGCCACCAGAATCAGGACGACCAGCAGCAGGATGATGCCGGTGAAGAGAGAAACGCCGAGAATGATTTCGGTCATAACGCCATTGCCTTGGTGCCGGTGGGCGCCGTGCGCCTCACAGTTTGATGCCGGAAAAGGCCATGAAGGCCAGGGACATGAGGCCGGCGACGATGAAGGTGATCCCCAGGCCGCGCAAGCCGTCAGGAATCCGACTGTATTTGAGCTTTTCGCGGATGCCGGCGAGGCCGACGATGGCCAGTGCCCAGCCGGTGCCGCTGCCGAAACCAAAGACCAGACTCTCGCCGAAGTTGTAGTTGCGCTCGACCATGAAGAGCGAACCGCCGAGAATCATGCAGTTGACGGTGATTAGCGGCAGAAAGATGCCGAGGGCGGCGTAGAGCCGGGGCATGTGCTTGTCGAGAAAGAGTTCGAGAATCTGCACGATGGCAGCGATAACGCCGATGTAACAGATCAGTCCGAGAAAGGTCAGGTCGACCCCTTCCAGCCCGGCCCAGGCCAGCCCCCCCTCGCGCAGCAGGTAGCGGTAGATGAGGCTGTTGACCGGCACCGTGATGGTTTGCACGGCGATGACCGCCAGCCCCAATCCGGCGGCCGTCTCCACCTTCTTCGAGACGGCGAGAAAGGTGCACATCCCGAGGAAGAAGGCAAGAGCCATATTCTCGATAAAGACCGCGCGGATGAAGATGTCGAGATAGTTTTCGAGCATGGCGTCAGTCCTTCTCCACCTGTTCCGGTTTCCACGTGCGCAGCGCCCATATCAGCAGGCCGATGATGAAAAAGGCGCTTGGCGGCAGCAGCATCAGCCCGTTCGGAACGTACCAGCCGCCGCTCTGGGCGGTTTTAAGCACGGTCAGGCCGAACCAGGTGCCGGCGCCGAAGATCTCGCGCAGGCTGGCGACGACGAGCAGCACCAGACTGTAGCCGAGGCCGTTACCGAGGCCGTCGAGAAAGGCGGCGCCGGGCGAATGTTTCATGGCGAAGGCCTCGGCGCGGCCGAGGACGATGCAGTTGGTGATGATCAGGCCGACGAAGACCGAGAGCTTGCGGCTGAGGTCGGGGAGAAAGGCCTGAATCGTCTGGTCGACGATGATGACCAGCGAGGCGATGATGGTCATCTGTACGATGATGCGGATGCTGTCGGGGATCTGCCGGCGGATCAGGCTGATGATGGCGCTCGACAGGGAGACGACGCAAATGACTGCCAACGACATGACCAGGGCCGTCTCCATCCGGCCGGTGACCGCCAGGGCCGAGCAGATGCCGAGAATCTGCAGGGCGATGGGGTTGTTGTCGAAGAGGGGGCGAAAAAGGGTCTCCTTGAGTTTAGCCATGAGTGCCTCCCTCTTCGGCCAGTCGGCGCAGATAGGGACCGAAACCGTCCTCGCCGAGCCAGTAGCGCAGCAAGTTGGTTACCCCGCGCGAAGTGATGGTAGCGCCGGAAAGTCCGTCGATACGGTGGCGGGCCAGGGGGTCTGTCGCTTCGACCTTGCCCTTGAGGACTTCGATGACCGGTCGGCCCTGGGCGTCGCGCACCTCTTTGCCGGGCCACTGGGCCTGCCACGCGGGATTGTCCACCTCACCGCCGAGGCCGGGAGTTTCCCCGTGTTCGTAGAAGCCGAAACCTTTCACCGTCGTCAGGTCGGGGGCGAGGGACAGATAGCCGTAGAGGGTCGACCAGAGCCCCTTGCCGTGGACCGGCAGAATCACCTGGCTCAATGCTTCCCCGTCGCGGATGAGATAGACCTGCGCCTGACGCGCCCGGGTCTTGATCTCGGCCAGATCGAGTTCGGCGGGGATGCGATAGTTCCGCTTGGGGTCGGCGGCGGCGCGCCGGGGATTGAAACTCCAGGGATCGAGCTCCTCCCGGTAGCGGCCGTCCTCCAGTTCCACCAGCTTCACCTCGACCCGGGCATTCCAGACGGCTTCCGGGTCGTCGTCGAGTAGCCCAGCGACGGCGAGGACCTGGCGGTAGGTGTTGAGGCGGGCGTCCCGCTCCTTGATCGTGCGCAAGCCCATGGCCGCCGCCGAAACGAGCAGCGAACAGACGAAACAGACGAGAAAGGCGACCAGCAGGGTGCGGCCGACGGAATCATTGGCCATGACGGGACTTCCTTTGCCGGATGTGGGCGAGGAGCACGAAGCGGTCGATCACCGGCGCGAAGATGTTGCCGAAAAGAATGGCGAGCATCGTCCCTTCGGCGAAGAGGGGATTGAAAACTCGCACCAGAATGATCATGCCGCCAATCAGCAAGCCGTACCACCATTGACCGGTGCGGGTGAGAGCCGAGGAGACCGGGTCGGTGGCCATGAAGACCAAGCCGAAAGCGAGGCTGCCGAGCACCAGATGCCAGTGGAAAGGGAGGCCGAGCATGGGGTTGCCGTCCCCCCCGAGAAGCGTCAGCAGGCTCGCCAGGGTGAAGGCGCCGAGCAGTCCGGCGAGCATGATCCGCCAACTCGCCACGCCCGCAGCCAGCAGGATCGCGGCGCCGAGCAGGCAGGCCGCCGTCGAGGTCTCGCCGGGAGCGCCGGGGATGGCGCCCCAGAAGGCCTGACCCCAGGTCACGACGGCGCCGAGCTCCGGCAAGCCGCCGGCGGCGGCCAGGGCCAGGGGGGTGGCGCCGGTCACCCCGTCGATGGGGATATAGGCGCTGTCGGCGGCGAAACCGGCGGGATAGGCGAAGAAGAGAAAGGCATAGGCGGCCAGGGCCGGATTGATGAAGTTGCGCCCGGTGCCGCCGAAGACCTCCTTGCCCAGCACCGTGCCGAAGGAGACGCCAAGGATGATCTGCCACCAGGGGAGCGCCGGCGGCAGGATCAGAGCCAGCAGGGTCACGCTCACCAGCCAGGCGGCATTCAGCGCCTGGCGCCGGGCCCGGGAGAAGAGGGCCTCCCAGAAGAGCGCGGTGAAGGCGCAGAGAAGCAGGGTCGGCAGCAGATAAAGGGCACCGAGGAGCAAATTGGCCGCCAGGGAGGCCGGATCGTGAGCGATGCCGAGCCCCTGGAAGACCGCTTCGCGCCAGTCGAAGAGGGCCTCGATCTCTTCGGTTGCCATGGCCAGATGCATCTGGCGGCCGAGGTTCCACAGGGCCGCGACGAAGCAGGGGGTCAGGGCCAGCAGCACGGAGCCCATGATTCGGCTCAGATTGGCGTGGTCCCGAACCAGCGGGGCGTCGGTGGCTGTCGTCTCCTCATCCCGGCCAAGCAGGATGCGCAGTGCCGAGGTCGTCTCTTTCGGGTCGTTGGTCTTCATCCTTCTTTCTCAATCTCGTCCAAGACGGCGCGCAGCATGGGGCCGAAATCATTCTTGCCCGGGCAGACGAAGGAGCAGAGGGCCAGATCCTCCTCCTCCAGTTCCAGGCAGCCCAGGGCCCGCGCCTCCTCCGCGTCGCCGCAGGCGAGGGCGCGGAGCAGATAGGGAAGCATCAGGTTGAAAGGCATCACCCGTTCATAGCGGCCATGGGGGAAGATGGCCTGGGCCGTGCCGTGGCGTTCGCCGTCGAGGCTGTAGGTTTTTCCGTGCGGAAGCCAGGCCCGTAGTGGATTGAAAAAGGAGAGGCGTGGCCGGGAGCCGCCGGTGCGGGGCAGGGCGCAGACCTGCAGATGGAAGCGGCCGAGAAACGCCAGTGGGCCTTCCGCCGCGCGGCCATGCAGAACCGAACCGGCGACGATGCGCTGATCGCCGGCGACATTTTCGTCCCGCAGCAAATCGGCGCAGGAGGCTCCCAGGCAGGTGCGAACCAGGCGTGGCCGAGACATCCCCGGGCCGGCCAGGGCGATGACGCGGGCGGGGTCGAACCGGCCGCTGGTGAAGAGGCGGCCGATGGCGAGCAGATCCTGATAACCCAGGTGCCAGACCGCGCGGCCGGGGGTGATGGGGACCAGACGGTGGATGTGGGTTCCCGGCAGTCCGGCCGGATGGGGGCCGCTGAACTGCACCCGTTCGATGCCGCGCGGCACGACCGGTTCCGGGCCCGGACCAAGGCAGAGGTAGAGGGGGCCGTCGGTCAGGTGACGTAAGACTCGCAGGCCGATGCGGAAATCGTCCTGCCTTTCGGCGATGATGAGACGGGGATCGGCGGCCAACGGCTGGGTGTCGATGGCGGTGACGAAGAGGGCGTCGGGCACCTGGTCGGGCAGAGGCGCCTTGCCAAAGGGACGTACCCGTAGGGCGGTCCAAAGTCCCGAGGCGAGCAGGTTGTCGATGACCTGTGCGCGGCTGAGGCGGTCGAGTTCCTCCTCGGCGAAGGTCGCGAAGCGTTCCTCCTCTTCCCCTTCCAATTCGATCTCCACCGCCAGCAGTACGCGCTTGTCGCCGCGATGAACGGCCGTCACCCGCCCGGCGCCCGGCGCGGTGTAGCGGATGCGCTCGTCGCGGCGGTCGCAAAAGAGGGGCTGGCCGAGGCGCACCCGATCTCCCTCGGCGACGGACATGGAGGGGCGCAGCCCTGGGTAGTCGGGGCCGAGCAGGGCGACACGGCCAATCGTCGGGCCGTCGGCGAGGCGTTGTTCCGGAGCGCCACTCAGGGGGAGGTCGAATCCTTGTTTCAGGCGGATATGTTTCACGGGTTTTGTCCCTTATCTTTCACAGATCGAGCAGGCCGAGGGCGCCGCGCATCAACTTCTGCTTTTCCTTCATCTCTTGCCCCAGAAGGTTGATGAAAATTTCCCGGGCCTCGCCCGAAGGGGACTGTTCGATCATCTCCTGGTAGAACTCCAGCAGCTTCTCATCCAGGCGGAAGGCGAGATCGAAGGCTTCGTCGAAGTCTTTCGGCGGTTGCAGGCGGGCGGCGTCGAGGGGGAGCAAGATGTCCTGGTCGTGGCTGTATTTGAACCAGCTGTTCAGAACCCGGGGGGTGAGGTCGCCGATCACGCCGCGCAGGTTGTCGGCCTGTTTCGCCTCGTGGCGCCGCAGATAGTCGAGGAGCATCACGACACGCGGATCAGCCTGCTCCAGCAACTCACCATAAAGTTGCTCCGCGAGTCGGTGAAAACGCTCTACATGGAGCAGCGCATCCCGGGTTTGCTCAAAGCGCATGTCAACTCCTGTTGATCAATTTTATCCCATGAAAGGTCGAAAATCGCTCTCATTATACCGCGCCGCCGGTGCTTGTCCACCCGGGCGGGCCCAAAACGGCACTACTCTTTTTCTCCGGTCCGGCTTAGGCCGGGCCGTCGATCGTCGGTCAGGGGCGGTGGTCCGGCGGGGCTCTCCAGAATTTCGAGCAGGCCCGCCACGGCGGCGCTCAGTCCGGCCAGGTCAAGACCAAGGGCCACGGGGAGAAAGGGACGCAGCAGCTCATCCCCGCGGCGCAGGAGGATGCGGGCGCCTCGGTGATTGCCCCGCTGCCAGTGCAACAGGCCGATGCCGATCTGCAATACCCCCTGGTAGACGGCGCGGATCGGGCCGGGTTCGTCCTGCCAGAGCACTTCCAGGGTTTCGTGGCAGCTAAAGTAGGCGCCTTCGTTGAACTGGCGGACCGCCGCCAGCAGCGTGGACGAAGGGGAGGAGGACGGAGTGGAGGGCATGATCTTTTTCCTTGGCGCGAGGCGGTTGCAAAGTCTGTGCTCGGAAAGCTTAACTGATTTGCGAGGGGCTTTCATCCCTCCGGAGAGATTTTTTGGCCAGAGACGGCAGGAGAGAGAGAAAATGAACGATTCTTGCATGCAGGGCTTGGTGGGCCGGTTTTTTTCATGAAACGTCAAAAGGATGACAAGGTTTCTTTGATGATCCTCCGCGGATTAATAATCCTCTTGCTGCTGTTGTTTGTCGCGCCGGATTTCGCCGTAGCCGCTCGCACGGTTCGCGTCGGGATCTTCGACAACCTGCCGATGGCGGCCTGGGATCGTGAATCCGGGCAGGCGCGGGGGATTTTCCCCGAGCTGCTGGAGGAGATCGCCCGACGCGAAGATTGGCTTCTGGAATATCGGCCCGGAACCTTTACCGACTGCTTCGCCTGGCTCGAAGAGGGCGCGGTCGATCTGGTCACCGGCGTTGGCTACAGCGAAGAACGGGACTGGCTCTACAATTTTTCCCGGGAATCGGTCCTTTCCAACTGGGGGCAGTTGCTGACCCGGCCGGGGGCCAAGATCGACTCTTTTCTCGATCTGCAAGGGAAGACCGTGGCGATCGTTCCGAGCAGCATCTTCGCCACCGGTCCCAACGGCTTGCGGGAGCTGGCGCGGAGGCTGGAAATCGAGGTGAAGTTTCTCGAAGTCGCCGATATGTCCGAGCTTCTGCCGGCGGTTATTGATGGGCGTGCCGACGTCGCCCTGGCCAACCGCTTTTTTCTCGACCGTCTTGCCGGCGACTATCGCTTGAAAAAAAGCCCGGTCCTGGTCAGTCCCATCGAGTTGCGTTTCGTCTTTTCCCTGGACGCCGACGAATCCCTGCGGCACGCGGTCGACCGCCATCTCGCGGCGCTGAAGGCCGAACCCGACTCCCTCTACTATCGCAGCCTGGCCCACTGGATCAAGGAAGATTCTGTGGTGACCCTACCCGCCTGGCTCTTGCCGACGGCGTTCGGGGCGGCGGGCCTGCTGGTGCTCCTTGCCGGGTTCGCGCTGGCGACCCGTTTCCAGGTGCGGCGTAAAACCCAGGAACTGGTTCTGCGCGGCGAAGAGCTGCAGCGCGAAATCACCGAACGCCAACGGGCCGAAATCGCGGCGCAGGGGCATATGATCCGCTATCGCGGCCTCTTCGAGGGGGCCGCCGTATCGATTTGGGATGAGGATCTGCGCGGCGTGCGGCGGGCGCTTTCAGCGTTGCGTGCCGAGGGGATTGCCGATCTGCGCGCTTTTCTGGCGGAACATCCAGAGAAAATCCTGGAGTTGGCCGGGGAAATTCAGGTCAACGACGTCAACGAAGCCAGTCTCAGGATCTTCCGCGCCCCTGGTAAAAAGGAGTTGATCGCCGCCCTGTCGCAAACCTTCGTCGAAGAGTCTCTGCCGGTCCTGGCCGAAGCGCTCTGTGCCCTGTGGGCAGGGGCGGAGAGCTTCAGCGCCGAGGTCGCCATGCGTGCTCTCGATGGCACGCGCCTGACGACCTTCATCTCCCTGCCGATCCCCCATGACGAAGAGGCCTGGAGCCAGGTGTCGGTGAGTATTCTCGATCTCACCGACTACCAGGAAACGCGCAAGACCCTCCGGCAACTGGAGCGGCGGCACCAGACCCTGGTGGAGCATTCGCCGGTCGGCATCTTCTACGCCGATCGCTGGGGGAAATGCTCCTATATCAACCGGCGCGGCCTCGCTATGCTCGGCATGGTCCAGGAATCTGCCCTGGGGGACGGCTGGCTCGCCGCCGTCCATTACGAGGACCGACCACGGGTTGAAGAGGCTTGGCGGCGAGCCTGCGAAGCCTGTTTTCCCTTCAAGGAAGATTTCCGTTTCGATCGCGGCAACGGCTCGTTGGCCTGGGTTATGGGGGAAGCGGTGCCGGAACGGGATGAGGCCGGAGAGACGATCGGTTATATCGGCACCCTCGCCGAAATCACTGACCGTATTGCCGTCGAGGAAAGTCTGCGGCGGAACGAAGAGCGTCTGCAGTACATCGCCCATCACGATCAGGTCACCGGCTTGCCCAATCGGGTGCTCTTCCATAGTCATTTGCGGCGGGCGATCGCTGAAGTCCAGCGCTCCGGACGAATGGCGGCCATTCTCTTTCTCGATCTCGACCGCTTCAAAACGATCAACGATTCCTTAGGGCATGAAATCGGCGACCAGGTGCTGCGGGAGGTTTCTGCCCGTCTCAGCGCCTGTATCCGCAAGTCCGACCTAGTCGCCCGGTTCGGCGGCGACGAATTTGTCATCCTCCTCGAAGACCTGCGCGAACTCAAAGATATCGCCCATATCGCCGAGAAGATTCTTCGTTCCCTGCCGCCGCCCATCGCCATCCCCCCCCATGTGCTGCATGTCACCACCAGTATCGGCATCGCGCTCGTCCCGGCCGACGGGGAGGATGTTGACGGACTGATGAAGGCCGCCGACGTCGCCATGTATCGGGCCAAGGAGCAGGGGCGCAACAATTTCCAGTTCTATACGCCGGATATGAACTTCCGCGCCGGCGAACTGCTGATGCTGGAAACGGAGCTGCGCAAGGCGATCGACGAGGATCAGCTGGTCCTCCATTACCAGCCGCAGGTGCATATGGCCAGCGGCGCCCTGGTCGGCATGGAGGCACTGGTGCGCTGGCGCCATCCCGAGCAGGGGATGGTTTCCCCCGGCGACTTCATCCCCCTGGCCGAGGATTCGGGGCTGATTCTGCCTATCGGCGTCTGGGTGCTGCGGACCGCCTGCGCCCAGAATCGCGCCTGGCAGGAGATGGGCCTGCCGCCGATCCGTGTCTCCGTCAATATTTCGGCCCGGCAGTTCCGGCAGATCGAATTGGTGCGCACGGTCGAGCGGATTCTTGCCGAGACCGGGCTCGACCCCGCCTGGCTGGAGCTGGAGATCACCGAAAGTTCCATCATGTACGATATCGAGGCGGTCATTCAGATTCTTCAAGAGCTCAACGCCATGGGCGTGCGTCTGGCCATCGACGACTTCGGTACCGGCTATTCCTCTTTGAGTTACCTCAAGCGCCTGCCGGTTTCGACCCTGAAGATCGACCAGTCCTTCGTGCGTGACATCACCACAGACCATAATGACGCCGCCATCGCTACCTCGGTCATCGCCCTGGCCCGTAGCATGGGGCTGGAAGTCATCGCCGAAGGGGTCGAGGCCCCCGAGCAGATGGCTTTTCTTCAGCAGAGAGGCTGCTATCGCGGGCAGGGGTACTACTTCAGTCGCCCCCTCGCGGTCGAAGAGTTCACCGCCTGGTATCGCCGGGCCGCGGTCAAGCCGGAGGAACTTTCCGCAGTGGAGGGATAATGATCATCTTTTTTTCGGAGATTGCCGGAAAAAGGTTGCGTTTTGTCAGAGGGGCGTGCTAGTGTTCAAAAACTTAGAAAAGTTCGCGCAGGTTTTTGGTCCACCGAAACGGCGAGGTGTCGCTTCGGAATAAAACACGCAGACCCTTCTTGGTCTGCTTTTTTGCTTTCAGGGCAAAGGACCGCGCGACATGTACGCTTCCCGATCGGGAGCGTCAAGGATGGAGAAAATCATGGCAGAAGGTACGGTAAAGTGGTTCAACGACGCAAAGGGTTTCGGCTTCATCGAGCAGGATAACGGGCCGGACGTTTTCGTTCATTTCTCCGCGATCCAGGGCGACGGCTTCAAGTCCCTCGCTGAAGGCGATCGCGTGAGCTTCGAAGTCACCCAGGGCCAAAAAGGGCCTCAGTCCAATAACGTGCGGCGTATCTGATCACCGATTCGCCACGCCTGTTAAGAAAAAAGCCCCCGCGAACATTCGCGGGGGCTTTTTTCTTACCGGGAATGCAGCTTTTCCCGGTGAAATCTTGTTTCAATTCTCGTTTCTTCCCGCCCTCCTCTGGTTCGATTCCATCCCCCTCCCGTCAAAAAAATGGTGTTTTTCTGTCGAAAAACTGACCGGTTCCGTTCTTGCCGTCATTCCACGCCGGTTTTCATTTCCGCCATTACGAAAAAGAGATCAGTGAAATGGCGGAATTTCCCGGGGAATGGAGTCTTTTCAGGGTTTTTACTGAAGCGGACAGGGATATTTGCTGAATTTCTGCACTGGGAATGTTTTATGCAAACAGTGTTTTCGTCAGCGATAAAACTCCGAATGCCAAGTAATTAAGTTTTGTTAATCGCTTCTTCAGGAGACTCCCCCCATGTTCGCTGATGCCGCTCCAAAACGTCGTTGGAACATCTTCTGTAAAATGATCCTGATCAGCGTGGTGGGCCTGGGTGGGCTTCTGGTTCTGGGGGGGATCGGTTACCGGATCAGTGCCCAGTTGACGGTGACCGCGACCGACTCGCTGCGCCAGGTAGGGGAGGCCCGGGCGGCTTACGCGCGAACGACGGAAGCGGCCTTGCGCAGCGAGGAGGAGGCGCGTCTGCTCAGTCGCTTCAACGAAGAGCTGATCGCCTTGCAGCAGCTGGTGGTGGAGGGGACCAACGGACACAAACCAGAAGTGACCGAGGAATCGATCCTCCAGGCGGCGCGGGATCTGGCCGCGCGGGCGGAGATGGTGAAAACTATCCCTGGCGCCGAGCAGGTTGTGCCCGGCACCAAAGACTTGACCCTGGGCCGGCAGGTGGCGGAAAACTTCAATGACATCGCTGTTCTGCTCGAATATGAACTGCCGGAAATCTTTGCCGCCGAACGGGGGAGCGAGGAGTTCGTCCGCAAGCAGGGAGCGACGGTGGTCGCCATGACCGGCATGTATTGGTTCATCTCCCGCACCCTCGGCAGCCTGTCCGAGCAGATCGGCGCGCGGGTCGCGGAAAACCGCCTGGAATTGGAGCGGGTCACAGTCGAGGCGGAACGCATTGCCCAGGCCGCTCAGACCCAATTAAGGGATGAGGCTCGCGCGGCCCGCTTGTTGCTGCTGGTTTCCTTCCTGCTGACCGTCGTCTTGGTGGCCGTGCTCTTCATCCGTTTCGCCCGGGACATCCTCGCCCCCCTGAAAAAGACCGTCGCCATGGCCGAAGCCTTGAAAAATGGCCGGGTTCATGCCCGGCTCGACGTGGGTCGGCGCAACGACGAGTTCAGCGACATGGCGCACGCCTTGAACGATTTTGCCGAGGATCTTGAAAAGGAGGTCGTGGGCGCCTTGCAGGCCATGGCTGCCGGTCGGCTCGATGCACAAGTCCGGCCCGTTGATGAAGAGGACAGGGTGCGCCAGGCCCTGGAAAAAACCTTGGCGGATATGAACGGCGTCCTTGGGGAAATTCAGACGGCTTCGGTCCAGATCAACGCGGCCAGCGCCCAGGTCGCCGACTCCAGCCAGGATCTCTCGGAAGGGGCGAGCACCACCGCCAGTTCCTTGGAGGAAATTTCCGCCTCGCTCAACGAGTTGACGGCGCAGACCCGACTGAACGCCGACCACGCCGCCGAGGCCCATCTTCTCGCCACCGAGGCACGGGATTTCGCGCAAAAGGGCAATGGCCGGATGCGCGACATGGTCGCGGCGATGAGCGAGATCAACGCTGCCGGCCAGAACATTTCGCGCATTATCAAGTCGATCGATGAAATCGCCTTTCAGACCAACCTGCTCGCTCTGAACGCGGCGGTCGAGGCGGCCCGAGCCGGCCAACACGGCAAGGGCTTCGCGGTGGTCGCCGAGGAGGTGCGCAACCTCGCGGCGCGCAGCGCCAAGGCCGCCCAGGAGACGGCCGAACTGATTGCGGGATCGGTGGAGAAAACGCGCAACGGTTCCCGCATCGCTGATGAAACGGCGTCGGCTTTTGCCGAAATTCTCGACGTGGTGGGCAAGGTCAGTGATCTGATCGCCGAAATCAAGGCGGCCTCCAGCGAGCAGGCGGAGGGGATCAATCAGGTCAATTTAGGTCTGGGTCAGATTGATGGCGTCACCCAGAAAAATACCGCCACCGCCGAGGAGAGCGCGGCCGCCGCCGAGGAACTGTCGTCCCAGGCTCAGCAGTTGCGCCAAATGCTGGCGCGGTTTGTTCTGTGTCACCGGCCTGGTCCAGGCGCAGGAACCCGGATGTTGGCTCCGGGAACGCAGCCGCTGTTGGATTCGGGCTGGTCTTCGCGATAGGAAGGGGGGCCGTATTGACGGGGTACGAACAAATTTTTGACAGATATTATATTTGATTCTCTCGAATAGCTCGATTGCCGACGGCTTGAATATAATCAGCCATCGCTTCTGTTGATAAGGCACCAGAATACTTACGGTGGCAATCCGATTGATTTCTTGATGTTTTTTCTGGCTGAAACAGCTTGCGATGTTCTCATTTGCTTTTTTGGGGGATTGTTTAGCGCTATGGTATGTTAATTGCTTTTCATTCTCCCCAGTGTCGAAGTGTTTCGCGGGTTCGGGCCAGAAAAAGAGGAGATTGCCTTATGTCATTGAACAGGAACAGTATTCAAGCGAAGGTCGGCGGTTTTCTATCGTTGGTGCTGGCGGCGGTCTTTATCGTCAGTACCCTGGTTGGCACTTGGCGCAGCAATCTCCTGCTGGAGGCCAGCGGCAAGGATACCCTGACGACCTTGCGGGAAGGGGTTCAGGATCAGGCGCGCAGTGTCTTCGCCAGTTTGGAGGCGGGGACCGCCGGTTCTCTCGAACGAGGAGAGATGGATGTTTTCGATGAGTTGATTGAAAATCTGGGAAAGGTGCATGGCGTCCTGGAGGTCGGCTTGACCGACCCGCAAGGCACTATCCACTATACCAGCGACCCGGCCAGGAAAGGGAAGATGACGGAGTATACCGGCCTTGCCGGAACCTCGTCCGAGGTCGTGCAGCAGGAAGAGGGCGATGCCCTTTTGGTCATGCGGCCCCAGATCATGGAGGCAAAGTGTCTGGAATGTCATGATGACGCCAAGGTGGGGAGCGTGTCGGGCATACTTTATGTGCGGTTCACCCTTGAGAAACTGCGCCAAGGGGAGCAGCGGGTCGCCGCCGCCTTGAGCGAAGCGCGCCAGGACAGCCTGTTGACCGGGGTTGTCACCGGCGTGGGCGGTCTGCTGGCGGCCACCCTCGGCGTTATACTGTTGTTGGGGCGCATGGTGCGGCAGCCGCTGGAGCGTTTGGTCCATATCATGACGGAATTGGGCAAGGGGCATCTGGGCCAGCGCCTCCATCTGCACCAGAAGGATGAAATCGGTCAGATCGCCGCATCGATCGATGACTTTTCCGAGACCCTGGAAAAGGAAATTGTCGGGTCTTTGACAAAATTGGCGGCCGGAGATTTGAGTTTTGAAGTGCATCCCCACGATCAGCAGGACGTCATTCGTAATGCTCTGAAAAAAATGGGGCAAGATCTCAATGGAGTGATGTCTCAGATCCAGGTGCTTGGGGATCAGATCAACTCGGGGAGCTTCCAGGTGTCCGATGCCAGCCAGTCCTTATCCCAGGGCGCGACCGAATCGGCCGCGTCGCTGGAGGAAATCACCAGCACCATGCATGAAATGGGTTCACAGACAAGCCGTAACGCCGAAAATGCCGGCCAGGCCAGCAAGCTGGCGGAACAGGCCCGCCAGTCAGCGGCAGGGGGCAACGCCCATATGATGGAAATGATCGAGGCGATGGCCGAAATCAACGCTTCCAGCCAGAATATCTCCAAAATCATCAAGACGATCGACGAAATCGCCTTCCAGACCAATCTTCTGGCGTTGAACGCGGCGGTGGAAGCTGCCCGGGCCGGTCAGCACGGCAAGGGTTTCGCGGTGGTTGCCGAAGAGGTGCGGAACCTGGCGGCGCGCAGCGCCAAAGCTGCCCGGGAGACCGCGGATCTGATCGAAGGTTCGGTCACGAAGGTTACCTCCGGTTCCCAGATCGCCGACAAGACGGCCGAGGCGCTTGGCGAAATCGTCGGTGGCATTGGCAAGGTGACCGATCTCGTCGCCGAGATCGCCGCGTCCTCCAATGAACAGGCGCAAGGCATCTCGGAAATCAACATCGGGCTCGGTCAAATCGATCAGGTAACCCAGCAGAACACCGCCAACGCCGAAGAGAGTGCCGCCGCTGCCCAGGAACTCGCTTCCCATGCCGCACATATGCAAGAGATGCTGCGGCGGTTCAAGATTAAAGGCGATGCGGGGAGATCCTCTTCCAGCGGACGGTCTCCGTCCCTGGTTCTGGGGTATGACGAGTAGTCGCCGCAGGCGGAACGGTTTGTCCTTTCGGGGAGGGGTAATCGCACCCCTCCCATTTCTTTCCGGCTGAACGTCCTTCACGGGCGTTCGAAGAGGAGTCGCGCAATGAGCACGGTAGCGGAAAAGCAGGGTATTCTTCTGGAAAGCGGAACCAACGAGATCGAACTCATCGAATTCTATCTCGGCTCCCAATCTTTCGGCATCAACGTTCACAAGCTGCGGGAGATCATCCCCTACGACGAAGCCAAGACCACCATCCTGCCGGAAAGCCCGCCGTCGGTGGTCGGTACCTTTCTGGTGCGCGGCAACACCATCCCCCTCATCGACCTCAATGTCCACCTGCGCCGCAACCCCGGTGAGGCGGCGCCGACCGCCGGACGCCAGGTAGTGCTGGTCTGTGAATTCAATCGCTGTGTCAACGGCTTTCTGGTCGACGGCGTGAATCAGATCCACCGGGTTTCCTGGAAGCAGATCCAGCCACTGTCCGCCTTCATCGGCCGCTATCGGCCCCGTTTCACCGGCAGCTTCGAGATCGACGGCCGCGAGATCCTCATCGTCGATCTCGAACATATCGTCGCCGAACTCGACCCCGAGGCGGGACTCTCCTACACGGCTCCGGAAGCGGTCCCTGTTTCAGCGCCGACGGAACTCAGCCTGGAAGAACGGCGCGGCCAATGTCGCCTCTTTATGGCCGAGGATTCGGCCATCATCCGGGAGAGCATCCTGCGCATTCTCCACTCTTCGGGTTACACGCAGATTTGTGCCTTTGTCGACGGCGAGGCCTGTTACGATGAAATTCTCGTGCGCAAGAAAAATCTGAAGAACGGCGACGGCGGTGAGGATCAACTCTTCGACCTGCTGATTTCCGATATCGAGATGCCCAAGCTGGACGGTCTGACCCTCTGCCGCCGGGTCAAAGAGGACCCCTTGCTCAAGCACATCCCGGTGATCATGTTCTCCTCGCTGATCACCGAACAGATGGTCTTCCATTGCCAGCAGGTCGGCGCCGACGGTTACATCAGTAAGCCGCAGATCACCGAGCTGGTGGCGATGATCGACGGTTACCTGCTGAAATAGTCCTGCGCGCCCCAGGGGCGCCGGAATCCTTTTATGATCTGGTTTTTGGCTTTTACACTCTTTGCCATCGGCAGCGCCGCTGGCTTTGTCATGCATCGTTCCGACTTCTGTCTGGCCGGCGCCTTTCGCGATCTTTTTCTCTTCCGCCAGGGGCGGATGCTGCGCATTCTGCTGCTCTTGGCGGTGGTCGCCATGCCGCTCTATGAGGTCGGTCGCCTGCTCGGTCTGCTGGCCGTCCCCTTTCCCCTCTTTGGCCCGCCGTCCCTGGTCAATCCCCTGGGGGGGCTGCTCTTCGGCATCGGTATGGTTCTGGCCGGCGGTTGCGTGGTTGGCACCCTCTACAAAATGGCCGCAGGACGGCTGACCAGTCTGGTCGCCTTCGCCGGGCTGCTGGCGGGGAGCGCTCTTTATGCCGAAATTCACCCTTGGTGGGCGAAGCTGGCGCGGCGAGGCACTCTCTCCGCCTCCGTCACCTTGCCGCAGATGCTCGATCTTTCCCCGGCGCTGCTTCTGGCGCCGCTCGCCGTTGTTGTTTGTTTCTTTCTGTGCCGCTGGTGGCAGCAGGGATTGCTGCATCAGAAAAGCTACGCCGAAGGCCATCTGCAGCCCTGGAAGGCCGCTCTTTGGCTGGCCCTTTTGAGTTGCGCATCGGCCCTGGTCATCGGCATGCCCATGGGGGTGACGACCGCCTACGCCAAACTCGCCGGAATGCTGGAAGCTCTGTTCATTCCCGGACATGTGGCGAATTTGGCCTTTTTCGCTACGGAGCCACTGAATTTCATTCATCCTCTTTGGGGCATTCCTCTGCGCGGCGGTCCCGGTCCGCGTCTGGACGGCATCGCCCTCGCCCAGTTTCCGTTGATTGCGGGCATTCTCTGCGGATCGGCCTGCTCGGCGCTGCGTTTGGGGGAGTGGCGGTTTTACACTCGCGTCCCGATTAAACAGTGTCTTTGGGCTTTTGTTGGTGGTACGCTGATGGGACTTTCGGCGCGGATGGCGCCGGCCTGTAACGTCTGGCATCTCATGGGCGGGCTGCCCATTCTTGCCGGACAAAGTCTGCTCTTTGTCGCCGGACTTTTTCCCGGAGCCTGGTTGGGGAGTCGGCTGCTGCGTAAATTTGTCATTTGATGATGGACAGGAGGGCCTATGACGGCGACCCCTATGGACGAACTGGAACTGGACATTCGCGGGCAGGTCTGCCCATCGACCCTGTTGACGACGCTCAAGGAAGTCAACGGCAACTTCGACCGGCTCAAGGCCGGAACCTTGCGCTTGGTCGTGAAGACCGACGCCCGTGACGCCACCGGCACCATTCCGCCGATGGTCAAGAGTATGGGGTTTGAGGTCAGCGTCCTCAAGGAGCAGGGCTATTACACGATCGTGATCGTTAAAGAGCAGCAAGTATGAACGATATTCACGCCACCGCTGGTCCAGGCGTCGAGATGGAGATCGCCCGGCTGCGGGAAGAAAATGCCCGGCTGCGCGACTGGCAAGCGCGGAGCATCCATTATATCCGCGACAAGGTTGATCAGCTGCTGGGGGTGGTGGGAACCTGCCCGCTGCGCCCCGAGGAGTTGGACGACGAGATGCTCCTGAGCCTCGATCCCATCGGGATCGTCAGCACCACCTTTGTGCGGATTCTGGAAAACCTGCGGGAGACGAACGTAGAGTTGGCCCTGGCGCGGGACGAGATCGACGCCATTTTTCAGGCCGCGGGCAACGGCATCATGGTCCTCGATAATCAAGGCCGGGTCCTCTCCTATAATGCCAAGCTGCGCGAGCTCTTTCTGCCGGAAGGGACTGAACTGGTCGGTCGTTGTTGCGGCGGCCTGATCTGCACCCCCGAGGCCCGGCAGGAAGCCTGCGCCTTCGATAAGGTGATGCGTTCCGGTGTGGCGGCGAGCTGTCGCAAATGGCACCTGGGCGGACGCTATTTCGATGTCGTCGGTTCCCCCATCAAAAACCAGAGCGGCGAGGTCGAGCAGGTGGTGCTGGTCTACAACGACATCACCGAGCGGATTCGCAGCGAGCAGGCGCTGGCCGACGCCAAGGCCCGTCTGGCGACGATTTTCGAGGCGGTTCCGGCCGGCATCGTCCTGATCGACGCCCAAAGCCACCGCATTGTCGATGCCAATCATCATGCCTTGCAGATGCTTGAGCTCCCCCGGGAAAAAGTCTTCGGCGCCGAATGCTTCAGTTACATCTGCGCCAAGGATCATGCCGGTTGTCCCATCACCGACGGCGGCAAGAGTATCGACACCACCGAATGTTCCCTGGAACGGGCCGGCGGCAGTTCCGTGCCGATTCTCAAGACCGTGGCGCCGGTCATGCTCGGCGACCGCCGGTATCTGCTGGAGAGTTTCCTCGACATCACCGATCGCATCCGGGCCGAAGAGGCCATGCGCCAGGCCCTGGCCGAAGCCGAGGATGCCCGCGGCAAGATGGACGGCATCCTCCAGTCGGTGGCTGACCCACTCATCGTCACCGATTCCGAGCAGCGCATCATTCTCATGAATCGCACCGCCGAAGAGCTTTTAGGTATCTGTCTTTACGATTCCCAGGGTCTCGCCCTAGACCAAGTCATTTTTGATTCTCGGTTGCTGGAGGCGTTACGGGGGGATCTGACGGAAGAATCCCGGGTCGACGTAGCCCTTCCCGCAGTCGGTGGCGGCGAATGGATTTATCAGGGGAGCACTTCCCCCCTGCTCACCGCCGACGGGCTCCTTTCCGGGATGATTACCGTGCTGCGCAACGTGACCCAGGAGCGGGAGATCGAGCGGATGAAATCGGAGTTCGTCTCCACCGCCGCCCACGAACTGCAAACGCCGCTGGCGGCGATCATCGGCTTTTCCGAGCTGCTGATGAACCAGCGGGAGGATCTCAGCCCCGAGTTGGAACAACAAAGCCTCGGCTACATCTACGACAAGGCCGATCTCCTTTCGAAGATCGTCGACGACCTGCTCGACATCAGCCGCATCGAGTCGGGGCGGGCGCTGGAGCTTTTCGTCAGCGAGTGCGAGCTCAACCCCCTCATCGAGCAGGTGGTCAGGCCCTACCAGAATGGGGCTGGCCCCCATCTGTTCAAGCTCCACCTGCCCAAGGAATCCTGGCGGGTGCGGGTCGACCGGCGCAAGCTGGAGCAGATTCTCGACAACCTGCTCAGCAACGCCTACAAATATTCGCCGGAAGGCGGGTTGATCCGCATGACCGTTCAGTGTTCGGACGATCGGCTCAAGGTCTCCGTGGAGGACCAGGGGATCGGCATGACCCCCGAGCAGCGCAGCCGGATCTACGACAAGTTCTATCGGGGGGATGCCTCGAACACCTCGATCGGCGGCACCGGTCTGGGGATGAGCATCACCAAGCATTTCGTCGAGGCGCACGGGGGCAGGATCTGGGTCGAAAGCGAGCCGGGGCTGGGGACCAAGGTCAGCTTCGAGTTGCCCATGCAGCCGCTGCCGAATGCGGAGGGCGACTAGCCGAAGGGAAGGGCCGTCGGCGCACAAGACAAAAAAAGGGATCGGCGCTGGGCCGATCCCTTTGTCTTTGATTGGTTGCGGGGGAAGGATTTGAACCTTCGACCTTCGGGTTATGAGCCCGACGAGCTACCAGACTGCTCCACCCCGCGTCAGGAAAGGGTACTATAGGGTGCCATGGTCCGCTTGTCAATGAAAAATTTACCCAACCTGGGAGAAAATCTTCGAAGACGCCGGGGGCGGTGCCCTTGCCCCCTAGAGGCTTTTCCGGTATAACTCCCCCTAGGTTCGGCGGCGGCCGTCGTTCCGCCTTCCTTCCTAGCCCTCCCCCTCATCAGGTTGAATCATGTTCGAAGAGTTGACCGTTTCGTTGGATAAAGCCCTCGCCCTGCGCGATCAGGGGGCGTTGCTGGTCGATACCCGGACGCCGGCGGAGTTCGCCGAGGGGAGCATTCCGGGCGCGGTCAACGTGCCGATTTTCAGCGACGCCGAGCGGGCCGAGGTCGGCACCCTGTACAAGTGCCAGGGGCGTCAGGCAGCCCGGCGGCTTGGGGTGCGCCTGGTTTCGCCGAAGATTCCCGAACTGATCGAACAGGTCGAGGCGGCCTGGGGAGCGGCCGGAAGGGTGCCGATCGTTGTCTTCTGCTGGCGCGGGGGGATGCGCAGCAAGGCCCTGACCTCCTTTCTCCAGTTGGCCGGACTGCCGGCGCGGCAGCTCATAGGCGGACACAAGGCCTTCCGCGCTCAGGTGCGGGATTTTTTCGAGCGGGGGGAGTGGGGGCGGCTGCTGGTTCTGCGTGGCCTGACCGGGGTCGGCAAGACCCGTCAGCTGCTGGAGTTGGCGGCAGAAGGTTACCCGGTCCTCGACCTGGAAGGGCTGGCCGGCCACCGGGGAAGCGCCTTCGGCGGTCTCGGGCTGGCGCCGCAGCCATCCCAGAAGCAGTTCGAGTCCCTGCTCTGGGATGCCCTGCGCAAGATTCCGCCCGAGGGCTATGCCCTGGCCGAGGGGGAGAGCCGCCATATCGGGCGCTTGATCCTCCCCCTGAAGGTCTACGAGGCCCTGCAGAAGGAGACCTCGCTGTGGGTCGAGGCTTCCCTCGACTATCGGGCGCGGGTGATTCTGGAGGATTACCCGGCCCGCGATGCCCTGCGCGCTGCGTTTATCCCGCCGATCAAGGCGTTGCGCCAGCGGTTGGGCGGCGACGTGGTGGAGCGCTTCCTCGGGTTGCTCGCCGCCGGGGAGTGGGAGGCGTTGGCGCGGGAGTTGATGCTGCGCTATTATGATCCCCTCTACAGCCACACCCAGCCCGAACGGCGGATTGTGATCGCCATTGATGAGCCGGAAGGACCGGCGCGGCTGCGTCAGGCCATTGCCGAACTGTTGGCGCGGCCGCCGGCCTGACCGGATAGCAGTCTCCCTTGATTCCCACTCTTCCCCGCGAGGGCGCCGATGGCCAAGAAGATCCCGGAAGGGCGTAATAATTCCCTGTGCGACCGTTGCCTGCGCCCTTGCAAGCAGCCCGGGGGCGTCCTGCTTCTGGAATGTCCGCGCTTTCTCAAGCGGCCCTTCAAGGTTTCCACGCACCGTTTTGAGCAGCTGGATCTGTTTCGGGGGGATATAGATAAGAATAAGGATGAGGATTCCAAAGGAAAAACCTAGCTGGTGACTCAAAAAAGATCCGAGAAAAAGCTTGCCTTACTCCTTTAATCCTGTATGATGCCCCGCTGGCAGTGCAACCCTTCGGCGGATTTTTCGCCCGGGGCGCGGGCGCTACGGCGCTTGCCCCACTCATCGATCCCTGACCCCCTCCGCTCTTCTTCTTCTGGAATCCGCGGCATTCAATCAGGTTGGCGACGATGTGAATGCCATCCGATGTCGCGGAAAAATGCCCCGGCGCGCTTATGTGCGCCCAACCCCGCGGGCCTCTCTATTTTCCCCCCATCGTTTTAAGTGTCGGCCGCTTGTCGCGGAGCATCGGTTGCTCCCCCGGCGGACACCTCTCTTTTGTTGGCCCCGGCCTGACCCGCCCTTGTCGGCGTGCGTCCGCGCCTGGCCGAAGGAAATCGTATGTCTTTTGCTGAACTGAACCTGATTCCCGCCCTGCTCAAGGGAATCGAAGAATGTGGCTACACCACTCCCACCCCGATCCAGGCTCGCGCCATCCCCGAAGCCCTGGCCGGCCGCGATCTGCTCGCCTCGGCCCAGACCGGCACTGGCAAGACCGCAGCCTTCATGCTGCCGGCCCTGCAGCTGATGTCTGAGCCGGCCGCCAAGCGGCGCGGCGCCCCCCGGGTGCTGGTGCTGACCCCGACCCGCGAACTGGCCAACCAGATTCTCGAGGCAACCCGCACCTACGGCCGTCATCTGCGCACCCGTTACTCGCTGCTCCTCGGCGGCATGCCCTATCGTGAGCAGTTCAAAGCCCTGCAGGATTCCCCTGATCTGGTCGTGGGCACTCCCGGCCGGGTGGTTGATCACCTGCAACGGGGTTCCCTCGACCTCTCGCGTCTGGAGATTCTCGTTCTCGACGAAGCCGACCGTATGCTCGATATGGGCTTCAAGGACGATCTGGAGAAAGTCATCGGCAAAGCGCCGAGCGGCCGTCAGACCCTCTTCTTCACCGCCACTCTCGACCGCGCCATGGCCGATCTGGCCGGACGCATGCTGCGCGAGCCGGTACGCATCGATATCGGTGGCCGGCAGATGACCCATGACGCCATCGAACAGCGCCTGCATGTCACTGACAACCGCCAGCACAAGGAGAAGATTCTCCAGCACCTGGTGGCCAACCAAGAGATCAATCAGGCGATCATCTTTTCCGCGACCAAGCGCGACACAGACAGCCTGGCTCGGGATCTTTCCGCCCAGGGGCACCGGGTTGCCGCCCTGCACGGTGACATGAGTCAGCAAGCCCGCAACCGGACCCTGCGCGATCTGCGCCAGGGGCGGATCAAGCTGCTGGTCGCTACCGACGTCGCCGCCCGCGGCATCGACGTGACCAGCATCAGCCACGTCATCAACTTCGATCTGCCGATGTTCGCCGAGGATTACGTTCACCGCATCGGCCGTACCGGTCGCGCCGGCGCCACGGGAACTGCCATCTCCATGGCCTCCGCCGCCGAGACCGCCGCCCTGCGGCGGATCGAGCGCTATATCGGCAAAAGCCTGCCGCAACTGGTGATTCCCGGGCTGGAGCCGACCCGGGGGCTGGATGTTCGTCCGGCCCGCACCGGCCGTCCCCCGTCCCGTTCCGGCGCCCCGCGCAAGCCCGGCGAGCGTCCGGCGCGCAGCCCGGAGCGCGCTAAGCGGGAGTTCCCGACGAAGCAGCGCGGTGAGCGGAGCGCGCCGATCATCGAATATCGCAGCCGCCGTTCCGATCATCAAGGCGGCGTTTCAACCAGCCGCTGAGTCCAAAAAGGCGGGGAGCTTAAGGCTTCCCGCCTTTTTTATCCTGAGTTTTTTGATCCGGCTCAAGGCGGCGGGATGCGTGTTCGCGGACGATGCCTGAAATCCATATCCCGGGAGGACTTATGCCATCGAGTGAAACGATCGTCACCGCCCTGATCTGGGCCTTGTTTGCCGCCGGAGTTTTTTTTGGTCTGCGTGCCCGCCGCCGTCGTCGCAAGCGCTAGACCGGGTTCGCCTTGTGCCGCTCGCTGAGGGGTTAGGGCGCGGCCGTCTTCGGCCCCTTTCCCCAAAACCTGCATTTTTCTGCTATGCTTCCGGGGTTAGGAACTTCCCATGATCATTCCCCGGTGGCAGGAGCCGGAAATCGTCACGGCACGAGGAGGTAAGCATGAGCGGCGAAAAATTTGAAAGCAGCCACGGGCTCGAGCATCACGGCATCCGCAACGTCAGCGGAGCTTATTGGAACCTTGCCACTCCGTCTCTGGTCGAAGAGGTGATCAAGCGGCGCGAAGGGCATCTCTCGCACCTCGGCCCCTTGGTCGTTTCCACCGGCCATCACACCGGCCGTTCCCCCAATGATCGTTTCGTGGTGCGGCAGGGGGAGAGCGCCAAAAATATCTGGTGGGGCAAGGTCAACAAGGAATTCTCCCCGGAAAACTTTGACCGGCTTTACCACAAGCTGCTGGCTTTCCTCCAGGGCAAGGATATCTTCGTCCAGGACTGCTACGCCGGCGCCGATCCCGCCTATCGTCTGAAAGTCCGGGTCATCACCACCCAGGCCTGGCACAGCCACTTCGCCCGCAACATGTTCATCCAGGCACCCCGCCAGGAGCTGGCCGATTTCGTTCCCGAGTTCACCGTCATCAACGCCCCACGTTTCCACGCCGACCCCGAAGTGGACGGCACCCGCAGCGAAGCCTTCATCATCGTCAACTTCGAAAAGAAGGTCGTCATCATCGGCGGCACCTCCTACGCCGGTGAAATCAAGAAGAGTATCTTCTCGGTCCTCAACTATCTGCTGCCGCGACAGGGGGTGCTCTCCATGCATTGCAGCGCCAACCTCGGCAAGGGCGGGGATGTGGCCCTCTTCTTCGGCCTGTCGGGAACCGGCAAGACCACCCTCTCGGCCGACCCGGGGCGGGCGCTGATCGGCGACGACGAGCACGGCTGGAGCGATAACGGCATCTTCAACTTCGAGGGTGGCTGCTACGCCAAGGTGATCAAGCTCTCGGCCTCGGCCGAGCCGGAAATCTATGAAACCACGCGGCGTTTCGGCACTGTGCTGGAGAACGTGGCGATGGAGTACGCCACCCGGCGCATCGATCTCGACGACGACTCCCTGACCGAGAACACCCGCGCCTCCTATCCCCTGACCCACATCCCCAACATCGTCCGCAGCGGCATGGCCGGGCATCCCACCAACATCATCATGCTCACCGCCGACGCCTTCGGGGTCATGCCCCCCATCGCCCGGCTGACGCCGGAGCAGGCCATGTACCACTTCATCTCCGGCTACACCGCCAAGCTGGCCGGCACCGAACGCGGCGTGACCGAACCGCAACCGGCTTTCTCCTCCTGTTTCGGGGCGCCCTTCATGGCGTTGCACCCCTCGGTCTACGGCAATCTGCTCAAGGACAAGATCCGTCGCCATCATGTCTCCTGCTGGCTGGTCAACACCGGCTGGACCGGCGGCCCCTACGGCGTCGGCTCACGGATGAAGATCCAGTACACCCGGGCGATGATCAACGCCGCCATCTCCGGCCGCCTGGTCGGGGTCGAGTACGAAACCGACCCGGTCTTCGGTCTGCATCTACCCAAGTCCTGCCCCGACGTTCCCGCCGAAGTGCTCAACCCGCGCAACACCTGGGCCGACCAGGAGGCCTACGACCGTCAGGCAGTCGAGTTGGCCCGCGCCTTCCGCCGCAATTTCGTCGACTACGCCGATGCCGTCAGCGACAGCGTCTGCGCCGCCGGTCCGCCCGCGGGGTAGACTTTTTCACACCACCGTGGAAAAGGGTCGGCCGTCGCCGGCCCTTTTTATTTCGCTGGGGTGGAGTCATTCGGCACGCGTTGCCGCTGGACTTTCAATAGGGGTTTTTGTATGGTTTAAAAGATAGTTACAGCGCTTCTTTTTCCGCGCCTGCAAGGCGTGGGTCCTGGAGGATTAATTTGAGTCGTCCCATTGAAATGAAGGAACTGACCATCCCCGAGGTGCTGCCGCTTTTGCCGGTGCGGGACATCGTGGTCTTTCCCTATATGATTCTGCCCCTCTTTGTCGGGCGCGATAAATCGGTCGCCGCCGTCGACGCGGCCCTTTCCCGCGACCGGCTGATCTTTCTCGCCAGCCAGAAGGATGTATCCAAGGAGGATCCCGAACCCGACGACATTTACCCGGTCGGCACGGTGGCGATGATCATGCGCATGCTCAAGCTCGCCGACGGCCGGGTCAAGGTGCTGGTGCAGGGGATGGCCAAGGCGCGCCTGACCGGCTTTCCTTCGGTCGATCCCTACTTCGCGGCGCGGGTCGAGCGGTTGGAGGAGTCCGCTCCTCCGGAACCGACCCTGGAAATCGAGGCGCTGATGCGCATGGTCCGCGACCAGCTCGCCCAGCTCATGCAGCTGGGCAAGAATTTTCCCCCGGAAGTCTCGGTGGTGCTGGACAATATCGAGGATCCCGGCAGCCTCGCCGACCTCATCGCCAGCAACCTCGGCCTCAAGGTCGCCAAGGCCCAGGAGCTGCTGGAGGTGGTCGACGCCCTGGAGCGGTTGCGCAAGGTCAAGGACGTGCTGGCCAACGAGCTGGAAGTGGCGACGGTGCAGAACCGCATCCAGAGCCAGGCCAAGGAGGAGATGGGCAAGAGTCAGCGGGAATATTACCTGCGCGAGCAGCTGCGGGCGATCCAGGCCGAGCTGGGCGAGGCCGACCCTCGCGCCGAGGAGATCGCCGAGCTGCGCCAGAAGCTGGAGGCGGCGGGTCTGCCGAAGGAGGCGCGGGCCGAGGCCGACAAGCAGTTGCGGCGCCTGGAGACGATGCATCCCGAGGCCGCCGAATATTCCATGCTGCGCACCTATATGGACTGGCTGGTCGATCTCCCCTGGAGTCACGCCACCCGCGACAATCTCGATCTGAAAAAGGCCCGCAAGGTCCTGGACGAAGATCACTTCAACCTGGAAAAGGTCAAGGAGCGGATTCTCGAATTCCTTGCCGTGCGCAAGCTGAAGAAGGATATGAAGGGGCCGGTGCTCTGTTTCGTCGGTCCGCCGGGGGTGGGCAAGACCAGCCTCGGCAAATCCATCGCCCGCGCCCTCGGCCGGCAGTTCGTGCGCATCTCCCTGGGCGGGGTGCGGGACGAGGCGGAGATTCGCGGCCACCGCCGCACCTATGTCGGCGCCTTGCCGGGGCGGGTTCTGCAGAGCATCAAGCAGGCCGGGACCTGCAATCCCGTTTTCATGCTCGACGAGCTGGACAAGATCGGCGCCGATTTCCGCGGCGACCCCTCGGCGGCTCTGCTGGAACTTCTCGATCCCGAGCAGAACCACGCCTTTTCCGATCACTACATCAATCTTCCCTTCGATCTTTCGAAGGTGCTCTTCATCGCTACCGCCAACGTCCTCGACCCCATTCCCTCGGCCCTCAAGGACCGCCTGGAAGTAATCCGGCTGACGGGCTACAGCACCGAGGAGAAGCTCTCCATCGCCACGCGCTACCTGGTTCCCCGCCAGCTCAAGGAAAACGGGCTGAAGGCGAAGGACGCGCGGTTTTCCGAAAAGGCGCTGCTCAAGCTCATCACCGAGTACACCCTGGAGGCCGGGCTGCGCAATCTGGAGCGGGAGATCGGCAGCGTCTGCCGCAAGATCGCCCGGCGCTTCGCCGAGGGGAACAAAAAGCCGGTGCTGGTTTCGGAGACGGCCGTCGCCGGTTTTCTCGGCCCCCCCCGTTTTCTTCCCGAGGAGGAGTTGCGCGAAAGCGAAATCGGCGTGGCGACGGGGCTGGCCTGGACCGAGGTCGGCGGCGAGATCCTGCTGGTCGAGGTCAGTACCATGAAGGGCAAGGGCGATCTGACCATGACCGGGCATCTCGGCGACGTCATGAAGGAGAGCGCCCAGGCGGCCCTCTCCTATGCCCGTGCCCACGCCGCCGAGTTGGGGATTGACGCCAATTTCCTGGAGGGGACGAGCGTCCACATCCACGTTCCGGCCGGAGCCATTCCCAAGGATGGGCCGAGCGCTGGGGTAACGATGGCGACGGCGCTGATTTCCGCCCTGTCGGGGCGCCGGGTGAGTAAAGATGTCGCCATGACCGGGGAAATCACCCTGCGCGGCAAGGTGCTGCCCATCGGCGGCCTCAAGGAGAAGGTTCTGGCGGCGGTGCGGGCCCATATCGGCACCATCATCATCCCCGAGCGCAACACCAAGGATCTGGAAGAAATCCCCCCCCATCTCCGTAAAAAGGTGCGCTTTGTCAGCGCCTCGACCATGGATGAGGTGCTGGCGGCGGCGCTGGAAGATCCGGCATGAAGCTTGCCGAGCTGGGAGAATTCGGCTTCATCGAGCGCATCCGCCGGGCGGTCGCCGGGGCCCCCGGGGTTCATCTGGGGATCGGCGACGACTGCGCGGTGCTGGAGCTGCCTCCCGGCGAACGGCTGCTGACCAGTACCGATCTGCTCATCGAGGAGGTGCACTTTCGCCGGGAGTGGACCGATTCCTTCCGCCTCGGGCGCAAAAGCGTTTCGGTCAACGTCAGCGACATCGCCGCCATGGGCGGCACCCCCCGCCATCTCTATCTCGGCCTCGGCATCCCCGCCGACCTGCCGGTCGAAGAGCTGGATGCCTTTATTTCCGGCTTTCTTTCCGCCTGCCGCGACTACGGGGCGACCCTGGTCGGCGGCGACACCTGCCGGTCGCCGGGGCCGCTGCTGATTTCGGTGACGGTGGAAGGCTCGGCGCCGTCGGCCGAAGTCGTCAGCCGTCGAGGGGCCCGGTCCGGCGACGGCATCTACGCCTCCGGCACCCTCGGCGACAGTGCCCTGGCTCTGCGCCGGTTGCTGGACGGCAGCCTTCCCGACGACGTATCGGCGGCCCGCCACCATGACCCCCGCGCCCAGGTCGAACTGGGGCGGACTTTAGCAAAGGCGCGCCTGCCTTCGGCGATGATCGACCTCTCCGACGGCCTGCTTGCCGACCTCGGCCACATCCTCGAGGCCTCCGCCGTCGGCGCCGAAATCGAGATCGCGGCTCTCCCTCTCTCCCCCGCCTTCCGCTCGGCCCTGGCCGAGGCGCCGGAGCTGATCGAGCTGGCCCTTTCCGGTGGGGAAGACTATCAACTGCTCTTCACCATCCCGCCTGCGCGGGAAGGGGAGTTGGCGGCAATTTCCACCGCTCTTGGCCTGCCCCTGACCCGTCTCGGCACGGTGACGGCGGAACCGGGGCGGCTCTGGCTGAGGCGTGCCGACGGCGGTCGCGAGGCGGCGACGGCCAAGGGTTTCAATCATTTTTCCCCCTTCGGTAAGGGCTGAGGACATCGGCGGTGAGCATCGCGCGCAAAGATTCCGGCGGGGATGATCCGGAATTTCCGGAAACGACCTTCGCCGAAGTTCGCGCCTTGCTGCTGGAACGGGCCGGTTTCGATCTCGGTCATTACAAGGACGGCTGCGCCCGCCGCCGGGTGGCGCGCCGCGCCCGCACCTGCCGCTGCGATGGCGCCGCCTATGTGCGGCGGCTGCGGGACGACCCGGCCGAGGCCGAGGCGCTGCTCGCGGCCCTGACTATCCATGTCTCCCAGTTCTTTCGTAACCCCTCGACCTTCGACCATCTGCGCCGGCAGGTGCTCCCCGCGCTGATCGAGCGCGCCCGGCGGACGCGGCGCGGCGAGCTGCGTCTCTGGTGCGCCGGCTGCGCCGGCGGGGAGGAACCCTATTCCCTCGCCCTGCTGGCGCGGGAACTGGCCCCGCCCGAGCTCGCCCTGTCGCTGCTCGCCACCGATCTCAGCCCGGTGATTCTGGAGCGGGCGCGGGAGGGGCTCTATGAACCGGCACGGCTGGCCCAGGTGCCCGAGGAGCTGCGCGAGCGCTATTTCCGCGCCGAGGGGCAAGGCTTTCGGCTGGATCGCGAAATCCGGCGCATGGTGCGCTTTCGCCGCCAGGATCTGCTTGCGCCGGGGGAGTATCCCCGCGCCGACCTGATTCTCTGCCGAAACGTCTTGATCTATTTTTCCCGTCCCGAGCAGGAGCGGATTGTCGACCGTTTTGCCCAGGCGCTGCCGCCCGGGGGCTTTCTCGTCATCGGTCGGGCGGAAAATCTTTTCGGTGCCGCGCGCGAGCGTTTCCATGGGGAGGTTCCCCGGGAACGGATCTATCGGCGGCTTGAGGATCATTCGGCGTCATTGCCGCAAGGAGTGGAGCGATGCGTGTAGAGATCAGTTACAAATTCATCGTCGGGTTCATCGTGGTGGTCGCCTCCATCGTCGGGCTCAACCTGCTCGTCCCCCAGCTGGGGATTCCCGAAGAGTGGCGCCAGCTTTTCTCCGTCGCCTGCGCCATCCTCGTCGGGCTGCTCTTCGGCTGGTTCTTCTCGCGCCGCTTCTCCGCCAATATCCGGGTCATCAACGCCGGCGCCGAAGCCCTGGTCAACGGCGATCTGAGCACGCCGGTCAAGCTGCCGGAGACCGCCTTCCCCGACGAAACAGGCGATCTCGCCGCTTCCCTCAATCGGGTCATCGACAGCCTGCGCGCCCTGGTCGGCGCCATCCGCTCCTCCTCGGTCAAGGTTGCCGACTCCGCCCAGGGACTCTCGGCGACCTCCGAGCAGATGAGCGCGTCGTCCCACGAAATCTCCAAGGCCATCGAGCAGATCAGCAAGGGGGCGGAAACCCAGGCGGAGATGGTGGAGAGGAGTTCCACCCTGATCAAGGAAATGGCCGCCTCCGTCGAGGTGATCGCCGCTTCGGCGAGCAAGGCGTCTCAGTCGGCGAGCGAGACCGCCGCCACCGCTCAGCGCGGCGGCCAGCTCTCCCAGGCGACCATCGGCCGCATGAAGCAGGTGCTGGAGACGGTCGAGTGCAATGGCCAACAAGTGGCGGCGTTCGGTGCCCAGGTGCAGAAGATCGGCAAGATCGTCGAGGTCATCACCGGCATCGCCGGCAAGACCAACCTGCTCGCCTTAAACGCCACCATCGAGGCGGCCCGCGCCGGGGAGTACGGACGCGGTTTCGCCGTGGTCGCCGAGGAGATCCGCAAGCTGGCCGATTCGACCGAGACTTCGGCAGCCGAGATCACCCAGCTCATCGAAACGATTCGGGAAGAGGCGGGCAAGGTCCAGGAATCGATGAAAGCCAGCGTCCAGGATCTCGACGCCGGGCGGGCGGCGGTCGACGATACCGGCCGCGCCTTCGAGGCGATCATCGGCGCCGCTCTGAACACCCAGTCCAAAACCATGGGTATCAGCGAAATGGCGCAGAGGCAGACCGACGGCGCCTCCGGCATGGTTGCCGCTGTCGAGGAAATCGCCCGCATCGCCGAAGATAACGCGGCGGCGACGGAAGAAGTGTCGGCGGCGACGGAGGAGCAGACCGCTTCCATGGAAGAGATGGCCGACGCCGCCCAAGGGCTTTCCGAACTGGCGGAAGAGTTGCTGGAGGCGGTGGAACGCTTCCGTCTGGACGGCGCGAAGGGCTGAGCGGGACATGGAACAACTGCTTACCTTTTGCCTCGGTGGCGAGCTCTATGGTCTGGAGATCGCCCATATCCAGGAAGTCGTCGAGGCGCCCCCCCTCTACACCATCCCCCGGGCCCCGGCGGCGATGCCCGGCGCCCTCAACTTTCACGGCAGCATCCTGCCGGTTCTCGACCTTGCCGCCTTTCTCGACTTCGCTCCGGGCAAGCGCGACGCCCGCGTTCTCGTTCTCTCCCCGGCGGTCGCGCACCTGGCCCTGGCGGTGACGGCTCTGCGTGGGGTGGTCCCGTTCGCTCCGGAGTCGTTGCTGCCGACCCGCGAGGAACAGACCCGGGAAAGCTGCATTCGGGCGGTGCTCACGCAGGGGCGGGAAATGATTAACCTGCTCGATCTCAAAACATTGCTGGGACGGTTGGAAAGTCTGTGAAACGGAAAGGAACATCGGAGTGGGATTGAGGGTTCTGATTGTCGATGATGCCCTGTTCATGCGCGGCATGCTCAAGGATCTTTTCATCAAGGGGGGGTACGAGGTGGTCGGCGAAGCCGCCGACGGCCGTGAGGCGGTGGAGCAGTACCGGCGCCTGCGCCCCGACCTGGTGACCATGGATATTGTCATGCCCCTGGTCAGCGGCATCGAGGCGCTGACGGAGATCCGCCGCGAGGATCCCGAGGCCTGTGTCGTCATGTGCAGCGCCATGGGCCAGGAGGCGTTGATTCTCGAAGCGGTGCAGGCCGGCGCCCGGGATTTTATCGTCAAGCCCTTCAGTGAAGAGAAGGTGCTCGAAACGGCGCGGCGCGTCGTCAAGCGCGCTTAGGCGACAGGCAAGGGGGAGCGGGACGGCGATGGCCATCGACATGTCCAAGTACCGCGATATGTTTCTCTCCGAGAGCCGGGAGCATCTCCAGACTATGGGGCGGCTGCTGGTCGAACTGGAGAAGTCCCCCGACGACCGGGAGGGGCTCGATGCCCTCTTTCGCGAAGCCCACTCCATCAAGGGGATGGCCGCGTCCATGGGCTACCGCGCCACCGCCGAGTTGGGGCATCATCTCGAGGATTTTCTCTCCGGCTTCCGCGCCGGCGGGGCGATCCCCGCGACCGCCATCGACCGGGTGCTGGCCGGGGTCGACCTGCTCGAAGGGCTGATCGACGATCTCACCGCTGAGCGACCGGAGCGGGACGTGCGCCCCTTCATCGCCGGTTCCGCCGCCGCGCCCCCCTCCGCCCCGCCGCCGATGGCACCGGCGGTAGAGGGGACCGAGGCGGTCGCTCTTGAGAATGGGGCGGTTACGATCCCGGTGGCGAGCGGCGAGGAAATCCTGAAAATCGTCATCGAGTTGGTGTCAGGAGCAGTCGCCCCCGCCGCCCGCGCCCTACTGATGCTGCGGGAGCTGGCCGCGCAGGGGGAGGTGCTCGACGCCGACCCGGACGAGCGCAAGCTGCTGCAAGGGGGGGCGGTTCCCCGTCTGGAACTGCGGCTGAAAAGCTGGCGGGCGCCCCAGGAGATCAAGGATCTGCTGCTCGCTATGCCCGACGTGGCCCGGGTCTCCTGCGTCGTCGAGCGCCTTCGGCCGGCGGCCCGCCAAAGCCGGGAGCGGACGGTACGGGTGCGCACCGGCCTGCTCGATCAATTCATCAATCTCACCGGGGAGCTTGTCACCAACCGCTACATGTTGCAGGCCGCCTACAACGATGGACGCGATCAGGACATGCGCGATGGTCTGGAACGACTGACCCGGCTGATCACCGACCTTCATCACCATGTCTTGCAAGTGCGGATGATGCCCCTGGCGAGCATCACCGGGCGGCTGCCGCGCATGGTTCGCGAGCTGGAACAGCAGTCCGGCAAGGAGGTCGCCCTGCGCATCGTCGGGGAGGAGGTCGAGCTTGACCGTTCGATTCTCGAGGCTTTGGCCGATCCGCTGATGCACCTGGTGCGCAACGCCGTCGACCACGGTATCGACGAGCGCGGCGAGGTTCAGATCCGCGCCGGCCGGGAGAAGGACCTGGTTTTGGTCGAGGTGCGCGACAACGGGCGCGGCCTCGACGCCGAGGCGATCCGCCGCAAGGCGGTGACCGCCGGACTCCTCTCCCCGGGGCAGGCGCGGCGGATGGTCGAGCGCGATCTCTTTCCTCTGATCTGCCTGCCCGGCTTTTCGACCCGCACCGAAGTGAGCGAAACCTCCGGGCGCGGGGTCGGTATGGATGTGGTCAAGGCCGTGACCGAGCAGTTCGGCGGCACCCTACAGATCGCTTCCGAACGGGGGCGGGGGACGAGCATCCAGCTGCGCCTCCCCCTGTCGGTGGCGATCATCCGTCTGCTGTTGGTGGAGTGCGGCGGCGAACTGCTGGCCCTGCCCATCACCCGGGTGCTGCGCACCCTGGAGCTGGAGCGGGCGGAAATCCGTTCCTCGGGGCGGCAGATGGTCGTGCCGCTGGGGAACGAACTGGTGCCGCTCCTTTCCCTGCGGCGGATGCTGCGGCAACCGGCAAAGCCCGTCGCCGGGACGATCCCGGTGGTGGTCAGCGAGGCGCGCGGGCGCAAGATCGCCCTGGTCGTAGACCGTCTGGTCGGCCAGCGCGAGGCCTTCGTCAAATCCCTGGCTTTTCCCCTCGACCGCATCGCCGGGGTCAGCGGCGCCACCATCCTCGGCGACGGCCGCATCGTCTTTATCATCGATCCCCAGGGCCTGCTCGACGAGGGCACAGCGTCCGGCGGGCGAAGCGGAGTCACCCCATGAACCTTTCGACCCTGAGCCCGGCTCAGCTCGACACCTTGAAGGAAGTGAGCAATATCGGCATGGGGCACGCGGCCACCGCCCTCTCGCGCATGCTGAAGACGCGCATCGACTTGCGGGTGCCGCGCATCGCCATGGTCGAGATCAGCGACATCCCCGAGCTGGTCGGCGGCCCCGAGGCGGAGGTGGCGGGGATCCGGCTGGCCATGAATGGCCCGACCCCGGGCACGTTGCTGCTGGTCTTCCCCGGCGACAGCGCCCGCGCTCTGCTGGAACGACTGCTCGGCGGGCGGGCGGCGGAACCTTTGGACGAATTGGGCGCCTCGGCCCTCAAGGAGGTCGGCAACATTCTCGCCTCGGCCTATCTCGTCGCCCTTGGCGGCATGCTCGGTATGCCGCTCCTGCCCTCCGTCCCCCAGTTGGCCTGGGACATGGCCGGCGCGGTGCTCGATCAGATTCTTGGCGAGCTGGGAGAGACGGGGGAGCGGGCGCTGCTGGTCGAGACCGAGTTTCACGGCGAGGCGTCCCTTCCCGAGGTGATTCGCGGCCACTTTCTGATCCTGCCTGATCCCGCCACCCTGGAAGCGATTCTCGACAGCGCCGGAGGCGGTCGCCCGGACTGAGGCCGGCGGCAACGAAATTCCCGTAGCCCGCACCCCCCATCTTCTGTTAATCTGCACATTCAGCTTTTTCCCGGCGACGCTGCAAGGCGCCGCGACCCATACCTAAGAAATAATCCGGAGGATAAAGATGAAACACTTACTGCTTACGGCCTTACTTTGCTGGCTGGCGACCGCGGGAGCGGCCTGGGCCGAGGAGACGCGCATCGGCATGAGCGATGTGATCCGCGCCGTCGAGGAGCCCTTCCAGGCGAACGCGCCCAAGGATCTTGCCATTCGCGACTTCGAGGCCGACTTTTTCCAGGAGTCGCGCATCGTCTCCCTCGACCGGGTGCAGAACGGGCGCGGCCGGGTCCTGGTGAAGTTTGACCACAACCGCGGGGACCGGGTGCCGAAGGCCCTCTTCCGCTGGGACTACGACCAGCCCACCACCCAGGAGATCGTCTCCGACGGGGAAACCGTCTGGGTCTACCTGCCGGACAACAACCAGGTGATTCAATCGGAGATCGAACTGGCCGCTCAGTCCCGCCCCGACGATCCGGTGACCTTTCTCACCGGCCTCGGCAACCTCTCACGGGATTTTCAGATCGGCTGGGCCGAGCCGAATCGTGACCTGGATGGCAACTTCATCCTCGAACTGAGCCCCCGGCGCGCCTCGCCAATGATTCAGCGCCTGCTGCTGGTGGTCAACCGCGAGGCGGTGGCGCCTTCGGGGCGTCCGGCCAGCTTCGGCGACATCTTTCCGCTCTTGTCGAGTACCGTCTTCGACCCCAGTGGTAATTCAACGATCATCGAATTCAGCGCCCCCCGGGTCAACCGGGGCATCCCCGACAGCACCTTCCGTTTCATTCTTCCCGCCGGGGTGGAGGTGATACGACCGTCCAACGAGGGGGGCTTTTAAGCCGGCTGAGGAAAAACGCTCATCTGCGGCGTTGCCCTCATTCTCGTCGCTGCGACGTACCTTTCGGTACGCCTCACTCCTCGAATTTCGGGCGCCTTGCATCTGGACATTTTTGCTCAGCCTTGAGCGACAATGGTTTTTCAGCAGGTTCCACTGATTTCGCCCATCTGGTCTTTACAAACGCCCCGCTTCCGTCAGGAGGCGGGGCGTTTCCTTCGGCGGCGGGATTTAGGCTTTTCATCCGCGCTGCAGTTGTGTTACAAGCTATTGATTCGGCGGGATTGTTGCCTTTCGCCGGAGATTTTTTCCGCAGGAGGAGAGTGAACCATGCCCAGTTTCGACATCGTCTCCAAAGTTGATTTGCAGGAGATTGACAACGCCATCAATCAGACGCGCAAGGAGATCGACCAGCGTTTCGATTTTAAGGGGACACACAACGAAATCAACCTCGAAAAGGACGCCATCGTCCTGCTTGGCGCCGACGACTACAAGCTTGATGCGGTGATCGACGTACTCAAGGGCAAGCTGGTGCGGCGCAATGTTTCGCCCAAATGCCTCGACTACGGCAAGAAGGAGCCGGCCTCGGGGGGGGCGGTCCGGCAGCGGGTCGCCATCGTCCAGGGGGTCTCCACCGAGAAGGGGAAGGAGATCATCAAGTTCATCAAGGAGACCAAGCTCAAGGTCCAGGCCCAGATCATGGACGATCAGGTGCGGGTTTCCGGCAAGAAGATCGACGATCTGCAGGAGGTCATCCAGGCCGTCAAGGGGCATGACTTCGACATCGAGCTGCAATTCGTCAATATGAGGGCGTAAACACAGGAAAAAGGAGAAAGGAAAAAGGAGAAAGGATGAACCCTTTTTCCTCGATCCTTTTTCCTTTATCCTGATTTCCGAAAGAAATCGACTTGAACAAACTGAATGTAAGTCTGGTCAGCCTCGGCTGTCCGAAAAACCTGGTCGACGCCGAGGTCATGCTCGGCCATCTGCCCGCCGACCGCTTCCAGATCGTCACCGACGAGACCCAGGCCGACATCATCATCGTCAACACCTGCGCTTTTATCAGCGATGCCCAGGAGGAGTCGGTCGACACTATTCTCGAAGTGGCCGACCACAAGAAACACGGCCGCTGCCAAATGCTGGTGGTGAGCGGCTGCCTGCCCCAGCGCTACGGCGAGAAGCTGGCCGCCGAACTGCCCGAGGTCGATCTCTTCGTCGGCACCGCCGACGCGCCCCGTCTCGTCGCCTTGCTCGATGCCCAGCTGGAACGGCAGGGGCAGACCACCGCCATCGGCCGGCCGGATTTTCTTTACGACCACACCACCCCCCGGGTCAAGTCCTCCCCCTTTTACTCGACCTACGTGAAGATCGCCGAGGGCTGTGGCAATCACTGTTCCTACTGCGTCATCCCCCGGCTGCGCGGCACCTTGCGCTCGCGCAGCATCGAGTCGATCGTCGCCGAGGTCCGCCGGATGACCGCCGACGGGGTCAAGGAAGTCAATCTCATCGCCCAGGACATCACCGCCTACGGCGCCGACCGCGATGACGGTGCCCGGCTCGAAGGTCTGCTGCGTGAGCTGGTGAAGATTGAGGACTTGCACTGGCTGCGCCTGCTCTACGCCTATCCCGACGGCATCAGCGACGAATTGATCGAGCTGATCGCCAGCGAAGAGAAGATCTGCAACTATCTCGACATCCCCTTGCAACATGTGGATGATGCCATCCTCAAACAGATGAACCGGCGCGTCGACGAGGCGACGATCCGCGGCCTGATCCGCCGCCTGCGCGAACGCATCCCCGAGCTGACCCTGCGTACCTCCTTCATCGTCGGCTTCCCCGGCGAGACCGAGGAGCAGTTCGCCAAACTACACGAGTTCGTCAACGAAGGGCATTTCGAGCGGGTCGGCGTCTTCCGCTATTCCCGGGAGGAGGGGACCTCGGCCGCCGTCATGGAGGGGCAGATTCCCGAACGGGTGAAGAAATCCCGCTACGCCAAGCTGATGAAATCCCAGCAGCGCGTCTCCTTTCGTCGTAACCGGGCGCTGGTCGGGCGGGTCGAGCCGGTGCTGGTGGAGGGCTACAGCGAGGAGACCGAGCTGCTGCTGCGCGGGCGCTGCATCCGCCAGGCGCCGGATATTGACGGCCAAGTCTACATCACCGCCGGAAACGCCGAAATCGGCGACATCGTCGACCTGCGCATCACCGATTCCTCGGATTACGATCTGATCGGCGAGATCGTCGAGGACTGAGCCATGTCCCGGTCGCGCCTGTTTGCCCTGCTGCTGGCGATTGCCCTAGCGGCACTGGCCCTCTTTGGGCGCGGGGGCGGGGATTCCGGCGAGTTTCGCCGCGCCCGGGTGCTCATGGGGACGGTGGTGGAGATCACCCTCCTCGACGGCGGGGCGGCGAGCGATGCGGAGGCGGCGATGGAGGCCGCCTTCAGTGCCATGGCCGAGGTCGAGGCGAGCATGTCGGCCCATCGGGACGACAGCGAAGTGGCGCGGCTCAACGCCGCCGCCGAGCCGGTGGAGGTTTCCGCCGCCACCGCCGAAGTGTTGGAACTGGGGTTGCGCGTCGCTACGGCGAGCGGCGGCGCCTTCGATCTGACCCTGGGGCGGCTCAAGGCGCTTTGGGGCTTTGATGGCGACGCGCCGCGCGTTCCGAGCGACCCGGAGATTGCCGCCGCCTTGCAGGGCATCGGCCCCGCATCCCTGCGCCTGGCAGGGCGGCGGGTCACGAAAGGGGATGCCGCCTTGCGCGTCGATCTCGGCGCCATCGCCAAGGGGTACGCCGTCGACCGCGCTGTTGCCGCCTTGCGGGCGGCCGGTATCCGCCACGCCTCGGTGAACGCCGGCGGCGATCTGCGCCTGCTCGGCGACCATGGCGGCCGCCCCTGGCGCATCGGCATCCAGCATCCCCGCGATCCCCAAGGGGTGCTGGTCACCCTCGAACTGGCCGATGCCGCCGTTGTCACCTCCGGCGATTACGAGCGTTTTTTCGAGGTGGAGGGGGTGCGCTATCACCACATCCTCGATCCCCGCGACGGCCGTCCGGCTGACGCCTGCCAAAGCGTGACGGTGGTCGCCGCGAGCGCCGCCGAGGCCGACGCCCTGGCTACCGCCGCCTTCGTTCTCGGTCCCGAAGCTGGGCGGCGGTTGGTGGAATCCCGGGGGGGGCTGGCCCTGTTCGTCGCCGCCGATGGGGAAGTCAGCCTTTCCGAGGATCTGAAAGACCGGGTGCGCCGGCCATGAGGGCTCTGTTGGGATGCATGACCGGTCTCGACCGGCTGATCGTGGCGACTTTGCTGCTGACGGTTTTCGCCTCCTTTTTCCTCCTCGGCGCTCTTCCCCAGGGAGAGCGGGTGCTGGTCGAGCGCGACGGCCGGCTGCTCTTCAGCGCCCCGCTGGCCGAGAATCGAGTCGTCGATCTGGAGGGACCGCTGGGCCGGACCCGGCTGGAGATTCGCGATGGTCGGGCGCGCATCCTCGCTTCCCCCTGTCCGACCAAGGCCTGTATCGGCATGGGCGCCATCGCCCGCCGAGGGGAGCTGCTGGCCTGCGTGCCCAACCAACTGCTGGTGCGCATCGACGGGGAGGGAGGCGGTGCCGACCATGACCTGCTCAGCCGTTGACCCGCAGGTGCTGGCGGCGGCGCGCCGCCGGACCTTTCTCGCCCTTTTCACCGCCCTGGCGGTGGCGCTGCACACCCTTGAATACCTGTTGCCCGCTCCGGCCCCCTGGTTCCGTCTCGGTTTCGCCAATATCCTGACCCTGGCCGCGCTCTTTCTCTACGGCCCTCGCGCCGCCTGGGGGGTGACCCTGGGGCGCATCCTGCTCGGCTCGCTGGTGGTCGGCACCCTCTTTTCTCCGGGCTTCTTCCTCTCCCTCGCCGGGGGGGCGGCGGCCACGGCGCTGATGACCGCCGCCTATCGTTTCGGAGGCCGCCGTATCGGCCCAGTCGGGGTTTCGGCCCTGGGCGCCGTCGGCCACGCCCTCGGCCAGATGGGTTTGGCCTATCTGCTGTTGGTGCGCCATCCCGGCCTCTGGCAGCTGCTCCCGCCCTTTCTCCTCTTCGCCCTCGGCGCCGGTCTCGCCAACGGCTTCGCCGCCGCCTGGCTGCTCGACCTGCTGCGCGGACATCCGGCTTTTCGTGAGGAGAAAGAAGGGTAGGATGCCGGTGAGCAGAGCGAACCGCATCGAAACCAATGTCGTGTCGCAACCGATGCGGTTCCTTGCGTCACCGCATCCTACGAGGGTGTTTCCCCCTTCTCGGACAGGTTCTTCGTGAAAAGCCTGCGTTTCCTCATCCCCTATCTGCTCCCCTATCGGCGGCTGCTTCTGGCTGGGGTGGTCTGGCTGGTTTTGACCAACGCCCTGGCGATGGTCATCCCCTGGATGCTCAAGGGCGGGATCGAAGCGGTCGAGGGCGGGAATTACCGGGGGCTGGCCTGGTTCGCCCTGCTGCTGGCTTTGGCCGCGGTGCTGCGGGGCGGCACCCGGCAGCTTTCCCGGCTGCGCTTTCTGCGCACCGCTCGGCGCATCGAGGTCGATCTGCGCCGCGACCTGCTGACCCGCCTGCTCGGCCAGGACGCCCCCTTCTTTGACCACCACCGCACCGGTGATCTTCTCTCGCGTTTCACCAACGATCTCACCAATATCCGCATGCTCGCCGGGTTCGGCGTGCTGACTTTGGCCAACGCCGTACTGGTCTATCTCTTCTCCCTGGTTATGCTCCTGGCCTTATCGCCGGGGCTGACCCTGATCGCCTTGCTCCCCTATCCCTTCATGCTGATCGTGGTCAAACGGGTCAGCCGCCGGCTGCTGCAACACTCCACTCTGGTCCAGGAAAGTCTCGGCCGGGTCAGCGAGGCGGTGGAGGAAGGGGTTTCCGGGCAGGCGGTGATCCGCGCCGGCAATCTCGCCGAGGACCGGTGCCGACGTTTCGCGGAACTCAACGACGACTATCTGGAACGCAATCTGGTGCTGGCTCGCCTGCGCGCCCTGGTGCTGCCGGTGATGATCGTCATCGGCCCCCTCGCCACCCTCCTCGCCCTCTACTTCGGCGGCGCCCGGGTGATGGCCGGGGAACTCGGTCTCGGCGAGTTGATCGCCTTCAACGCTTATCTGGTGCAACTGGCCTGGCCGACCCTGCTTCTCGGCTGGGTGCTGACCCTGACCCAGCGGGCGGCGGCGAGTATGGAACGGCTTGATCCCCTGCTCGGTACCCCGGAACCGGCCCCCTTCGCCGCTTCCGCCACCCGCGACCTGCGGGCTCCGGCGATGCGCGCGGCCGGACTCGATTTCGCCTATGGCGAGCGGCCGGTGCTGCATGGGCTGACCTTCGACATCCCCCCGGGCGCCCTGGTCGGGGTCGCCGGCGGCACCGGCAGCGGCAAGAGCACCCTGCTCAAGCTGCTCTCACGGCTCTATCGGCCGGAATCGGGGAAGGTCTTCGTTGATGGCGAGGATCTCGCCGACCTCGACGGTGCCGCTTATCGCCGGCGGCTGGCGGCGGTTCCCCAGGAAGGGCGACTTTTCAGCGGCACGCTGCGGGAAAATCTCCTCTACGGAGTGCCCGAGGCCGACGACGACTTGCTGCGACAAATCGCCGAGGCAGTCTGTCTGGAGGAGGAAGTGGCGAACTTCGCCGAAGGCTACGCCACCCGCGTCGGTGAGGGGGGCCTGGCCCTTTCCGGCGGTCAGCGGCAACGCGTCTGTCTCGGTCGGGCGCTGGCCGCCGACGGCGGACTGTGGCTCCTCGACGATCCCTTCAGCCATCTTGATGCCGCCACCGCCCGTGAGGTCTGGGCGCGGCTGCGTCCCCGGTTGGCCGGGCGCACCGTGCTCCTCGCTTCGGGGCGAGTCTCTTTGTTTCAGGGGATGGATTGGGTGCTGGTGCTGAAAGACGGAAGCATCTGCCAGCAGGGGACGCCCGCCGAGCTGGCGGCGGCGGACGGTTGCTACGCTCGTCTCGCCGAGCGCGAGCGCTTGCTGGCGGAACTGGAGGGATCGGCATGAGGCACGGCCATACCGAACTCGATACCGTCACCGGACGCTACCTCGACTGGCGGCTCTTCCGCCGTTTCGTCGCCATGGTCCGCCCCTATCGCGGGCAGGCCGTCATCGCCCTGGGCCTTTTGCCCTTTATCGCCGGGGCCAAGCTGATCCAGCCCTATCTGATCAAGCTGCTGATCGACAATCACATCGTGCCGGGGAGCCTCGACGGCTTCGCCGGGCTGGCGCTCCTCTTTCTGCTCGCCCTGCTCGGCGAAAGCCTGCTCCTCTTCGCCCAGGGCTACCTGGTGCAGGCGGTGGGGCAACGGATCATGGCCGATCTGCGCCGCCAGGGTTTCCGGCGGATGCTGCGCCTGTCCACGGCCTTTTTCGACCGCCACCCCTCGGGGCGCCTCGTTACCCGCCTGACCAGCGACGTGGAGAATGTCGGCGAACTCTTCGGCGCCGGGGTCATCGCCTCGGTCGGCGACATCGTCACCCTGATCGGCATCGTCGCCGTCATGTTCTGGCTTAGCCCATCCCTGACCCTGGTGGCGCTGGCGGTGGTGCCGCCCCTGCTCGTCATTCTCTACCTCTTTCGCCGCAACATGCGCGATGCCATGCGCCAGGTGCGGGCGCGTCTGGCCGGGCTCAACGCCTTCATCGCCGAACGCATCGCCGGCATCGGCGAAGTCCGCCTCTTCGGCCAGCAGCGCCGTACCCTTGACGAGTTCGAGACCCTGCAGAACGATTACCGGGACAGCACCTTCCGCACCATCGAATGGGATGCCGCCCTCTATTCCCTGGTCGAAGTCCTTGCCGCGGTGGCCATCGCCGCCATCCTCTGGAAAGGGGGGGGCGAGGTGCTGACCGGCATCGCCAGCTTCGGTACCCTGGTGGCCTTTATCGAATATGTGCAGAAGTTCTTTATCCCCCTGCGCGACCTCTCCGCCAAATATTCCGTGCTCCAGGCCAGCAACGCTTCTCTGGAACGGATCTTCGAGCTGCTCGACGAGCCGGAAGAGCCGGTCGGATCCGGGGTTTACCCTCATGGCCCCGGCGAGGTCCGCTTCGAGGGAGTGAGTTTCAGTTACGACGGCAAGACCCCGGTGCTCAAGGGGATCGACCTGCGCATCGGCCCCGGTGAGCGGGTGGCCCTGGTCGGCGCCACCGGGAGCGGTAAGAGTACCCTGACCCGGCTTTTGCTCCAGTTCTACCGCCCCCAGGAGGGGCGCATTCTCATTGACGGGGTCGATCTCTATGACCTCGATCCGGCCGAACTGCGCCGCCGCATCGGCTGGGTCTCCCAGGAGCCCTTCCTTTTCGCCGGAACGCTGCGCGCCAACCTCGATCCGGCGGGGACGCTGGATGATGCCGCCCTGCTGGCGCTGCTCGCCGATTGCGGCATGGAGGAGGTCGCCGAGCGGCTGGAGGGGCTGGAGGGGGTGCTGAGCGAACGCGGTCGCAATCTCTCCTCGGGCGAGCGGCAGCTGCTCTGCCTGGCGCGGGCGCTGGCAAGCGATCCGGCCCTGCTGGTTCTCGACGAGGCGACCAGCCGCCTCGACAGCCTTACCGAACAACGGGTGGGGGAGGCCCTGGCTCGCGCCGGACGCCGCCGGAGCGTTTTGCTCATCGCCCACCGGCTGCGCACCGCCGCCAGTGCCGACCGCATCCATGTGTTGCATCGGGGGAGCGTGGCCGAGGTCGGCAGCCACCGGGAATTGCTGGCCCAAGGGGGGCTTTACGCCCGGCTCTGGCGTTTGCAGGAGTTGAACGGTGAACCTGAGGAGGAAGGATGAGGAACGGACTGATCGGCCTGTTGCTGCTGCTATTGTGGGGATGTGCCGGTGGCACTCCGTCCCCGGCCCCGGTCGTCGAAGCGGCGGCGCCGACGCCGTCGGCGGCGGAGTTGCGGGCGAGCGCCGCGCTGCTCCCCGGGGTCGAGATTGATCCCGGGGAAGGCCTGACCCTGCGCTATCCCGGCGAACGCCTCTTCAGCGCGGGGGCGGCCCTGCCCCTGGCGGGCGGGGTCGAGATGCTCGAGCCCCTGGCCGATTGGCTGGCGGCGAGCGGCCGCGTCCGCTGGCGGGGAACGGTGCGCGCCGCCACCGATGTTTCTCCGGAGTACGACCGGCAGCTGGCCCAGGCCCGGGCCGAACTGCTCGGCCGCTATTTCACCAATCGCGGAATCGATAGGGAAAAGCTCGAACTGACGGCGGAGGGAGGGACGGGAGCTCCCTTCGAGCTGGAGTTGCGGGAGTAACCCCCACCTTGGCCAAGGGGGGGAATTCGTCAACTAATTCTTCAGCTGCGGCAGGGCGGAAAGTTCCTCGGCGGTGAAATGATATTGCTGCTTGCAGAACTCGCAGGTGATCGTGGCCCCCTGGTCTTCTTCGAGCATGGTGCGCACTTCGTCGGCGGGGAGCGCGCGGAGCATGGCGGTGACCTGGGCCAGGTTGCAGGTGCAGCGGAATTCCAGCGGCGTTTCCAGTTGTACGGTGAAGGGGATGTCCTGGAAGATGCCTTCCAGGATTTGCAGCGGCGTTTTCCCCTCGCGCAGCAGGCTGGTCATCGGCGGCAGTTGCCGCAGGCGCTCTTCGAGCAGGGGGAGAAGTTCCGGGTCGCCGTCGGGCATCGCCTGCACCAGAAAGCCGCCGGCGGCGGCGACGGCGAAATCCTGGTCGAGGGCGACGCCGAGGCCGACGGTCGACGGCACCTGCTCCGAAGTGGTCAGGTAGTAGGCAAGATCCTCGGCGATTTCGCTGCTGTAGAGCTGGACCATGCCCCGGTACGGCTCCTTCAGACAGAGATCCTTGATGACGTGCAGAAACCCCGCCTTGCCCACCGCTCCGGCGACATCGAAACGATCCGCTTTTGGCGGCAGGTCGGCGATCGGGTTTTTGATTGAGCCGCGCACATGGCCGAAGGCGTCGGTTTCCGCGTGCAGCCGCTGCAAGGGGCCGCTCCCCTCGATCATCAGCGCCAGGCGTTGATCCCCCTTGAGCAGCGCCCCCATCAGGGCCGCGCCGGCGACCAGGCGACCGAGGGCGACGGTGGCGGTGGGGTCGGTCCCCTGGCGGAGGCGGATGCTTTCGGTCAGGTTCGTAGTGGCGGCGGCGACGGCGCGCAGCGAACCGTCCTTGCTGAGAATGCGGACCAGGTGATCGGTCATAGCGGCTCCTTCGGGTGATCCCTTGTGACTTGTCGGAAAAAAAGTTAAACTTCCGGGGTTCGCGGGCAAGCGCGCGGATGCCGTGCATCCTACCGAAAGCCGACCTGCGACGCCAATACTTTCACCATCCGGAGCGACCATGAAAATCATTCTTCCTGTTGCCGGCAAGGGAACCCGCCTGCGTCCGCACACCCATACCAAGGCCAAATCCCTGGTCCATGTGGCCGGCAAGACCGTTCTCGAACATATCGTCAGCCGCCTGCTGGTGCTCGATAACATCGAGCTGATCTTCATCACCGACGAGAACGGCCAGCAGATCGAGGCCTATATGAAAGAGAAGTTTCCCCAGGTCGAATGCCGCTACATCGTGCAGAAGGATCGCCTCGGCCCGGCCCACGCCGTATCGCTGGCGGGGCCGCACATCCATGAGGGGGACGACGTGTTGGTGGTCTTCAACGACACCATTTTCGTCACCGAACTCAATCGCATCCCCAAACTCTGCGCCGACTGCGACGGCCTGATCTACTCCAAGGAAGTGGAGGATTACCAGCGTTTCGGCGTCAACGTGCTGCGGGACGGCCTGATCATCGACATGGTCGAGAAGCCCGACACCCCCATTTCCAAACTGGCCCAGGTCGGCCTCTACTATCTCAAGGACGGCCGGCGTTTCATGGATTACATCGGCGCGACCATCGCCGCCGGCGACACGGTGAAGGGGGAGTACTACCTGCCCGCCGTCTTCATGCGCATGATCCACGACGGCGCCCGCTTCCGCGCCCCCGAGCTGGACGAGTGGCTCGACTGCGGCAAGCCCGAGACCCTGCTCGAAACCAACCGCTACCTGCTGCGCGGCCGTCATCACACCCACGGCGAAGTCTACAACTCGGTTCTCATCGAGCCGGTGCACATCGCCAAGGGGGCGGTGGTGCGCAACTCCATCCTCGGCCCCGACGTCTCCATCGCCCCCGGCTGCGTCATCGAAGAAGCCATCATCAAGGACTCGATCATCAACGCCAACAGTCACGCCAAGGACAGCATCCTGCACTACTCGATCCTCGGCGACAACGTCTCCCTGATCGGCTCCCCCCGCAAAATGAGCATCGGCGACCATTCGGTGATCGTGATGGAGGGGTAGGGGAGCGAATTTATAGTGCTTCCCTTGACGAGTATCCGTCTAAAGCGTATATTTCATGTATCAGTTCGTTGAATTGCAGCCATTTTCGGCTGTCCGTGAAAAATATTTTGATGAAGAGGAGTTTCTCTCTCTTCAGGCCTATTTGCTGGGGAACCCTGATGCGGGGGATGTTATTCCACGCTCGGGTGGATGTCGAAAGTTGCGATGGGCGGCGCAGGGCCACGGAAAAAGAGGTGGAGTACGGGTGATCTATTTTTTGCGATTCGCCCATGGACAGATTGTTTTGGTCACCATGTACGCGAAAAATGTCCAGGAAAATATCGACCCCGGCTTGTTAAGGCGAATCAAGGAGAGTTTCAGTCATGACTAAATTGTCCGAGGCCGAACTCGCATCATGGGAAAAAACTCGCGACTTGAATGCGGAATTGCTTGCTGCATTGCCGGAAGGCAAGCGTGGGGATTGGGCCAGGAAAACGGATTTCATTCCACAGGACGATGGAACCGTGCGCCGCATTGTCACGCGCCGTGATGGAACGGTCGAAAAGGATGAAATCGTTACCTCCGAACGGGCGCAGGTCGCCCTTGCCCGGGCGGCAACAGGGCTTTCGCAGTCCGCTTTCGCCAAACTTCTCGGGGTTTCCGTCAGGACGTTGCAGGAATGGGAGCAGGGGAGGAAAGTCCCCTCGGGGGCGGCGGCCACCCTTCTTAAAGTCGCTACCCGTTACCCTGAAATTCTTCAGGAATTGGCGGCGTAACTTCAAGCAGGGCGGAAGGAAGGACTGGAAATGGAGCCGCCCCAAAAAAAATCTGGGGTCAGATCTTGTTTTGCTACAGAATAGCTGGCCATTCCCTGTTAGCTACTGGGCGCCCATTCCGTTCGAGGTGCGGATTTTCTGGGAAGGCGCCCGTTTTCGGCAACGCCGGTTCGATTCTTGACCCATGGGGCGGAGGGCTGGACGCGGCGCCAGGGCCGTTTTTGCGATGGGCGATAAGTCTGTTACGCTTCACTAAACGGATCGATATTGGGCAGCGATTTCCAGCACTCTTTTGATGGAGGATTCAAAAATGAATATGGGTCAGGTGCAAGTCGCTATCGGCATGGATTGGCGTTTGTTGGATGGGATGGTTCGCTATCTCTATCGAGAGGGGGTCGTCCCCGCAGAGTCCACGATGCAGGACGACGCGATTATCGTGCACAAATAAGCCTGGTCTGGCCAGTATCCCGGATCAAGTCGGCCTTGAGGGCAGCCGGCAAAACCGGCAAATAAAGCGGCTTGACCGGTGGTGGGTGACGGGCTAAAGTAATACAAAAAGTAATACCGAAGGGAACATCATGAAAGTCACCAGTAAAGGGCAGGTTACCATCCCCAAGGGGGTTCGGGAGAAGTTGGGCATCGCCCCCTTAAACGAGGTGGAATTTGTCGAGGAGAAAGGCCGAGTGTTTCTGGTCAAGAAAGGCGTTGGCGAGTCGGGAAGCAAAGAGTTCGCCCGACTACGCGGGTGCGCCACAGTAAGGATGAGCACCGAAGAAATTATGCGTCTGACTCGGAGCGAGGAATGAGTGGAGTTTTAGTCGATTCCAACATCATTCTCGATCTGGTCACCGACGATCCGAACTGGGGCGACTGGTCGGAGGAGATGTTGCAATGCTACGCCAAAACCGGCCCCTTGTTCATCAACGATGTGGTTTATGCAGAAATTTCCATCGGTTTTTGGCGGATCGAGGAATTGGACGAGATGTTGAGTTGCGGCAACTTTGCGCACCTGCCCATGCCGCGAGAAGCGTTGTTTCTGGCCGGCAAAGTCTTTCTGGATTACCGTCGGAGCGGTGGAACGCGAACCTCTCCCTTGCCGGATTTTTTCATCGGCGCCCATGCCGCGGTTTCCGGTTATCCCCTGCTCACCCGCGACCGGGCACGCTACCGGACCTACTTTCCGACCCTAGCGCTCATCGCCCCCACCCATTGAGTTCCCGCTACGTTCACGAAAGGAGAAACCCTTGCCGTTCGATCGTTCCCGCCTGCTGAACCTGTTGGTCAATGTCGTCGCCGTCGGCCTGGTCGTTGCCGTTGTCTATTACATTCTGGTGCCGGTCGTCGGCTTTCTCTGGTCGGTTTCGGTTGCCGCCGCGACGGACGGCTATCGGTGGGCGGTGGAGGTTTTTACCTATTTCGCCCGCTGGGATCGGGCGCTCTTTTTGCTGCTCGGGCTTGTCGTCTACCTGGTGCCGGCGCTTCTGGCTTTCACAAAGGGGCATCCGAACCGGCGGGGGATTTTTGCGCTGAATCTGCTCACCGGCTGGTCGGTCATCGGCTGGGCCCTCGCCCTGGTCTGGAGTTTGCCGGGCAAGGGCGCCACCGAGGGGGAATGACCCCATGAAAAAAGGGCGGATGGTCGCAACCATCCGCCCCTGTCGATTTTCAGTTCTCAATTTTCCGGCAACTCAATAGCGCCCCTTGCCCATCCCCCCGCCGGGGCCCATGCCCATGCCGCCGCCGGAACCCATGCCCTTGTGCATGCCGTGCGCCGGCGGCTCGTCGGGCAGGCTCAGCCCCTGCTCCCGGGCGCGGATTTTCATGCGCTCGTGATGCTCGGCGCGAATCCGCTCCCGTTCCTCCTCGCTTGCCGCCGCCCGCATCCGCGTCTGATACTCGTTGCGCTCCTGCGGGGTCATCAGCTGGCTGCCGTAAACCTCTTCCCGTACTTGCGTCTCTTCCCGGGTCTGCGCCTGCTCGGCGGCCAGGGCCTGGGTTCCGGCCAGCAGCAGCGCGCCGACCGCCAGGGCCGCCATCCATTTCGCATTGTTCATGATTTCCTCCTTGCCTCGTCGTCATTTGCGAACCTTGCGGGGGCATTCCCTGCTCCCCGCTTCCGTTTACAGGTCTATCACCGCGGCCGGGCAAGTCAAATGCCGCGATTCAGTAGATTTCTTCCCGATAGTCCGGAATCTCGTCGTACCACTCGGGCCGGCGCCGGGCGCGGGCGATGGCGGCTTCGACCTGGTCGATGAGCGTCTGCCGGTCCTTGGGGTAGCTGCCGGCCAGCTGCAGAAAGTTGGAGACGTGGTTGGAACGCAAAATGGTGCGGCGGGGGACGAGATGCCGCAGCAGTTCGCTCGCTTCTTCGAGAATGCCGCCCCGGCTCAGGGGGGTGATGCCGCGCAGGAAGTCGTCGTTGTGGCGATGGAAGAGGGTGAGGAGCGAAAAGTATTCCGGGGAGAGGGCGGTGATCCATTCCGCCGTCGCCCGGGCGTGTTCCCGCGAGCGCTCCGCCCCGGCCAGGCCGAGGATCGCCGTCACCGACAGCTTCATCCCCGCGGCTTGCGCCTTGCGGCAGAAGGCGAGCATCTCCGTGCCGCCATAGCCTTTGTCGATGGCGCCCAGGGTGGCGTCGTCGCCGCTTTCCAGCCCGAAGTAGAGGATGCGCAGCTTCCGTTCCCGCAGGGCGGCGAGGTCTTCGCCGGTTTTGCCCGCGAGGCTGGCGGGGGAGGCGTAGGCGCCGATCCGGGTCAGGCGGGGAAAGGCGCGATTGAGCTCGTCGAGAATCTCCAGCAGGCCCTTTTGGGGATAGATCAGGGCGTCGCCGTCGGCGAGAAAGATCCGCTGGATATGCGGCCGGTGCGCCGGCGGGATGCCTTCGGTCTCGGCGCGGATCTCCGCGACCGGGCGAACGCGGAAGGGTTTGCCCTTGTACATGCCGCAGAAAGTGCAGCGGTTGCGCGAGCAGCCGAGGGTGATCTGAAAGATCAGGCTGTGCGCCTCGCTCGGTGGGCGAAAGAGGGGGTGGTCGTAGTCGAAGTAGCCGTACATGGGGTTTTCCTTGGGAGGGGAGTGATCTTCGGAGCTGTTGCCCGGTAATTACGGAATCCGCGACGATCCTTTTCCCGGTTGTTCCGCGCCCGCCCTTGCGCTATCCTGCGGCCAGGCTTTTTTCAGAGGAGCGTGAAATGTCCAATCCCGGTGAATTTCTCATGGCTTGCAACGATGGGCGGGTCTGGTTGCATTGTTCGCAGTGCAACGCGCCGAAGCGTTTCAATGATGTCGAGCATCTCAATTCTTTCGAAAATCCCACCTACTGGGGGCCGGAACCCTGGTGGCACGACACCCGGGTCTTCCGCTGCCCCGATTGCGGCAGTGTGCAGCAGTCGTCCCTGGAGTTGCAGGACTGACGGAACGCGCGGATTCAGGCGCTCATTTTAAGCCCGGCGATGCCGGCGAGGATCAGCAGCAGGCAGAGCAGGCGCGCGACTTCCCGGGGTTCGCCGAGAAAAAGCATGCCGAAGAGGGCGGTGCCGGCGGCGCCGATGCCGGTCCAGATGGCGTAGGCGGTGCCGATGGGCAACGTCTTCAGGGCCTGGCTGAGCAGCATGAAACTCAGGGCCATGGCTGCCAGGGTCCACAGAGACGGCAAGAGGCGGGTGAAGCCGACGGTGTATTTGAGTCCCACCGCCCAGCCGATTTCGAACAGTCCCGCCAGCACCAGGTAAAACCAGGCCATACTCAATCCTTCCGTAGTCGTTGCGTGGTTGAAGGTCGCGGTCGGTCTGCCATTAATAGCCGAGCGGGGAGGGCCCGTCAATCCTTGCGCTTCTTCGCCGGCGTGGTTAGATTGCCGGAAGTTCCTTCGATTGTATTCGCCCCATGTGCCGCCCCCATTCCTCCGGACGATGCCATGAACGACGCCCCGCCGATAATCGAGAGCGATCTCCCGGCCGCCACCCCCGATCTGGTGGTGCTGGTCCGGCCGGAGGGGCGTCCGCGCCTGGTCCGGGTTTCGGAACGGCTGGCCGAGCTGCTCGACCGGCCGGTGGAAAGCTTGAAGGGGATGGAATTGGATCGGGCTCTGGCCGGGACGGTGCCGTCCCTGGTAGAGCTGGTGACCGAGGCGGCGAGCCGGGAGCGGCCGCTGACCGGCATCCGGATGCGTTTTCCCGGGGCGCGGGCGGATCTGCTGGCCGATCTCTTCCCCGCCGGGCTGGCCGAGGATTACAGCGGTCAGCTCGTGCATGTGCGGTTTCGTCCAGATCGGGCGGACCGGAGTGAGCCATCGCCCGCTTTCGCCGGACTGATCGGGGAGAGCGCCGCTATTCGCGAGGTCTTTCGCAAGATCGCCCTCTACGCTCCGACCGAGGCCTCGGTCGTCATCACCGGCGAGACCGGCACCGGCAAGGAGTTGGTCGCCCGCGCCCTGCACGAGGGAAGCGGCCGTGCGGCGGGGCCCTATGTGGCGGTGAACTGCTCGGCGATTTCCGAGGAGCTGCTCGAATCGGAACTTTTCGGCCATGAAAAGGGAGCCTTCACCGGCGCCCTGCGCACTCACAAGGGGCGTTTCGAGCGGGCCGACGGTGGCACCCTCTTTCTCGACGAGATCGGCGATATGCCGCTGCACACCCAGACTCGGCTGCTGCGGGTGCTGGAGGAGAAACGGGTCGAACGGGTCGGCGGCGAGCAAGAATATCCGGTCGATGTGCGCGTGGTATGCGCCACCAACGTGGCGCTGGAACAGGCGGTGGGTCAGAACCGCTTTCGCGCCGATCTCTATCATCGCCTGTCGGTGCTGCGCATCCACTTGCCGCCCCTGCGCCAACGGAGCGAGGATATCCCTTTGCTGGCGGAGCATTTTCTCCGGCAATTCAACAGCAAATACGGCCGCCGCATCGAACGCCTGACCAACGAGGCCGTCGCCCTGTTGCAGTCCTACCTCTGGCCAGGCAATGTCCGCGAACTGCGCAACGTGCTCGAGCGGGTCTGCATCGAGACGGGAGGCGAGGTGATCGGCGCCCGCGCCTTCGCCGAGTGGATTCGCGAGCGGCAGAACTTCTCCCCCGGCGAATGGGGGGAGGCGCCGCGGGAAGCGCGGGTGGTGACGCCCCCCTATCCCCTGGCAAGCGAGCGCCTGCTCCTTTCGCCGCCGCTCTCGGCGCCTGTGGAAAGTTCGCGGCCGGTGGAACTTTCCGAAGGGGCGATCCGTCGGGCCTACCGGGCCGAAGGCGGAAATCTCAGCGCCGCCGCCCGCCGGTTGGGGGTGCATCGGGCGACGCTCTATCGCCATCTGGAGCGGCTCGGTCTGGGTCGGGAAGAGTTGGACGGTCTGGACGAAGCGGAACGAAGCGAGGATTAAGGGATCAGAAACCGGGGAGGGGGCATGTATTTCATCGCGGGGCTGGTGGGGCTGATCGGCGGGGCCTGGCTTTTTTCCGAGCACAGTCGGGAGGTGGCTGGTGCCCTGCTCGGGGCCTTTCTCGGGATTTTCTGGCTGCGCCATCTGCGTCTGGGCAAGCGCCTGGCCGCTTTGGAGCGGCAACTGGCCGAAGCCCAAGGCGGGGTCGCTGCTTCCGAATCCGCCCCGACGGTTGCGCAGCCCGCCGCCGACGATTTCATCTTCACGCCGGAGGCGCCACCACCGGCGGTGGAATTGCCCGCCCCACCATCTATCCAACCCCGACCGTCGTTCCAGCCATCCGCGCCCCGCACCGGCCCGGAATCCTCCAAGCAAAACGAATGGTGGAACATTTTCGTCGCCTATTTCACCGGCGGCAATGTGGTGGTGCGGGCCGGGGCGGTGGTGCTCTTTTTCGGCGTCGCCTTTTTGCTCAAATACTCGGCCGAACGGAATCTGGTGCCGATCGAACTGCGCCTGCTTGGGGTCAGCCTCGGCGCTGTCGCCCTGCTCCTGTTCGGCTGGCAGTTGCGGTTGAAACGCCCCGGCTACGCCCTGATCCTGCAAGGGGCGGCGATCGGCATCCTCTATCTGGCGATCTTCGCGGCGATGAAGCTTTACCAGCTGTTCCCGGCCGGGTTCGCCCTGCCGTTGCTGATCGTTCTCGCCATCGCCTCGGCGACTCTGGCCATCGCCCAGAACGCCCGGGTGCTGGCGGTGCTCGGCATCGTCGGCGGTTTTCTGGCGCCAGTGCTGACCTCCACCGGCGGCGGCAGCCATGTGCTCCTTTTCAGCTATTACGCCCTGCTCAATGTCGGCATTCTTTATACCGCCCGTCATCGTTCTTGGCGGGAACTGAACCTGCTCGGATTTTTCTTCACCTTCGGCATCGGCGCTCTCTGGGGCGCGGGCAACTACCGGCCGGAGATGTTCGCCACCACCGAGCCCTTCCTGATCCTCTTTTTCCTCTTCTATCTCGCCCTCGGCCTCCTTTTCGCCCGCAACCAGCCGCTCAACCTCAAGGGCTACATCGACGGTACCCTGGTTTTCGGCACGCCGATCGTCGCCTTCGCCCTGCAGGCGGTGCTGGTCCGGCCCTACGCTTACGGCCTGGCCTGGTCGGCCCTGGCCCTAGGGCTGATCTATGTCGGCCTAGCCTGGCGGCTGTGGCGGCAGGGACAGCCCGCCCTGCGCACCCTGATCGAGGCCTTTCTCGCCACCGGCGTCGTCTTCGCCACAGTGGCCATCCCCCTGGCCCTGGACGGGCGCTGGACCTCGGCGGCCTGGGCGCTGGAGGGAGCGGCGCTGGTCTGGATCGCCCTCAAGCAGCAGCGTCGCACGCCCCGGATCTTCGGCCTGATTCTTCAGGTGCTGGCCGGCGCTTCCTTCCTGACGGCGTTGCCGGGAACGGTGACCGGCCTGCCGGTCCTCAACGGCCTCTGCCTTGGCGCGCTGCTCGTCGCCTTGGCCGGGCTTTTCAGCGCCTGGTGTCTGTGGCGGCGGGCCGGGGAGTTTCCGACGTCGATGCTGGAGAGCCTCCTGACGCTAGCCTGGGGGCTGTGCTGGTGGTTCGGCGCCGGACTTCATGAAATCGGCCGCTTCGCCCCCTTTGCCCTGCGTCCCGCCCAGGCCCTGACTTTCTGCGCCCTCTCCGCCGGAGCCGCCTTTTGGCTTGGGGCGCGGCTCGATTGGCCGTACCTACGCCGGGTCTACCTTGGTCTGGTGCCGGTCATGGCGCTGGTACTGCTCTTCACGGCGTTGGAATTTCACGGTCCACCGTCGCTCCACGGCGGCTTTCTCGCCTGGCCCCTGGCCCTGCTCCTCCACTATCTGCTGCTCTATCGGGATGAGCGGATCGCTGTCGCCGCCTATCTGCGCTATCCCCATCTCGGCCTGCTCTGGCTGCTAATCCTGCTCGTCACCTGGGAGGCGGCCTGGTGGACCGATCATGGCGTAGGCGGCGCCGGTACCTGGTTTCTGGCGGTGCTTGGCATCCTCCCGTCGGCCTTCGTCCTCGGCCTCTGCCGGCTGTGGAATTCCCCGCGCTGGCCGCTTTCTTCCTTCCGCCGGGACTATCTCTATCCGGGGTTGCTGCCGATCGTCGGCTATCTCTGGCTCGGCACCCTGGGGGCGAACCTTTTCAGCCCCGGCGATCCCTGGCCGCTCCCCTACCTGCCCCTGCTCAACCCCTTCGATCTGGCGCAGGCGTTGGTGCTGCTGGCGGTTGCCTTCTGGAGCCTGACCCTGACGACGCGGCTCGGCCTTGAGCCGCTGGGAATGCGGCGGCGCCCGCGGATTATCCTCGCCGGGGCGACGGCCTTCTTCTGGCTCAACGCCATGCTCGTCCGCACCCTCCACCACTGGGGGGAGGTGCCCTTCCGTCCGCGGGCGCTGCTCGCCTCCGATCTGGCGCAGACCTCCTTCTCCATCTTCTGGACCCTGAGCGCCCTGGCGGTGATGCTCTGGGCGGCGCGCAAGGGGCTGCGAACCCTGTGGTGGACCGGCGCCGGGCTGATCGGGGTGGTCATGGTCAAACTCTTTATCTTCGATCTGGCCCGGACCAGTACCGTGGAGCGGATCGTTTCCTTTATCGGCGTCGGCCTCCTCTGCCTGGCCGTCGGCTATCTGGCGCCGCTGCCGGGACGGGCGGACCGGGATCGGGAGGATTCATGAAGCCTTTGCTGATCGCCGTGCTGCTCTGCTTCGTCGTTGGCGCCCCGGCTTACGGCCGGAGTCTGCCCGAGGATTTCGCCTACGGCCTGCCGCTGACACCGAGCGGCGCCACGCCCTTCGCCGAGGTGGAACTGCCGCTGGCGGTCTATCACACCCTGACCCGGGCCGATCTCGGAGATCTGCGGGTCTTCAACAGCGCCGGCGAGGAAGTGCCGCATCTGCTGCGCGGGCCCGAGGCGGTCGTGACGGAGACCCCCGGCGCGGCGCGGGCCGTTCCCTTCTTCCCCTTGCGTGCCGCCGATGACGCCGACGAGGCCCTGGCGGTGCGCGTCGCCGAGGCTCCCGGCGACTGGCGGGTGGAGATTCAGACCCGTTCTCAGGCGGAACCGACTACGAAGGTGCCTGTTTCCGGTTATCTGCTCGATCTGGGCGGATTGGATTTTTCCGTCGCTCAGGTGGAGTTGGATTGGGAGGATGGCGGCGACTTTTTCGGCGAAGTCGAGGTGGCGACGAGCGACCAGTTGAAGGATTGGCGACCGCTGACCCGCGTTGTCCTCGCCCGCCTCGACTATCAGGGGCGGCGCCTGGAGCACCGGCGCATCGACCTGCCGACGGCGCCGGGACGGTATCTGCGTCTGCGCTGGAGCGGGAGCGCACCGCTGCTCGAACCGGCGCGGGTGGTCGCCTCGGCGCGCCCCAGTCACGCCACCCTGCCGGAGATTCGCCAGTGGTTGCCGGTGACGGCGACCCCGTTGGCGGAGACGCCGGGGCTGTCGCGGGTCGATCTCGGTGGGCGCCTCCCCGTCGCCGCTCTGCGCGTGACCTTCGCCGAAGCCAACAATCTGGCGCGCCTGCGCCTCTCCTCCGGAGCAAATCCCGAAGGGCCGGGGCGTCATCGCGCCGAGGCGCTGGTTTACCGGCTGCGTTTTGGTGAGCGGGAACTGGTCAGCGCGGAACTGCCGCTGACCGCGTCCCGCGACCGCTACTGGTTTTTGCGCTCCGATGACGGTCTCGCCGGGGCCCGTCTGGAATTCGGCTGGCGGCCCGATCGTCTGTGCTTTCTGGTGCGCGGCACCGGACCCTTCCTGCTCGCTTACGGCAACGCCAACCTGAACTCCCCCCCAACCGCCGGCGCCGAACTGTTGCACAGCGCCGAAATCGCCGGAGCAGGCGTTCCGGCGCCGGAACGCCTCGTCCCCGGTGATGTCGTCACCCTGGGCGGTCCGGAGCGTTTGCTGCCACGGCGGTCGTCGCCGTCCTGGCGGACGCTGACGCTCTGGGGTGTGCTCGGCCTCGGCGTCGTGCTGGTTGGTGTCCTGGCCTGGCGGCTGCAACGGCAGTTGCGGGAAGCGCCCACGGATTCGTCCTCGTCGGAATAAGGCCGAGAACGAATTAGAGAATTGAGATTAAATCCATTGACACCCCGGTGATCGGGCTGTAGTTTTCGACATTAGAAAATTTCAACTACGGAGGTGTCGCAAATGAACAAGTTCGTCCTGCCGATTCTCGGGTTCTTTCTCGTCCTTCTTTCCCTGCCCCTGTCCGTCGGTGCCGAGACCCCGCCGCCGGTACGGCAGGATCTCGGTCTTTTCGACGCGGTCTTCAACGACCTGGATGAAGCCGGCTGCCGGGCCTGTCATGGTGGCAATATCGGCACCCTGCACCATACCCTGGCCGCCGACGAGGGCTTGACCTGCTATTCCTGCCATAACCCGGTGCTCGTTAACCAAGGGATTTTCGTCGTCGGCTGTCTCGAATGCCATGAGCAGCAGCCGGGGGTCGCCTCGGTGCATCACCTCGCCGACAGCGCCTTGGCCGGGGACTGTGTCGACTGCCACGGCTCGATGGTGCAGAACCGGGACGACGGTCACTATGTTCCCAGCTACGCCGCGACCATGGTCACCCCCCTGCCCAGCCGCGGCACCGGGGCGGAAGGGCAGGGCTCCTGCCGTTTCTGCCACGACTGGGGGACGGATTTCGCCAGTGGCGAACCGATCTCGACCAACATGGAAACCCACCACGAAACGGGTTTCTATGCCCAGCCGGGGGGATGCTACTGGTGCCACAATCCCCTGGCCGAGCCGGCTCTGGCGATTCGCGCCTGCGAGCAGTGTCACGCGCCCCTTTCCATCCACAACATCCAGGCCGATACCAACGGCGACGGGGTCATCACCCCCGGCGGCGAAGCTCCCTATTTCGGTCATATCGGCAGCAACGAGGATTGTCTCGGCTGTCACGGCGGTGCTGTCGATCCGGCGCTACTGTCCAGTCGCAATAGCGCGATCGACAATCCGACCCGCCACCATCTGCTGGTTGCAAGCAAGGGAAAGAAGTGTCTCGATTGCCACCAACTGCTCTTGAATGACGACGGGCTTTTCGTTTTCAAGGATTTCCGGGTCTGCTCCTCGTGTCATGCCCAGGGAGGGCGCCGCTAGTCACTCGTCTCTCGTATTTCCCCGTTGCTTAACCGAGGCCGGATTCTGCAGAAGAGAGTCCGGCCTCGCTGTTTTCAGTGCGACGTCGCAGGCGACAGTTGCGACATTTGGTGCGACGTCGCAGGTGATCAAGTAATCCATTTGGATATGTCTAACATCCCGAATTTATTTAGATATAAATTTGGCATGACCGTTGTATCAGGGATAAGTGCAAGGCATGACGCCGCGCGACTCTTTATGACAACCATTACTCCCCCCACGGGGAAAGGAAACAGGAGGAAGGCTATGACAGGATTCGATCTCTTCAAGGAAATGGACAGCTTCACTCGCGAAATGGACCAGGTGTTCCGTGATCTCGGCTTCGGTCGACCGCTCGTTCCGGGCTCCGCCTATCGCGGCTATCCGCGCATCAACCTGCGCGAGAATCAGGATGCCTACCTCCTTGAGGCGCAGCTGCCGGGTATCGATCCCAAAGAACTGGAAATGACGATCCTCAAGGGGACGCTGACCCTCTCCGGTGAGCGCAAGGCGCCCGCCGAGGGACAGGGAACCTGGCATCGCCGGGAGCGTGGTTTCGGAAAGTTCATGCGCTCCATCGACATCCCGGCGGAAATTGATGGCGACAAGGTGCGCGCCGACTACAAGGACGGGCTCTTGACCGTGACCCTGCCGAAAGCCGCCAGCGTACTGCCGAAACGCATCGAGGTGCAGGCCAACTGAAGCGCTGATCGGGACCATAACGAAATATCATGAACAGGAGATACGCCATGAAAAACAACGAAATCACTCTTCATAAAGAAAACACACCGGCCGTCGCGGATAAGGACCGCGCCGCCATGATCGCTCCCGCCGTCGACATCTTCGAGAACGATGACGCCCTGACCCTGGTGGCGGATTTGCCGGGGGTGAGCAAGGAACAACTGGAACTGGGCATCGACCGGCAGGTGCTGACCATCGAAGGGCGCCTCGAACGCGCCGAGGAAGGGGCTCTGTACCGCGAATTCGGCGGCAAAGGCTTCTATCGCCGCTTCCATCTGCCGGAGAACCTCGATCTGAACCAGACGGCCGCCGAACTCAAGGACGGCGTCCTTACCCTGCGGCTGCCGAAGGCGGCTTCCGCCAAACCGCGCCGCATCGAAGTCACCGTCCACTAAGGACGAAATCGGGGCCGGGCTCGCAACCCGGCCCTTTTCATTGAATGCTCGCTATACTTGAAACCGGGAAACGAAAAAGAACACGAGCCGCCAGGAGAAAAAATATGGATATCAACAAACTGACCGTCAAAACCCAGGAAGCCATCCAGGCCGCCCAGAGCAAGGCCACCCGCCTCGGCCATGTGGAGGTCGACGGCGAACACCTGCTGGCGGCGCTGCTCGAACAGCCCGAGGGGCTCGTTCCCCGGGTGCTGCAAAAGCTGGGGGTGGAGCCGGAAGCCTTGTCCCGCGCCCTGAAGAAGGAGCTGGAAAAACGTCCCAGCGCCTCTGGTGGCGGGATGGAAGCGGGGAAAATCTACGTCTCGCAGCGTTTCAACCGGCTGCTGGTCAAGGCCGAGGAGGAAGCCCGCCATCTCAAGGATGAATATGTCAGCGTCGAGCACCTGCTGCTGGCGCTGGTCGAAGAAGGCTCGGCGACCGCCGCCGGGCGCCTCTTCCGGGAGTTCGGCATCGATCGGGATCGTCTGCTCAAGGCCCTGTCGGAGATGCGCGGTCACCAGCGGGTGACCAGCCCCGATCCGGAAGGAACCTACGAGGCGCTGGAGAAATACGGCATCGATCTGGTCAAGGCGGTCCAGAAGGGGAAGCTCGATCCGGTCATCGGCCGCGACAGCGAAATCCGTCGCACCATCCGCATTCTCTCGCGCAAGACCAAGAACAACCCGGTGCTCATCGGCGAGCCGGGGGTCGGCAAGACCGCTATCGTCGAAGGATTGGCCCAGCGCATCGTCCGCGGCGACGTCCCCGAGGGGCTGAAGAACAAGACCATTTTCGCCCTCGACATGGGCGCGCTGGTGGCCGGGGCCAAGTATCGCGGCGAGTTCGAGGAGCGGCTCAAGGCGGTGCTGACCGAGATCCGCAACAGCGAGGGGCGCATCCTGCTCTTCATCGACGAGCTGCATAACATCGTCGGCGCCGGAAAGGCTGAAGGCTCCATGGACGCCGGCAACATGCTCAAGCCGATGCTGGCCCGGGGCGAACTGCACTGCATCGGCGCCACCACCCTCGACGAATATCGGAAGTACATCGAGAAGGATGCGGCCCTGGAGCGACGCTTCCAGCCGATTCTGGTCGAGCAGCCGACGGTGGAGGACACGGTCAGCATTCTGCGTGGCCTTAAAGAGCGCTTCGAGGTCCATCATGGGGTACGCATTCACGATAATGCCCTGGTGGCGGCGGCGACTCTGAGCGATCGCTACATCTCCGACCGCTTTCTGCCAGACAAGGCCATCGACCTGGTCGATGAAGCCTGCGCCATGATCCGCACCGAGATCGACTCGTTGCCGAGCGATCTCGACGAGGTCACCCGGCGGGTCATGCAGCTGGAGATCGAGGAAGCGGCCCTGACCAAGGAGAAGGACGCCGCCAGTCTCGCCCGTCTGGAGACTCTGCGGCAGGAACTGGCCGGGCTCAAGGAGCGGGCCGAGACCCTCAAATCCCAGTGGGAGGGGGAGAAGGGGGCGATCAAGACCGTGCAGGGGCTGCGCGAGGAGATCGAGAAGACCCGCCAGGAGATCGAGCGGGCCGAACGCAATTACGATCTCAACCGCGCCGCCGAGCTCAAGCACGGCCGCTTGCCGCAACTGGAACGGGAGCTGCACGAAAAAGAGAAGCTGCTCGCCGGGGAGGGGGCGGGCAACCGGCTGTTGCGCGAGGCGGTGACCGACGAGGAGATCGCCGGGATCGTCGCCCGCTGGACCGGCATCCCGGTGACCCGGCTGGTGGAAGGGGAGCGGGAAAAACTGCTCAAGCTCGACCAGGTGCTGCATCAGCGGGTGGTCGGCCAGGACGAGGCGGTGCAACTGGTGGCCGACGCGGTCATCCGCGCCCGCGCCGGGATCAAGGACCCGCGCCGTCCCATCGGCTCCTTCATCTTCCTCGGTCCGACCGGGGTCGGCAAGACCGAGCTGGCCCGCGCCCTGGCCGAGACCCTCTTCGACAGCCAGGACAACATGGTGCGCATCGACATGTCCGAGTATATGGAAAAACACGCGGTCAGCCGCTTGATCGGCGCGCCCCCCGGCTACGTCGGCTACGAAGAAGGGGGGCAGTTGACCGAGGCGGTGCGGCGCAAGCCCTACGCGGTGATCCTCTTCGACGAGATCGAAAAGGCTCATCACGACGTCTTCAACGTCCTTTTGCAGGTGCTCGATGACGGCCGCATCACCGACAGCCAGGGGCGCACCGTCGATTTCAAGAATACCGTCATTATCCTGACCTCGAATATCGGCTCGCCGCACCTTCTCGACGGGCTCGGCGCCGACGGTCAAATCACCGAAGGGGCGCGAAAGAACGTAATGGCCGAACTGCGCCGCGAGTTTCGGCCGGAGTTTCTGAATCGGATCGATGACATCGTTCTCTTCAAAGTTTTGACACTTAACGAGATCAAGGCCATCGTCGGGCTGCTGGTCGGCGATCTGCGCAAGCGGTTGGCCGCCCGCCGCATCGGGCTGGAACTCACCGAAGCGGCGGTGGAGTTCATCGCCAAAAACGCTTACGATCCGGTCTACGGTGCCCGGCCGCTCAAGCGTTACCTCCAGCATCAGCTGGAAACCCGCATCGGACGGGCGCTGATCGCCGGGGATATCCGTGACGGCGCGACCTTGACCGTCGATCTGCAGGGGGATGAATTGACCGTGATCCAGGTCAACCCGGCGCAAGCGGAGGACGCCGGATAAGGATTTCTTTCCGACCCAAGGCTTGTGAAAAGGGAACAGATGGCTCAATCGAGCGGTCTGTTCCCTTTTTTTATGGGGTTGGCGGGGTTGGGAGCGCAATTTGCATAAAAGACTGTTGCAGTCTTAAGTCAGCCACTACATCGGGGGAAGAATGAACAAACGCAAGCGCTTTGGGGAGATTCTGCTCGAAGCCAAGGTCGTCACCGAACCGGTCCTGCAACTCGCCCTGGAAAAGCAGCGCGGCAGCAGTAAGCGTCTCGGGCAGGTGCTTGAGGAGATGGGGGTGGTAACCGAGAAGGACACCGCCGTCGCTCTGGCCCGGCAGTTTGACTTCCGCACCGTGCAGAACCTGGCCGGCTACAGCTTCCCCAAAGAGGTGCTGGCGCTTTTCAGCAGCGAAATCGCGCTGAAAAAGAACCTGTTTCCCCTCAAGCTCGACCAGAAAACCTTGTTTCTGGCGATGGTCAATCCCCTCGACATGGACACCATCGACGATATCTCCTTCCGGACCGGCTTGCGGGTTGTCCCCTGCGTGACTACTCCGGCGGAGATCCAGGCGGCCGTGCATCAGCACTATCTTGGCGGCGCGCCCAGCGAGTCGAAAGAGCCTGAATCCGATTGGTGGACGATCCTGGTGGTGGATGATCAGGAGCTGGTGCGCTCGGCGGTCATCGCCGCCCTCAGGAAAGAAGGGTACGAGACGATCGAAGCCACCAACGGTGCCGATGGTTTGAAGACGGCCTGTCAGCGTCATCCCCATCTGATCATTTCCGATACCATCATGCCGCGCATGGATGGGTTCGAGATGTTCCGGGCTCTGCAGGCCAACAACCAAACCACCAGAATTCCGGTCATCGCTCTCTCCTCCAAGTCTTCGGCGGAAGAAGAAGCGAAGCTGCTCGATGCCGGTTATTTCGATTTTGTCGCCAAACCGATCAACCCCGTGCGCCTCGCGGCGCGGGTACGGCGAGCGCTGAAGGCCGTTTACGGCACGACCGCGCCGCCCCCGAAACCCTGAAAACTGTTGTAAATCCATTGAAAATTCTGGCGGAAGGGGATATTATGACTAACAAGGTCATAAATTGATGCCGCCAAAGCCGGAAGGAGGCCATTTATGAGAATCGATATTCTTGGCAAACCGGAAAGTGGCAAGCGCTGTGAAAAAACCCTGGAGAATGTCCGTCAGGCTCTGGCTGAGACGGGGGTCGAAGCGGAAGTACATCTCTTCCGTGACCGGCGGAAAATGATCGATCATCGGGTCTACGTTTCGCCGGCATTGGTCGTTGATGACTGCGTACGGGTGGCGGGGCGGATTCCCGAGGTGCGGGAGATCATCGCGCTACTCGCCGAGCGTCCCCGCTATCAGAAACGACTCAACGCCGCCTGAGTTTTCAGCGGGGATAAACACTTTTTACCCAAGGAACCCTTTCGTTGAGAGGAGGGGTTCCTTTTTTCTTTCAGGGGGCCGGAAGCAGAAAGCCTTCCGCCAGGGCGAAGCGGACGATCTCCTCCCCTTCGGCGCGGATGACCGTGCCGGCGAAAATCTCTTCCGGCGAGCGCCGGCCGTCGCAGCCAGAGAGCAGGGTCAGAAAATCCTCTTCCAGCGATTCGCACAGCACCTCTTCGCCCCGCCGCAGAAAGACCGCCACCGACCCCACCGGCCGGAAGAGGAGAGCGACTTCCTCCAGTTCGGAATCTTCCATCTCCAGCAGATCAAGGATCTCGTAAGAGAAGTGCACCAGCCGCACCCCCTCGGCAAGCCTTAGGGGGGCGAGCCAGGGGTCGAGATTCCGCAGCTCTTCGGGGGGACTCGGCAGGGTTTCCGGGCCGAGCAGGGTTTCCGCGTAATGGAAATGGTAGCGGAGAAGATCGAGCGCCGCCGGCAGCAGGTCGGGGCGTTCCAGTTTTTTGAACAGATGGCTGAGGTAGCCCTCCTGAAGCTCAAGAATGTCGGCGGCCTGCCAGGATTCGCCATCGAGAAAGCGTTCGCGGGGGATTTTCGCGACGGTCAGCGCCCAGTCGGCAAAATCGAGAAGAAAATCCGAACCCTTCCACCCGGGAACCCGGAGCAGGGCGGAAAAGAAGGCGACGGCGCGGCCGGTGTTGTAGAAGAGATCGACGGCGGCGGCGAGCAGCCGGCAGGCCTCGATCTCAGCGGCGCTGCAGGAGGGACTTTCGAGGATTTCGTAAGGGGGCTCGGTCTGCGCCCGCAGTCCCAACTCGATGGCATCCCGGTGCAGTTCGGTGCCGGGCAGCACCGCCAGGGGGAAGATGTCGAGATGGTTGGGGGTCAGTTCCAGGGCGAAGTCGAGGCTCTGCCGGAACCCGGCATAATCGTCGCCGGGCAGGCCGTAGATGAGATCGAAGCCGAATGTGACGCCGGCCTGGTTCAGCAGCTGGATCTTGCGGGCGAACTCCCGCGGCTCGAAGTTCCGGTGGATACGTCGCAGCACCTCAGGCCGGGCCGATTGCAGGCCGACCTGCACCGAGCAGGAGAGCTGCCCCAGCAACCGGGCCGTTTCCCGGTCGAGAAAGTCGGCCTTGGCTTCCAGGTGCACGTGGATGTGGGGCGCTTTGCGGGCGAGCAGGCGTAGAAGCTCTTTGCCGCGCTCGGGGGGATGGTTGAAGGTCGAGTCGAGAATCCAGATCTGGCCGGCCCGGTGGCGGACGAAGAGGTCGAGTTCCGCCTCCAGGCGCGCCATGGGCAGCGGGCGCATTCCGCGAGTGCCGCGGGAATCGAAACAGAAGGCGCAGGCAAAGGGGCAACCCCGGGAGGTTTCCCAGAGGACGCCGCCGCCTTCGCTGGGGATCAGCGCGCCGCTCAACCAGGGGGAGGGGAGCTCCTCCGGCGGCGGTGGCGATGCGGTCAGGGGGTCCGTCGGGCTCGGCTTCTCCCCCCGGTCCAGGCGCGCGACGAGGGTAGCGAACGTTTCCTCCCCTTCGCCGCCGATGAGATAATCGAAGACCCCTTCCGCGTGCACCCGGGCGCTGTCGGCCATGACTTCCGGGCCGCCGGCGACGAGGATGAGGTCGGGGCGGGCCTGACGCAGTTGCCGGGCCAGGGCGAGAAGCCGGCGCCGGTTCCAGACGTAGAGGGGAAAAGCGACCAGATCGGGGGCGGCGGCGAGGATCGCCGCCAGCATCTCGGCATCGCTTTGGCGGGGGTAGAGGTCGAGCAGGGAGGCGCGGCGGCGGGACTCTTCCGGCAGCGCCGCTTTCAGGCAGGCGGCCGCCAGGGGGACGGCCTGGGGCGACGGGCGGACATGCAGGGTCGGCAGCAGGATATGCATGGGTCAAGCCCCTCCCGGGCGCGAGGCCGCTATTTTTTCGCGCGGACCTTGATTTTCGGCTTTCCGTCTTCGATTTCGACGCGGAACTCTACTGCCCGGTCGCCGAATTTCTCACGGATCTTGTCCCTCTGGTTTTCAAGAAAGAGTTTGACCTGACGAGGATCGGGGGGCGGGCCGGCAATGCCGCAGCTTTGACGGGCGGCGAGAAGATCCTGGTAGATTTTATCCCCGGGGTCGGCCGCCGTTGCCGTCGGGATCGGTTCCTCCGCGAGCGACGACGCGTTCTTGAGTTTGGCGGTATGCCGGTCGTAGCGGCCTTCGTCGATGAGGCGCAGGATGCGATCCCAATGGCTGGAGTAGCTGTGATAGCGCGCAGCCAGGGTCTGGTAGCGGAAGCGGGCGTCGGTCTGAATGATGCGGCGATTGACGAAATGGCGCAGACGGCGGGCCAGGTGTTCGCGCTGCTTGAGCGGCTCGCGTTTTTCCACGCCGGCGAAATACTGTTCGTAGAGGATGACCAGCTCCTTGAGCTCTTGCTCGATTTCCCCCAGATCCCGCAGAATCAGCAAACGATCATTCATTGCAAAGTCCCTCCAATGTCCGAACTATACTGAACTCCTAGCGGCAATGCAAAAAAAAAGGCGGCGCGCAAAGGGCGGGGACGAGCCCACGGGCCTTGACTCCATGGGGTCTTTCCATGATACTAATCATCTTTTACCACGCCCATTTTCAGGAGGGTTTATGAGCGGACAACAGTTGGCGGCGGTCATTCTCGCGGCGGGGCAGGGGACGCGGATGAAATCGGCCTTGCCCAAGGTGTTGCACCCGGTGGCCGGCGAGCCGATGGTCAATTTCCCCATCCGCCTCTGCCGGGAACTGCACTGTGAGAAGACGGTGCTGGTCGTCGGCCACGGCGCCGAAGAGGTACGCCGGGCGCTTGTGGATCAGCCGGTGAGCTTTGCCGTGCAGGCCGAGCAGCTCGGCACCGGCCATGCCCTGCTCTGCGCCGCCGACGAACTACGCGACTTTTCCGGCACCCTGCTTCTCTTGTGCGGCGACGTGCCGCTCTTGCGTCGCCAGACCCTGGAGCGCCTTCTTGCCTACCATGCCGAACAGCAGGCGGCGGTCACCGTCCTTACCGCCGAGATGGCCAATCCCCACGGCTACGGGCGCATTGTCCGTGACGGCGAGGCGGTGCTGCGCATCGTCGAAGAGAAGGACGCCTCCGCCAAGGAGAAGGCCATCCACGAGATCAATACGGGTATCTACGCTTTTCAGGCGCCGCTGGTTTTCGAAGCGCTGCGCTCCGTCGGCCGCGACAACGCCCAGGGGGAATACTATCTGACCGACGTGCTCGAGATCGCCCGCGCCCAGGGGCTGGCGGTGCGGGCCCTGGCGGTGACCGACGCCGATGAGCCGATGGGGATCAACGACCGCGTGCAGCTGGCCGAGGCCAATGCCATCCTGCGGCGGCGTATCAACGAGGCGCACATGCGCGCCGGCGTCACCCTCATCGATCCGGACACCACCTATATCGACACCTCAGTAGAGATCGCCCCGGACTGCGTCATCCATCCCAATGTCCATCTGCGCGGCGTCACCCGCTTGGGCGGCAACTGCATCGTCGAACCGGGGGTCATCGTCAGCGATTGCGTCATCGGCGAGCACGCCCATCTCAAGGCCGGTTCGGTCCTGGCCGAGTCGACCCTCGGCCCGTGCTGCGCCATCGGCCCGATGGCCCATCTGCGCCCGGGCACGGTCCTCGCCGGGCACAACAAGCTCGGCAACTTCGTAGAAACCAAAAAGGCCATCCTGGCGGAAAAGGCCCAGGCCAGCCATCTGACCTACATCGGCGACGCCGAGGTCGGCCGCAACGTCAACATCGGCTGCGGTACCATCACCTGCAACTACGACGGCGTCAACAAACACAAAACGATCATCGAGGATGACGTCTTCGTCGGCAGCGACACCCAGTTCGTCGCGCCGGTGCGCATTGGCCGCAACAGCCTGATCGGCGCCGGCTCGACCATCACCAAGGATGTCCCCCCCGATTCCCTGGCCCTGTCGCGCTGTGAGCAGCGGATCATCGAAGGCTGGCGACTGCGGCAGAAAAACACGAAAAAATGATTCCGGGGTTTGCAGCGGCGCCTTTTCGCCTCAGCCAATCACCAATCACCAATCACTGATCTCCAGAGGTTTTTATATATGTGCGGTATCGTCGGCTATATCGGTTCCCAGGAAGCTACCCCCATCGTCCTTGACGGCCTGCGCCGTCTGGAGTATCGCGGCTACGACTCGGCCGGGATCGCCACCCTGCATGACGGCAAGATCGAGATCCGACGCGCCCAGGGGAAGCTGATCAACCTGGAAAATCTCTTGCGCGATCGTCCGCTGACGGGGAGCCGGGGGATCGGCCATACCCGTTGGGCGACCCACGGCCGGCCCTCCGAAACGAACGCCCATCCCCACAAGGCCGGCGGGATCGTGGTGGTGCATAACGGCATTATCGAAAACTACCTGTCCCTCAAGGAACGACTCAAGGGCCAGGGGCACAGCTTCAGTTCCGAGACGGACACCGAGATTATCGCCCATTTGGTCGAGGAACATTACAAGTCCACTGGCGATTTCGTTACCGCCGTCCGCCAGGCCCTGGCCGAGGTGCGCGGCGCCTACGCCGTCGCTATCCTCTGTGAGCAGGAGCCGGACAGGATGGTTGCCGCCAAGCTCGGCTCGCCGCTGGTGGTTGGGCAGGGGCAGGGGGAGAATTTCGTCGCCTCGGACATTCCGGCGATGCTCTCCCATACCCGCGAGATGATCTTCCTCGAAGACGGCGAGATGGTCGTCTTCACCGGCGCGGCCATGGAATTCACCGATCTGGCCGGAAAGCCGCTGACCAAGATCGCCAAGACCATCACTTGGAGCCCCCTCATGGCCGAGAAGGGGGGGTACAAGCACTTCATGCTCAAGGAGATCCACGAGCAGCCCCGGGCCATTACCGACACCCTGGCCGGCCGCCTGCGCGAGGAAGAGGGGGATGTCTACCTCGAAGATCTCAAATTGAGCGACGCCGACCTGAGCGGGCTGGAGAAGATTTTCATCATCGCCTGCGGCACCTCCTGGCACGCCGGGCTGGTCGGCAAGTTCATGATTGAGAAACACTGCCGGATTCCCGTCGAAGTGGACATCGCCAGCGAATTCCGCTACCGCGATCCGATCATCGGGCCGAACACCCTGACCGTGCTCATCAGTCAGAGCGGCGAGACTGCCGACACCCTGGCGGCGCTGCGCGAGGCGAAGGGCAAGGGCGGCCGGGCCGTGGCCGTCTGCAACGTGGTCGAATCCTCCATCCCCCGAGAGTGCGACGGCGTCATCTATACCCATGCCGGACCGGAGATCGGTGTCGCCTCGACCAAGGCCTTCACCACCCAACTCGTCGCCCTCTTCCTCTTTGCCCTGCGTCTTGGCCGGGCGCGAGGCACCCTGACGGCGGAGCAGGTGCGGGAGTTCGCCACCGCCCTGGCGACCCTGCCGCGCAAGGTCGAGGAGACCCTGGAGCTCAACGAGCAAATCGAGGCCATTGCCCGCGACTTCATGAATGCCCGGGATTTTCTCTATCTGGGGCGCGGCAACCAGTATCCGGCCGCCCTCGAAGGGGCGCTCAAGCTCAAGGAAATTTCCTACATCCACGCCGAGGGCTACCCCGCCGGCGAGATGAAACACGGCCCTATCGCCCTCATCGACGAGCTGATGCCGGTGGTGGTCATCGCCACGGAGAACGATACCTTTGAAAAGGTCGTTTCCAACATGGAAGAAGTCCAGGCTCGGGCCGGACGGGTGATCGCCGTCACCGACGCCGAGGGGCTGTGCGACAAGGCCGACGCGCTGCTGGTCATTCCCCGCATCGTCGACGACCTGATGCCGGTGTTGACCTCCGTCCCCCTGCAACTGCTCGCCTATCACATCGCCGTGCTCAAAGGAACCGACGTCGATCAGCCCCGCAATCTGGCCAAAAGCGTCACCGTGGAGTAAAAGGATTTGGCTTTCGGACAGCGTCTGCGGGCGCGGCTGCGTTATGCGCTGGCCGGGCTGCCCGCCTATTTTCATATCAGCGAAAACACTTTTCTCATCATCCTCGCGGTAATCATCGGGGTGCTCGGTGGCTTGGGCAACTACGCCTTCCGTCAGACCATCGAGTTCATGCATTGGGGATTGTTCGAGCAGAGCGAACGGCTGCTCGACATCAGCCTGCATGAGTGGAGCCCCCGGCGCTTTGCGGTGATGTTTTTACCGGCCATCGGCGGCTTGCTGCTGATCCCCCTCTGGCACTGGTTCGGGCAGGATCTCAAGGGAGGTTTTGCCGGTTTTCTGGAGCGGGTCAATCTCGGTGGCGCCAAGCTGCGTCTGCGGCCGATCTTCACTCGCGGCTTCAGCGCCGCCCTGACCATCGGTTCCGGCGGCAGCGCCGGACAGGAGGGACCGATCGCCATGATCGGCGGCGCCATCGGTTCCCAGTTCGGCCAGGCCTTCAAGATGAGCGGCGACCGGCTCAAGGTACTGGTTGCCTGCGGCGCCGCCGCCGGGGTTGCCGCTACCTTCAACGCTCCCATCGCCGGGGTCTTCTTCGCTCAGGAAATCGTCCTCCTCGCGTCTTTCGAGCTCGCCAGTTTCACCTCCATCGTCATCGCCAGTGGCATGGCCACCGTCGTCTCCCGCGCCCTGCTCGGCAATATTTCGGAACTTTTCGCCCCCCAATACGTCGTCCAGAGCTTCTGGGAATTCGGTCTCTATGTGCTGCTCGGCCTGCTCATCGGCGTGTTCGCGGCAGGCTTCACCGATATCCACTTTCGCATCAAGGATCGTATCGCCGCCATTCCCATCCATCCCCTGCTCAAACCGGCGGCGGGGGGGCTGGTGGTCGGCCTTATCGGCGTGGCTTTCCCCCAGGTTTTCGGCAACGGCTACGAGTTCGTCGAAACCGTCCTTTTGGGCGGCGGCGACGGCCAACCGCTGACCTGGTACCTGTTGGCGGGCCTGGTTCTGGCCAAGGCCGTGGCGACCTCCATCACCCTCGGCTCGGGGATGCCCGGCGGTCTCTTCGCTCCCAACCTCTTTATCGGTGCCATGAGCGGCGGCGCTTTCGGCCATCTCGCGGCCAAACTCTTCCCCATGGCGGGGATCACCCCCGGCGCTTACGCCCTGGTCGGCATGGGCGCCTTTCTGGCGGCGGCAACCCACGCGCCGATGACCGCGATCTTTCTACTCTTCGAGATCACCGACAGCTATGAGGTCATCATCCCGATCATGCTCACCTGCGTCATCGGCACGGCGACGGCTCGCCACTTCAAAAAGGACAGTCTCGAAACCTTCGAGCTGACCCGGGCCGGCATCGACCTCGAGGCAGGCAAAGAGCGCAACATCATGAAGTCGATCCGGGTCGGCGAGGTCATGGTGCGCGACGTGGCCAGCATTCCCGAGAACATGACTCTGGGGCAGTTCGCCCAATTCATTGAGCGCACCCGGCATACCAATTTCCCCCTGGTCAACGCGCAGGGGGAGCTGACCGGCATCATCTCGGTACAGGATTTCATGGGGGTAGTTTTCGAGCGCGACCTCATGGATCTGGTGGTGGTCAAGGAATTGGCGACGACCAAGGTCATCACCGCCCATGCGGATGAGGATCTCGACCAGGCGATGCGCAAGATCGGCTACCGTAACATCGAGCAGCTGCCGGTGGTCGACCGCGCGACCCACTGCCAACTGCTCGGCATTATCTCGCGACGGGACATGGTTTCGGCCTACAACCGGGTGCTGATGAGTCGCACCCTGGAGGACCAGTAAGGTGGATGAATTGCTTGCCGGATTGAACCCCCCGCAGCGCCAGGCGGTGCTTCACCACGAGGGGCCGCTGCTGCTGCTGGCTGGGGCTGGTTCCGGCAAAACCCGCACCCTGACCCACCGGGTCGCTCATCTGATCCGCCAACAGGGCGTCGCTCCCTGGCAGATCCTCGCCGTGACCTTCACCAACAAGGCCGCCGCCGAGATGAAGGCGCGCCTGGAGCGGCTCCTCGGCGCCTCGGAACTCCCCTGGGTGGCGACCTTCCACGCCACTTGCGTGCGCATCCTGCGGCGGGAGATCGCTGTCCTCGGTTATTCTTCCGACTTCACCATCTATGACGATCAGGATCAGGAGCGCCTGCTCAAGGCGGTGCTGACTGAGCTCGACATCCCGGAAAAGACCCTGAAAGCCCGCGCCGCCGCCTGGGCTATCGACGCCGCCAAAAACAAGGGGCTCTTTCCCGAGCAGCTCGATACCGGCGACTTCTACGGCGAACTGACGGCGCGGGTCTACGCCCGTTACCAGCAGCGGCTGCAACAGGCCAATGCCCTCGACTTCGGCGATCTGCTGCTGCTCGCCGTGCGTCTCTTCGAGGCCCATCCCGAGGTGCTGCACAAGTACCGCCAGCGGTTCCAGTACATTCACGTCGACGAATTCCAGGACACCAACCAGGTCCAGTACCGGCTCATCCACCTGTTGGCCGGGGTTCATTGCAACCTCTGCGTGGTCGGCGACGACGACCAGTCGATCTACGCCTGGCGCGGCGCCGAGATCGGCAATATCCTCGGTTTCGAGCGGGATTACCCCGGCTGCACGGTGATTCGTCTGGAACAGAACTACCGCTCGACCCGCACCATCCTGGAAGCGGCCGGCGAAGTGGTGGCGAAGAATGTTGGGCGCAAGGGGAAAACGCTGTGGACGGAAAATCCCCCCGGCGAAAAGATCACCCTCGAAGCCCTGCCCGACGACCTGGAAGAAGCCCGCTTCGTCGCCGCCGAGATTGCCCGCCTCAAGGAGAGCGGCCGCCATCTCCGCGACATCGCCGTCTTCTACCGCACCAACGCCCAGTCCCGTTCCCTCGAAGAGGCCCTGCGCGGCCGCGGGCTGCCCTACGTCATGTTCGGCGGGGTCAAGTTCTACTCGCGCCTGGAGATCAAGGACATCCTCGCCTACCTGCGGGTGCTGACCAATCCCGCCGACGCCATCGCCGCCCGGCGCATCGTCAATGTCCCCCCCCGGGGGATCGGCGCCGCCACCGTCGAGCGCATCGCCGCCCTCGAAGTCGAAGCCGGGGGCTTTCTTCCCGCCTGCCGCCTGGCCCTGGAGCGGGGCGCCCTCAAAGGGGCGGCGGCCAACCGGGTCGGGGAGTTCGTGACGCTGATGGAAAGTTTCCGGCAAAAGCTGGAGGAATTCCCCTATCCCCAGCTCACCGCCGTCATCATCGACGAGAGCGGCTACGGGCCGATGCTGCGGGAGGAGCGCACCGAGGAGGCGCGGGGGCGGATGGACAACCTCGAACAGCTGCTGGCGGGGATGGAGGAACACTACGGCAGCGAGGGGACGCTGGCCGACTATCTGGAGCAGGTGGCGCTGATCACCGACCTCGACAGCTACGACAACAGCCTCGACCGGGTGACGCTGATGACGTTGCACGCCGCCAAGGGACTGGAGTTCCCCGTGGTCTTCATGACCGGCATGGAGGAGGGGCTTTTCCCCCACTCGCGCGCGGCGGAAGGGGGGGCGGAGATCGAGGAGGAGCGGCGCCTGTGCTACGTCGGCATGACCCGGGCCATGGAGAAGCTCTATCTCACCCACGCCCGCCGCCGCCGGGTCTACGGCGACTACCAGTTCAATCCGCCGAGTCGCTTTCTCGGCGAGATTCCGCCTGCGGCCCTGCGCGATCAGCCGGCTCCGGCTCTGAAAAAGACCGCCGGCCACAACCTCGCCTCGATCTTCGAGCAGATCGCCCCCGCCCCCTTCGATGACGATGACTTCCCCTTCGAGGAGGAGGTCCGCCTCGTCCCCGATGCCGAGGAGGGGCCGCGCATCGGCATGCAGGTGCGCCACCTCAAATTTGGCGTCGGCACCGTGCGTCGCCTGGAAGGGAGCGGCGACAAACAGAAGGTGACCGTCTACTTCCGCAGCGTCGGGCCGAAAACCCTGCTGCTCAAATTCGCCGGGCTGGAGCCGGCCTGAGCATGGGCGCCGCGCCCGCCGGAAAGAACAGCTCCACCTCCATCCTGCGCTGGCTCCTTTTCGCCTGCGGCTGGCTCAGTGTCGCCCTGGCGATTCTCGGCCTCTTTCTGCCGGTCCTTCCCACCGTCCCCTTCCTGCTTTTGGCCCTGGCCTGTTTTTCCCGCAGCTCCGACCGTTTCCATACCTGGCTGGTCGAACACGAGCAGCTCGGCCCCCTGGTACGCCCCTATCTCGCCGGCGCCGGCATGCCCCTCAAGGCCAAGGTCAAGGCGATTCTGCTGGTCTGGGCGAGCATCCTGCTCTCCACGTTTTTCCTCATCGAGCGCCTCTGGCTGCAAATCCTTCTCCCCCTGATCGCCCTCGGCGTCACCCTCTACCTGCTGCGCCTGCCCACCGCCGACGGGGACGGCGACTGAGGAATCGCCCATCCATTGGCGGTTCCAAGCCACGACGACAACCGCAAGACGGGCGAGGATCTGGTGTTCGAATCCGAAGTCTCTAACCGCCCGGCGAAGCCAAGGACGGGCGAAGCAGGGAAATAAATCCGTCGCCTTTTGGGCCACTGTTGAAATTTTTTGTGGTTGACGGGCTGCATCGATGCGGATTATCGTCTTCCAATGCAATGGGGTTATCTTCTGCCGAGGAGGGCTGATGGACGATCAAACCCGGCGGCCGAATCAAGAGAGTCATACGCCCAGGCAAGGTACGACTCACCAGCCCGGAAGCAGCCCGCCCGACCCTTCCCCTCTTTCCAGGCCGCTCCCGACAAATCCCCCCAAACTGCTCGACCAGTTGCGTCAAGCTCTACGCGCCCGCCATTACAGCCGCCGCACCGAAAACACCTATGTCGCGCAACCTGCCACACGTTCAGGCATTCCTTCGCGACCCACCTACTGGAGGCAGGCTACGACATCCGCACCGTTCAAGAACTTCTCGGCCATAGTGATGTCAAGACGACGATGATTTACACGCATGTGCTGAACCGGGGTCCATCGGCGGTTCGCAGCCCGGTGGATGGGCTTTGATGGTATCTTATCCGGATCCGCATAAGATGCCGCCATATGCCGGAATAAAGAAGGAATAGATTTGATTTCAGCAGTTTGTCGATTTTATTGAAATGCGAAAATGGAGCATTATACGGCATAGTGCCGAAAATCCGCATCTTATGCGGATCCGTCTAAATATTGTTATACGCAAAAAATGAGAAATCAATGAAGACAAAATGGCATTTTCATTTTCAAACTAATGACTTCGTTTTTGAAAAAGAACATAAATTTATAGGGTCCGCAAATGGCCTTAACGTAAATATTGCAGAAAATTTGCCCGAAAATCTTGAATTAGAAATTTCCATATCACCGGACAAAGAAAAAAATAACCCCAATGCCGAGCAAACGGGGACATTGTACATCACGCTACCTTTGACACACGACGAGGCCAAGCCAGTCATTCACCATTTGGCATTTATGATTTCCCAAAAAATAGCTTTTGATCACGGTGACTTTAAGTTGCTTGGAGGCCTGCTTGTTTGCGAAAGGTTGCCAGAAACGCCTGAAGAAATAGAAGAAGTTGGAGACACTCCTTTTAGTGTTGTGGTCAATTTGGTTGAAGCAGTCCCTCCCCCCAAATTTGACTCCCAAAAATTTGCAAAAAAATCTGAAGACTCAATTGATTTCCGACTCGTGACTCAACACAACGAAGCTAGAAACACAAAAAACGCTATTGCAAAATTCATCGCATTTTTCAAGATACTTGAGAGTCAGTTTCCACCAACACATAAAAAACAACATATTAAAGACACACTTAAAACCAATTCAGACCTATTAAATGTGTTCACTTCAATTTTTGAATTCACCACCGAAGAGGAAGCATTACAGGGCTTTATCTCGTTCATTGATTCTATCGTTCATGCAAGACATCGATGTGCTCATTTGAAAGTGAATAAGAACTTTGGCTATTTGCCATTTGATCCCAAAATAAAGGAAGAGGTCGAACCATTCCTAGGGCCATTAGAAGCCCTAACATATGAGACAATTACAAAATTATCAAAAAGCGTATAACAACTTAATCAACCGGACGGAAAATACGTCTGTGCAAAATTGAAAAGCAAAATTGCGGTGGGTCACGCAAATTCGCGTCGCCGCCGGTTATCATGAACCGTTAGATTTCAAAGAATTTAATATGAGCACTAATCCCATAAAATTATTATTAGCTGCAAATATCTTTTTCCTTATAATAAGCATTGCTTGTCTTTCGAATGCATATTTTGGAAGTTACAATTCTCTTTCGCTCAGCGCGGATAAAACAAGCAAATTTGAAGAAATAATTAAAAATGAAACGAACATAGAGAAATTAAGAAGCATCGCCAAGTTCAGTTATACAGCTCAAAATGGAGCCTACAAAACGGTAGATTTAGCAATTGAAGCTACCAGCAAAGCAATCACACTCTTTAGCATCATGTTTTGTTTTAACACTCTGTATCTATTGACATATTTATTTAAAAACAAAAAGAAATCTAACAATATAATCAACCGGACGGAAAATACGTCTGTGCAAAATTGAAAAGCAAAACCAAATTGCGGTGGTGACCAATACCTCGCGTCGCCGCCGGTTATCATGAACCGTTGGGCGTCAAGATTGGTCTCCTTGTCTCGCAAGAGTAGCCATAAACCGACGAGAGTGCTACTATAGTAGCACTTTGAAGGAGGTCTCTCATGAAAGTAGAGCTTGTCACCAATCTGAAGCGTCAAGCGACGAGAATCCTTGCCGATCTGCATGAGAGCAAGGAAGCTGTATTGATTACCGAACATGGTCAGCCGTCAGCTTACCTGGTCGATGTTCAGGATTACGAATTCATGCAGCGCAGGCTCGCGCTGCTGGAAGGGTTGTCCAAGGGAGAAAGGGCAATTCTGGAGGGCAGGACGACCTCCCATGAGAAGGCCAAAGAGCGGATGCGGAAGTGGCTGAAATAGTATGGACGGATCCCGCTCTGGATCAATTGGAAGAAATCGCGGATTACATCGCTTTGGATAAGCCGGAAGCGGCTGCAGGACTTGTTAAAAAAATATTTTCAACCGTGGATCGGCTTGGGCAGTTTCCGGATTCGGGCCATGTTCCACCCGAAATTCCCAACTCGATTTATCGTGAAGTTTTTGTCAGGCCATGCCGAATATTTTACCGTCAAGAAAACGGTGTGGTTTTAATTGTTCACGTCATGCGGGAAGAAATGCAGTTACGCAAATTTCTTCTGGAGGCGGAGACGAACGGCTGACCGTTTTATCTTCCTGAAATTCCATTGGTTTCGTAGGATGCTGTGAATGCAATGAACCGCATCTCTTCTGAATTGCCCCGACAGATGGGGTTCGCTGTGCTCACCACATCCTACGGATTTGAGGCAATACGACAGGCGTCTTGCGAGACTAGATCTCCCCTTCATGACGCCGGCGGCCGGTTGCGCACGGCTTCGTTGCCCTCCCGTACCCAGAGATAGACGCTGCTGCCGTGGATGGCTTCGAAGCCCGTGGGTGGCGGCAGGTCCGGTTGCAGCGCCTGGATCTGGATGAGATCCCGGGCTTTGGCCTGTTTGGCCGTTTCCAGCTCCCAGCCGACCCAGGGGGAGGCGGCGCTGTGTTTGGACCAGAAGAGCATGAAGGTAACCGTCAACCCAGCCCATCTTGCTTGACGGTCTGCGATGCGGCATTCTTCTTCCGGGAGGCTAACCAATGATCCGGCAGTAGCTCATCGATCTGCTTGGCCGGGTGACTCATGATTCGCCGTAG